>JBILVB010000001.1:0-73442 GCA_044370695.1 Acidimicrobiales bacterium | reverse complement strand
AGCACGGCACCCGCAGGTGCTCCACCGCAGCGCGCAGGGCCTCCCACGCCCCGGCCCAGTACACGTCGGAGCCGACGATCACCGCCGGTCGCTCGGCCCCGGCCAGCAGCTCGGCGATGCGGGCGACAGCGTCGGGGTCGGGTTCGTGGACCCCCGGGGTCACGGCCGGCGCCGTGCCGGTGGCGGGGGAGAAGAACACGTCCATCGGCACGTCGAGGAACACCGGCCCCCGGTGCGGCGACCAGGCCAGCGAGGCGTACTCGGCGACCATGGCCCCGGCACGCGCCGGGTCGGTGATGGTGCCCGCTGCTTTCGTGATCGAGGCGACGATCGGTACGTGGTCGAGTTCCTGGAGGCTCCCGGCTCCCCAGCGGGCCTGCGGCGCCCGGCCGCCGAGCACGACGAGCGGCGAACCGTTGAAATGGGCCGAGGTGATGGCCGACACCCCGTTGGTCACCCCCGGCCCGGCCGTGAGGGCGGCGACGCCGGGCCGGCGGGTGAGTTTGGCCCACGCCTCGGCCGCGAACGCCGCAGTCTGCTCGTGGCGGGTGTCGACCACCCGCCAGCCCCGGGTGCGGGCGGCGTCGTACAGGGGCCAGATGTGGCCGCCGTTCAACGTGAACAGCACGTCGACGCCGGCGGTTTCGAGCACGGCGAGCGCCTGGGTGCCCGGATGTCCGTCGATCCTCGTGTCCATGCGACCCCCCGACGTCCCTCGGCGACCGGGATGCACCCGGCCGGGGGACAGCATGGCACGGGGTGCTTTCAGTCGCTCCCGGAGCCTCGGGCGGAGCGAGCCGCCACCAGCCGGTCGACCAGCGCGCCCAGCAGCGGCAGGTCGCGGAGCTCGACGATCGTGGCGGGCGTCGGCACCGTCACCTCGACCGGGCGGCCCCAGTCGAACGCTTCGATGCGCACGTTCCGGCCGTCGGGGGCGCGCAGCTCGATCCGTCGGGGCAGGGCTTCGGCGTCGAGCCAGACGAGGACCGGCACGGAGCGGTCGTCGCCGGCGGGCACCGCGAGCGAGTACCGGGTGGTTGCCACACCGCGCACGGTGTCGGGGCCTTCGTCGCGCATGGCGCCGGCGATCCGGCCGAGCGAGGCGAGGACCGACGGCAGGTCGAGCCCGCCGAGATCGAGCATGTCGGCCGACCCGGCCCGGTCGAGCGCCGGGAGCCCGAGGGCGTCGCTGGCGACACGGATCCACGGTCGGTCGGCGGGCACGCCGAGCACCGGGCCGAGCGAGCCGGGCCGCAGGTAGGCGGTCGCTCCATCGACGACGGCGTCGACCGTGCCGGTCGGCGCGAGGCCCGCGGGCAGGCTGCGGGCGGACGAGCCACTCGGGCCGGTGAGGCGGCCGAGGTCGACGGTGACCCGGGCCCGCCGGGAGGCGGGGTCGAGCGCACCCGTGGCCACGACACCGCCGTCGACGGTCATCTCGACGGCGACGCTGCGGGACCCCACGCCCGTGACGGCGCGCAGCAGCATCGCGGCGCCGCCGGACGCCACCGCCGGGACCGGCGCGTCGGTCGCCGGGGCGACGGCGGCGCCCACGACGGGCCCATCGGCCGCCGAGCCGCAGCCGGCGACCACCACCAGTAGCGATGTGGACACCAAGAGTGTCGTCAAGCGGCGTGAACGCATCGGTCCCTCGGGTCGTGACGGCGAGTGCGCCCCTCAGTCAACCAGCCCGTGGCCCCGATTCGACGTCGGTTCGTACGACCCGACCGGATTCCGCCCGCACACGTGGTGTCCACGCTGGCGTAACCTTCCGGCGATGCAGCTCGCGGACGATCTCGGCGCGCACGGGCGAACCGCCCGGCCGGCGCACCAGCTCGCCTGGTGGAAAGAGCTCGGGATCATCGTCGGCTTCTACGCGCTCTACACGTTGGTCCGGAACGTGTTCGGTTCGGCCGGACTGCAGCCCGGCCAGGAACCGGTCGAGGCGTTCGACAACGCTCGCAAGATCATCGACCTCGAGCGCTCGGTCGGTCTCTTCGTCGAACCCCACCTGCAGTCGCTGTTCGTCGGCTGGCGTGGCTTCGTCTGGGCGATGAACGTCTTCTACGGCTCGGCGCACTTCGTCGTCACGCTCGTCGCGTTCGTCTGGTTGTTCCGGCGCGCACCCGAACGGTTCCCCACGTGGCGCAACACCCTGGGGTTCACGACGGCGTTCGCGCTCGTCGGGTTCTCGTTGTTCCCCCTGATGCCGCCCCGCCTGCTCGACGACACGGCGAGCCTCTACGGCGGTGGCCGGATCGCCGCGGAGCGCAGCCTGTCGCCCTACGGGTTCGAGGACACGCTCAAGACCGTCGGCGGGCTGTGGAACTTCGAGTCGACGGCGCTGAAGAAGGTGTCGAACCAGTTCGCCGCCATGCCCAGCCTGCACTGCGCCTGGGCGCTGTGGTGCTCGTTCGTGATCTACCCGTTGGTGCGGCGACGCTGGATGCGCTGGCTCGTGGTGGCGTATCCCGGCCTGACGCTGTTCTGCATCATGGTCACGGCCAACCACTACTGGCTCGACGGGGTCGGCGGGATGGCCGTTCTCGGGGCTGGCTACGTCGTGGGTCGAGCCGTCGCACAGCGATGCGCCGCCTGGCGCGGCGCCGGGCTCGCCGTGCTCGCACCGCCGCGCTGACGCCCGCGCCGCAGCGGCCGGTGCCGCCCGCGGCCTGATGCTCGAACGGCGGTGGGTCTGCACGCGTCCCGGACGTGGGACGCGATGGGCCAGCGGCTCAACACGGGCACCGGCCGTGCCGATTGGTCGCGCAGCGCCAGTGCAGGAGCGATCATGAACCTTCGAGCCATCATCCGGCCCGCCCTCGTCGCGGTGAGCCTCGTCGCCCTCGCGGGGCCGGCCTCGGCGAGCTACGAACCGACCGGCACGGTGAGCGTGTCCAACCCGGCGCCGGCCCCGGGCGGTGCCCTCACGGTGACCGGATCCGGCTACGCCCCGCTGTCCCAGGTGACGATCACGATCGGCGCCGCGCAGACGGTGCTGTCCACGGTGATGACGACGGCGGACGGCTCGTTCAGCACGTCCGTGACGATCCCGGCCACCCTGACGGGCACCCAGACGCTCACCGCCACCGGACTGAACCCCGTCGGGTCGACCCGGGTGCTCGCCGCGACGCTGAACGTCGGCGGCACGCCGTTGCCGGCGACGGGCTCGGACACGACGGTGCTCCTGGTCGCCGGTGCCGTCGTCGTCGCGGTCGGCGCCGGTCTCGTCGTCACGTCCCGCCGGCGCACGTCGGTCGGCTGATGGCGCAGCGCGTCGCCATCCGCCCCGACCGGACCGCAGCGCCGACGGCGCCGATGGTCTCGGTGGTGCTGCCGTGCCTGGACGAGGCAGGCTGCGTCGCCGAGGTGGTGGGGGAAGCGTTCCAGGCGATCGCCGACGCCGGGCTCACCGGCGAGGTCGTCGTCGCCGACAACGGCTCGCAGGACGGATCGCCCGAGCTCGCCGCCGCGGCCGGAGCACGCGTGGTGCACCAGCCGGTGCGCGGGTACGGCGCGGCGCTCGCCGCCGGGTTCGCCGCCGCCCGAGGCGAGGTCGTGGTGATGGCCGACGCCGACCGGACCTACCCGCTCCACCGCATCGGCGAGCTGGTGGGGCCGGTGCGCGACGGGCAGGCCGATCTCGTGCTCGGTGCTCGATGGACCGGCGCGACGGCGCGCACGATGCCGTTCCTGCACCGCTTCGTCGGCACGCCGGCGCTCACGTTCCTGGTCCGGCGCGCCGGCGGGCCCGAGCGCCTCACGGACAGCCAGTCCGGTTTCCGGGCGTTCCGTCGCACGGGTCTCGGCGAACTCGACCTGCGCTCGACGGGCATGGAGTTCGCGTCGGAGATGCTGATCGCCGCAGGGCGCTCGGGTTGGGAGGTCCGGGAGATCCCCACCGGCTACCGGTCCCGCATCGGGGAGTCGAAGCTCGACACCTTCCGGGACGGGTGGCGCCACCTCAAGACGATCCTGCTGCTCGCGCCGGACCTGGTGCTCGTCCTGCCCGGTCTGCTCGTCGCCGCGCTCGGCCTGCTGCTGAGCCTCTGGCACCTGGTCTCGCCGGCGGGCGTCGGATTCGGCTCGCTCGTCTGGCAACCCCGGTTCTTCGCCCCGATCCTCATCGTGCTCGGTGTCCAGGCGGCATTGGCCGGCTTCCTGCTCGGTGCGTTCGGTCCCGTCCGGCCGGGGCGGCGACGTCCCGGTGGCGCGGACGACGACCGTGCCCTCCGCCGGGTGCGGCGCAGCGGCCTCGTGTCGCTCGCGGTCGGTCTCGGCCTCGATCTCGGGCTGCTCGTGGTCACGGTGTTCGACGGATCGCCCCGCCGGGCCGAAGCGTTCGCCGGGCTGGCGCAGGCGGCCATCATCGCCGGTGCGTCGGTGGTGGCCGGGTGCGGCGTGGTTCGCCTCGTCGTCCACGGTCGACGGCGGTTCCACCGGACCGAGGGGATCGAGCCGATGCGCCCGTCCCGCCGGGCACCCCGGTCGTCGCCCGCCCGATGACGGGGTAGTCCGCGACCGAGCGGGGTCGACGAGGGTTCAAGGAACGTTCACGCCCGACACGTTCGTGCCGATCGAATGGCATGCCCGTCGCGGCCGACGACACCGAACCCGGGAGCGAGCGGTGGTCGGTGGTCGTGTTCGCCATCGCCGCCGCTGCGGCGTTCGTGTTCCGGTTCGGCAGCTTCTGGTCGGCGGGCGTGCCGTCGGGACCGGATCCCGGGAACTGGCTGGCCTACGGCTGGGCGGCGCTCGGTCAGGGCGTGCGGCCCTTGCCGACGGCCTATCCGCCGCTGATCCCGGTGCTGACGGTCGCGGTCACGTCGGTCGTCGGCATCCCGGTCGGGGTGATGCTCCTCGGAGCCGTCTGTGGCATCGCGCCGGCGGTGGGCACGTGGTGGTTGCTGCGTCGTGTCGCCGACGGATGGATCGCGGCGGCTGCCGGGGGCGCACTGCTGTGTGCGAGCGCCATCGGTGAGGCGACGGCATGGGGTGGGTATCCACAGCTCCTGTCGCTCGGGTCGTGGCCCGTGGCGCTCATCGGGCTCGTGCGCTGTCAACACGGTGCGCGCGCCCGTTGGATCGACGGGTTGTGCGTGGCCGCGATCGGGGCTACCTCGCATCTCACCCTCGTCGTGGTGGGCGTCCATGCCCTGTTCCATGCCGCCGGTGCGCTCGCGCTCGCCGGCCGTCACCGCCGCGTGCTGGCCCGCTGCTACCTCGGATGGTGGGCACGGGTGGCGGTGTGCTGCACCCCGCTCGTGCTCGTCTACCGCGATCTGGTCCGCACGGTGCTCGTGAGCAGTTGGAGCCGAATGGAGTCGGCATCCCCCGGACTGGGGGACCACCTCGGTTCGATGCAGCGGTTGTTCCGGGAGGCCGAGTTCGGCTGGCAACTCGCCGTGGTCGTCGCGGCTGCGGCGCCGCTGCTGCTGGTGGGACGTCGTCGCGACCCGCTGTGGCTCCTGGCCTCCTCGGGATTCGCCACGTGGGCCTCCTGCATCCTGCTGCTGCGCGAGTCACGTTTCCACTACCTGCTGCCGCAGCTCACGGTGGTGGGACTCGCCGCGTGGGCGGCAGCGGTCGTGGGCCTCCTCGTGCGGGTCGGGTTCGCGTGGGCTCGGTGGCCGCTGCGGGCGACCGCCGGTGTGCTCGCGCTCGCGGTCGCATGGCAGGGAGCGGTGTTCTTCGAACTGCAGCGCAACTACTACACCGTCGTCGGGCCGGGGTCGTTCGACGGCTTCGCCTACCTGCGGGACCGGACGCCGCCGAGCGCCGTGGTCGCCGTTCCGCCCGTGCGGGGTGGGCCGTTCGGATGGTGGGTCGAGGGAGCGGGTCGGCGACCGGCGCTCGCCGGATCGCTGCTGGTGTGGCTGAACGTCGCCGAAGAACGCGAGCGAGCCCGCGAGTCCCAGCGCATCTTCGAGACCTTCCCCGATCCGAGTTCGTTCCGGCGGGCCCGTGAAGCCGGGGTGTCCTACCTGTTCCTGCCTGCGGCCTGGGACGGGTTCGCCGAGCTGGACCCCGCAGCGCTCGAAGCAGCCGGGGGTGTCGTCGTCGTCGCCAATCCGGACGTCCTCGTCGTCGCCGTGGGGACGCCGTGACGCGGCGGTGCCGACGGTGGTCGTCGCGCCGTCAGTTGCTACCGATCGTCGTCGTGGCGGTGATCGCACCGATCGCGGCCGTGGGTTGGCGCGCCCACGCCGTCGCCCCCGAGCAGCGTCGGACGGTCGCGCTCGGCACCACGTCCGTGCACGCCGTCGGCGGGTCGGTGGCGCTGGTGGCGACGGTCGTGAACAACGACGAGGTCGAGCATCGAGTGCGGGCGTGGTTCGTGCTCGCCCCGCCCGGCGACGGCGACGCATGGCGGCGCGCCGTGGCGCGCTCGAGCCGCCAGGAACTCGTCGTCGGGCCCGAGCGCCGGGTCGAGCTGCGTTGGGACGAGCCGGTGACCGTGGCGGCGGGGCGCTACGAGGTCTGGGCCTACGTCCACCGGGAGCTGGCCGGCGACCGATGGGTCCACGGGGACGGCACCAGGGTCACCGGTGAGCTGACGGTCGCCCCGGAAGGAACGGTGCTTCGTCGGGGAGCAGTGCCGGTGGGGTCGGCGATCGTGTCCGACGTCGTCGCCTGGGCCCGCACGAGCGGCCCGTTCGTCCGCGCGACCGTCCGTGGCACCGTGCGCCTCGACACGGGCGTGGCCGATCCGACCCGCGGCATCGTCGCCGAGGTCCGGGCGCAACGCGTCGGAGGGACGGCGCGAAGCGTGGACCTGGGGAGGGTCCCCGTGGCCGGCGGACCGGTGCGGGCGACGTTCGAGCTCGACACCGACGTCCCGCTCCCTGCGGGCCGGTACGTGCTCGGCGTGCGCCTCCGGGACGCCACCGGGGTCGTCGACGACGTCGCGGTCGACGGGCCTCCGCTCGAGCTGCCCGGAGACGAACGCATCGATCGCCGGGGTGCACCGTCGGGCCGCCTCGCGATCATCGATCTCGACCCCCCGCAGCTCGCCGCCGATCGGTCCCGGGTCGTGGCGGTGGTCGCGAACACCTCGGCCCGACCGGTGACGGGTCGGGCCTGGTTCGTCGTCGCGCCGCCGGGTCTCGACCGGCCCTGGGAACAGGCGAGCGTCCTCGGCGTGGTGCGGACCGTCGCGCTCGCCGCAGGGGCGGCCGAGCGGGTCGAGCTCGCGGGCGACGCCGTGCCGGCCGGCGCGACGGCGGAGGTGTCGGTGTGGGTGTGGGAGGACGAACCCGATCGTCGGCAGAGCGACGTGTTGTGGTGGCGAGCCGGATGATGCCCGTTCGCCGGGCGCTTGCGGTCGTGCGGTCGGCTCCCGTGCTCGCGCCCTCGCTGGTCGTCGCCGTGGCGGCCTGGCGGTTCGTCGTACTCGCCCGCGGTGCCGCGCCGGCGACGATCGACATGGGGAACTGGCTGCGGCACGCCTCCTCGTGGCGGGGGGTTCCCGGCGCGCCGGCGATCACCGGCTACCCGCCGATGGTGCCGTGGCTGGCCGGCCTGCTCGACGCAGCGGTCGGCCCTCGCTTCGCGGCGGCGGGCCTCGGGGCACTCGCCGGCGTGCTGGTCGGGGCGGCGATCGTCTGGATCGGCCGGGCGGCGGGTCGTGCTGCGGCGGCCGTCGGTGCCGTCGCTGCGGTAGGAAGCGCTGCCGGGGCCGAGGTCGTCGCCTGGGGCGGGTTCCCGCAGGCGATCGGGCTCGCCGCCGGTCTGGTCACCGTCCATGCCGTCGCCCGGTACCGGCGAGGTGGTCCGCTCGCCCCGGCCGCGTTGGCCGGTCTCGCCACCGTTGCGACGTCGCACCTCGTGACCGCAGCCGTCGCCGCAGCCGTCGTCGTGGTGATCGCACTACCGGCACCGATGGCGGCGAGGCCTCGTCGTCGGGGACTCGTGGCGCTCGCAGCGCTCGGTGCGCTCGCTGCGGTGCTGCACGCCCCGCTCGTTCTCGCCGCCGGGACGGCGTCGGACCGGCCTCGGGTGTCGGTGGCCGCAGCCGAACGCATCCTCGGCCCGGCATGGCTGCTCGGGGCCGCCGTGGTCGGCACGGCGGTCCTGGTCGCGGCGGCCGGCGTCGCGCGGCGCCGGCCGATCACGGCGCTGAGCGCGACGGCGTCCGCGTGCTGCGCCGGTTGGTTCGTCGCCCTCGCCGTGACCGGGGAACCCCGGTACCTCCACGACGTGCCGGCGCTGACGGTGCTGGCCGGGCTGGCGGGGTGGTCCGCACTCACCGAGCGCGCCTCGCCCCGACCGCTCCGCCAGCCCCGCCAGCAGCGGCTCGGGCTCGTCGCGATCGCGCTCGGCGCGACGACCGTCGCCGCTGCGATCGCGCTCGGGATCGGGTCGTTCGCCGCGGCGGTCGAGCGGTACCGCGTGCTCGCCCCCGAGACGGCCGCCGCAGCGGCCTGGCTGCGCACCGCCACCCCTCCCGGGTCCCCGGTGGCGGTGTCCGACGTCGCCGGGGCGCCACTCGGCTGGTGGGTCGGCGCGCTCGCCGACCGGCCGGTCCGATCCGGCGGCGACCTGCGATGGCTGTACGGCGCCGACGAGCGGACCACCGCCGTCGCGGTCAACCGGCTGTACCGCTCGGACACCGACCCGGCCGCGGCGGCCCGCGCGCTCGGCACGCCCTACGTCCTGGTCGTCCCCGGCGGACCGCGGCCCCTCACCACCGCCTTCGCCGTCGTCTGGCAAGCGGGCGGCGCCGCCGTGCTCGCCGTCCCCGAACCGTCACCCGAACCGTCACCCGAACCGTCGAGCCCATCCCGGAGCCGAGCATGACCACCATCGAAGTGCCGTCGTCCACCGATCCTTCCGCCCGCGACCGGTACGAGCGGGAGGCGGCCGTGGTCGACCGCTACGACGCAACGTCGTTCTGGGATCGCCGGTACCACCGGCGGCGCTTCGACGCCGTCGCAGCGTCGCTGCGGCGGGTGAGCGCGCCGGGTCGACGGGTGCTCGACGTGGGCTGCGGCACCGGGGACTACCTCGCGGTCGCACGGCACGCCGGCGCCGTGGCCGTGGGCTGCGATCTCGCGTTCGGCTACTGCGAGCGGGCCGCCGCTCACGCCGACGGTCGGGTCGCGGTCGCCGACGGCACCGCCCTGCCCTTCGCCGACCGGTCCTTCGACGTCGTGCTGTGCTCGGAGGTGGTCGAGCACCTTCCCGCCGACCGGCTGAGCGGGCTGCTCGAGGAGTTGCGCCGCGTGTGCGCCGGCACGCTCGTGGTGACCACGCCGAACGATCGGGCTGCGTTGCGGCGGCTGGGCCGGCGGCTCGCGCCGGCGCACGTCCGCCGGCTCGACGACGAGGTCGGCCACGTCAACCTGCTCGATCGGGCCGAGCTCGCCGGTTTGCTCGCTGCGCCCGGTTGGACGCTGCAGTCCTGCGAGGTCTTCCACGTGCTCCCGCCCGTCGTGGGGGAGCTGGCGCGTCTACCGCCTCGGCTCGCGCCGGTGGTCGATCGGGCCGAACGGCTCGCCGGCCGGTGCGCCGCCGCGGCGGGCAACGCGATGGTGGCGACGGCGGTCCGAACGGGGGCCCGGTGAGGGGTCGGCTGCTCGTCGTCACCCACTACTGGGAGCCGCATCTCGGCGGTGTCGAGCGGGTCGCCGCCGAGCAGGTCCGCCGTCTGGGCGAACGGGGCTGGTCGGTCGAGGTGCACACCTCGCGCCTCGGTGACGACCGGCGGCGCGAGCGGCGTGACGGTGCGGTGGTGCACCGGCACCGGGTGGTCAACGTCCTCGAATCGCGGGTCGGCGTACCGGTCCCGGTGCCCGGTCCCGGCGGGGCCCGGGCGGTCGCCGCAGCCGTCGGGCGCGCCGACGTCGTCGTCGTCCACGGGCACGTCTATCCCCTCGGAGCCCTCGCCGCTCGGGCGGCCCGGCGAGCCCGCGTCCCGCTCGTGGTGGTCCAGCACAACCCGTTCGTCGACTACGGCCCGGTGCTCGACACCCTCGAGCGCACCGTCGATCGGGTGCTCGGCCGGGCGGTCCTGCACGCCGCCGACGAGGTGGTGGCCGTGAGCCGCCACACGGAGGCTTACGTCCGGCGGATCGCACCGCGGGCGACGACGTCCGTCGTGGGCAACGGGGTCGATCGCTCCCGATTCTCGCCGGGTCCGCCCCGGGACCGGACCGGACCGTGCCGGGTGTTCACCGTCCGGCGGCTGGTGGCTCGCAACGGGGTCGACGTCCTGATCGACGCCTGGGCCGCGGCCGGTCTCGGTGACCGGGCCGTGCTGGAGGTGGCCGGCGAGGGGCCCGAACGAGCCGCACTGGCCCGCCGGGCGGCCGAGGTCCCCGGCGTGCGGCTCCTCGGCCGTCTCGACGACGACGAGCTCGTCGCCCGCTACCGCGCCGCCGACGTCGTCGCCGTGCCGTCGCGCAGCGGCGAGGGGTTCGGGCTCGTGATCGCCGAGGCGATGGCGTGCGGCGCACCGGTCGTGGTCACCGATGCCGGCGCCCCGCCGGAGCTCGTGACCGACGGCGTCGACGGCCTGATCGTCCCGGCCGGCGACCCGCTCGCCCTGGGTCGCGCGCTGCGGCGCGTCGTCGATGACGCGCCGCTCCGGGCGATGCTGACCCTCGGCGCCCGCCGGCGGGGCGAGGGGTTCTGCTGGGAGTCGGTCACGGATTCGCTGGACGCGGTGCTCGTGCGGGTTCGCGGCCGGCGGCGGCGGGCGGCCGCCGCCGGGGCTGCCCGCTCAGAAGATCGTGTAACCACCGTCGACGGTGATCACGTCCCCGGTGTGCCACCGGCTCGCGTCGCTGGCCAGGTAGACGGCGATGCCGCCCGTGTCGTCGGGGCGCCCCCAGCGGCGTAGCGGGATCCGGGGCTTGACCTTCTCGGCGAACCGCGGCCAGTTCAGCGTGGCGTCGGTCATCGCCGATTCGATCCAGCCGAAGATCAGCGAGTTCGCCCGGATCCCGTCCTTCGCGTGCTCGACCGCGATCGCGTTGGCGACGGCGATGATGCCGGCCTTCGAGGCCCCGTAGTGCTGACCGCGTTGCTGACCCTGGTACGCCGAGCCCGAGGAGGACACCACGAGGCTGCCACCGCCACCGCGGTCCACCATGTGGCGCACCGCCGCCCGCAGGGTGAAGAAGACCCCGTCGAGGTTGACCCGCAGGACCCGGTGCCATTCCTCGGTGGACATTTCGGCGAACGCGATCCCCCGGCCGGACACCCCGGCGTTGGCGAACACCGAATCCACCCGACCGAGTTCGGCGAGGGTCCGGGCGAAGGCCGCCTCGACCGCGGCCTCGTCGCCGACGTCGCACACCACGTCGAGGACCGGCCGTCCGTGCCGGGCCAGCGTCGCGCGGGCCTCGGCGTTCTTGGTCGGGTTGGTACCCCAGATGGCGACGGCGGCGCCGTGGGCGGCCAGGGCGTCGGCCATCCCGAGCCCGATGCCGCTGTTGCCGCCCGTGACGAGGGCTACTCGACCGCTCAGGTCGAAGAGGTTGTCGCTGCTCACGCCGGTGATGGTAGGCGGCGGCCCGCGGCCGGCCCGGCGGTCCGGTGCGGCCGTTTCGTCACCCGGCGGTAACGTTTCGGTCGCCCGCTCAACCCCCTGCGAGGGCCCCCGTGGACCTGCTCCGCCGCATCCGTGAACCCGCCGACCTGCGGGGCCTGACGCAAGACGAACTGCGCGCGCTCGCCGGGGAGATCCGCGACGTGATCGTGCAGGCCGTCGCCGCCAACAGCGGCCATCTGGGCTCCAACCTCGGGGCGGTCGAGCTCACGTTGGCGTTGCACCGTGTGTTCGAGTCGCCGACCGACGCCGTGCTGTGGGACACCGGCCACCAGGCTTACGTGCACAAGCTCGTCACCGGTCGCGTCGCCGGGTTCGAACACCTGCGCCAGGCCGGCGGGTTGTCCGGGTACCCCAGCCGCGAGGAGAGCCGGCACGACCTGATCGAGAACTCGCACGCGTCGACGGTCCTCTCCTACGCCTACGGGTTGGCGGCGGCGCGCGACGCCGGCGTCGCCGAGGCCCGCCGGCACATCGTCGCCGTGATCGGCGACGGTTCGATGACCGGGGGACTTGCGTACGAGGCGCTGAACAACCTCGGCCACGCCGGCCGGCGGGTCATCATCGTGTTGAACGACAACGGCCGCTCGTATGCGCCGACGATCTCCAACCTGTCGCACAGCGTGTCCCGGATCCGGTTGAACCCGGTCTACATGCGGCGGCAGCGCAGGCTCGAGAACCTGCTGCGCGACCTCCCCCTCGTCGGGCGCCAGGCCGAGCGCGGGATGGAGGCGGTGAAGGCGGCGATCCGCCAGTACGCCGAACCGCCGGCGTTCTTCGAGTGCCTCGGGGTGCGCTACGTGGGGCCCGTCGACGGGCACGACCTACCCCAGCTCGAAGAGGCCTTCCGGAACGCGAAGGAGTTCGAGGAGCCGATCGTCGTCCACGTGCTCACCCAGAAGGGCCGCGGCTATCCGCCGGCCGAGGACGACGACGAGAAGCATCTCCACGACGCCCCGGTGTTCGACCCTCGGGTCGGACCGCCCAAAGCGGTGCCCACCGGCTACACGCAGGCCTTCGCCGAGGCCGTCATCAAGGAGGCCGAGGCCGATCCCCGCATCGTGGCGATCACGGCCGCCATGCCGGGCCCCACGGGCTTGTTGCCGTTCCAGGATCGCTTCCCCGACCGGTTCTTCGACGTCGGGATCGCCGAGCAGCACGCCGTCACCGGGGCGGCCGGTATGGCCATGGGCGGTCTGCGCCCCGTCGTGGCGATCTACTCGACCTTCCTGTCCCGGGCGTGGGACAACGTCGTCTACGACGTCGGCCTGCATCGGCTCCCGGTCGTGTTCTGCCTCGATCGGGCCGGGATCACCGGCGACGACGGCCCGAGTCACCACGGCATCTACGACCTGGCGCTGCTGGCGAAGGTGCCGGGGATGACCGTGTTCGCCCCGAGCTCGGCCCAGGAGCTCCAGCAGATGCTCCACGACGCGCTCGAGTCGTGCACCGACGGCCCGGCCGTCCTGCGCTACCCGAAGGGTCAGGCTCGTCAGGTGCCCGACGCCGAGGTGGGGCGTGGGCTGCAGGCCCGGTGCGCCCGCAGCGGCGACGGGAGCGTGGCGGTCGTGGCGGTCGGCAAGCTGTTCGGCGCCGCGGAGAAGGCGGTCGCAGAACTGGCCGGCGAGGGCATCGAGGTGACCCTGTGGGACCCGCGGGTGGTGCAGCCGTGGGACGAGGCGCTCGTCGAGGACTGCAGCCGGCATCGCGTCGTGGTCGTCGCCGAGGACGGGATCCGCGACGGCGGGGTCGGCTCGCACCTGGCGGCTCGGATCACGGACCACTGCGGCGACGGCCGTCCGGTCCCGACCGTCGTGACGCTCGGGGTGCCGACGCAGTTCATCCCGCACGGCAAGCCTGACCGGATCCTGGCGGCGCTCGGCCTCGATGCCGAGGGGTTGGCGCGAGCGGTGCGGGAGTCCCTGGCGGTCACCCGCCCGGGCTGACCCGCCTCGCAGCCGGCTTCTGACGGTACATGTCGGCATCCGCGGCCCGGAGCAGGACGTCGGGCTGCAGGCCCGGTCCCGCCGCCCAGGCCGTACCGACGCTGGCGCCGATGCGGATCGTGCCGACCGACAACTCGAACGGCTCGGCGAGCACCGCCCGGATCCGTTCGGCGAGCTCGGCCACGACCGTCGCGTCGACGAGGTTGCCGGCCACGGCGACGAACTCGTCTCCGCCGATCCGACCCACGAAGTCGCCCGATCGGATGATCCGCCGCAGGCGTTGCCCGACGGCGACGAGCAGCTCGTCGCCGGCCGCGTGACCGTGGCGGTCGTTGACCGGCTTGAACCCGTCGAGGTCGATGAAGACGAAGCCGAGCGTGGTGCCGTACCGGACGCACGCCTGGCGGGACCGTTCGAGGTGTTCGTGCATCGCGGCGCGGTTCGGGAGTCCGGTGAGGCGGTCGTGCGTGGCGTCGTGCGCGAGCGCGGCTCGGCTGGCCTCGAGTGCGTCGAGCAGCACCCGGTTGCGGTGGCCTTCGAGGGCGGCGTCGACCAGGAAGCTCGACGCCACGTGGTGCATCGTGACCGCGGCCGCGAGGGCGAACGGGATGAACAGCACCATCCACCAGGCCTGCTCGAGGACCCCGGTCGCAGCCCAGACGCCGTTGCCCACCCACATGGGCAGGACCCACGCCAGCAACAGCCGGCGGTTGCCTGCGAACGCGACCGTGCCGGCGAAGGTGAGGCTGAGCCCGCCGGCGAGGATCTGCCAGGTGAGCGTCGGCACCGATCCGTCCGGTTCGACGAGCAGGGGCAGGGCACCCCACACCGTGCTGGTGAAGGCGTTCCCCACGACCAGGGCGCCCAGGCGGATGGGACGACCTTCGGCGGTCGCTCGCTTCGCCTGCCGCATGGCCAGGAGCATCGGGATCGCGTACAGCGCCAGCAGCGCCGTCCACAGCGCGGACAGGGCGACGTGACGGGGCGACGTGACCGCGAAGCTGAGCAGGCTTCCGGCGCCCACGTCGGCCAGCAGCGACAGCGGGAGCAGCGACAGCACGTTGCGTGCGATCGTGCCGTCGACGGCGTCGGCCTCGGCCCGGTCGACCGGTCGATTCGTCACCCGCAGCACGCCCACCGTTCGACTGATCGACGGCCCGTGACCCCTCTTGAGACGTCGGGCCGTTCGACCCCCGACGCCTAGGGTCGGGCCGGTGACCGTCTTCGACCCCGATCCCGCCGCGGACAGCGCCACCGATCTCGCCGCCGATCTCGCCGCGGAACTGGCGCTCGCGCTCGACCTCGCCGATCTCGCCGACGCGATCGCCCTCCCCCTGTACCGCAGCGCATCGCTCGAGGTCCGCCACAAGGCCGACCGATCCCACGTCACGCAGGCCGACACCGGCGTGGAGGCGGCGATCCGGGCCCGGTTGGCCGTCGTTCGGCCGGACCATGCCGTCCTCGGGGAGGAAGAGGGCCTGCTCGGGTCGTCGGACAGCCCGTGGCGATGGGTGGTCGACCCGATCGACGGCACGGCCAACTACGTGAAGGGGGTCCCGATCTGGGCCACGCTGATCGCCCTGCAGCATCGGGGGGCCGGCGTGGTGGGCGTCGTGTCGGCGCCCGCGCTCGGCCGACGGTGGTGGGCCTCGCAGGGCGGCGGGGCCTTCGCCGACGGCGAGGCGATCCACGTGTCGGGCGTCGATCGCCTCGAGGACGCCCACCTCAGCTACAGCGACGTCGGGTCCTTCGTCGAGGAGGGCTCCCCGGCGCTCGGGGCGGCGCTCGTCGCACTCAGCCGTCGCGTGTGGCGGGCCCGGGGCCTCGGGGATTTCTGGCAACACCTACTCGTGGCCGAGGGCGCCTTCGACGTCGCCTGCGAGCCGATCGTGTCCCTGTGGGATCTCGCCGCGATCGACGTGATCGTCCGGGAGGCCGGTGGCACGTTCACGAACCTGGCCGGTCGGCCCGGACCCGACGGCGGGTCGGCGCTCTCCTCGAACGGTCTGCTGCACGCGGCTGCGCTCGACGCGCTCACGCCGAGCTCCTGAACGGTCGGTGCTCAGACCTCGCGCAGGCGGGGCCGACGGGCGAGGGCGACGGCGAGGAGGCCGGCGACGATCCCGGCGACGAGCAGGGTGGGGCGCCGGCCGACGAGCGGTGGCAGCGCAGCGGCGATCCCGGCAGCGAGCGGGAACGAGCCCATCAGCGCAAGCGTGTGGACGCTGATCACGCGGCCCATCAGTTCGTCGGGCGTGTGGCGCTGCAGGATCGTCCGCTGCGTCGTCATGACGAACCCGCCGCCGAGTCCCCACAACAGCATCCCGGCGAACGCGACCACGTAGTACGTCGAGATGCCCATCACGACCATCCCCGGGCCGCACGTCGCCGAGAAGAACACGGCGAGCAGCAGACCCTGGCGCGGCAGGGCCGGACGGGTGGCGAGCGCGAGCGTGGTGATCACCATGCCGCCACCGAGGCCGCTGAACAGCAGGGAGGCGGCGAAGGCGCCTGCCCCCATCTCCGCTTTGGCCACGGCCGGGAGCACGAGTTGGACGAGCCCGCCGCAGGTGCCGCCGACGAGGGCGATCAGCACGACCGTTCCCAGCGGCGGCGTGCGTCGGACGTAGCCGATCCCGTCGAACAGCGAGGATCGCAGCGCCCCGAGCACCCGCCCGTTCCGCTGGCGGGGGCCGGCGGCGACCGCCGGTGTGAACCGCACGACGACGGCGGAGACCGACAACAGCACTGCGAGGACGACGAAGGCCCGGGCCAGCCCGAGCAGCTGGATGGCGGCGCCGCCGACGAGGACCCCGGAGAGCTGGGCGACGTTCTGCCCGATGCCCTGGAGCGCGATGCCGGTCATCAGCAGCTCGCGCGGAACCAGCGCCGGGACCATGGCCTGCATCGCCGGTTGGACCAGCGCTAGGGCCCCCGACGAGGCGACGGCCAATGCGGCGGCGGCGGCGAGCGGGATCCGGTCGAGTGCGATGAGGACCGCCGTCAGTGCGAGCACGGCCGCGCCGGCCACGGAGCCGGCGCCCACGAGCGCGCGGCGGTCGTAGCGGTCCGACAGCACGCCGGCAGGGAGGGTGATCAGCGTGACCGGGATGCCGAGCGCCAGGCCGATCACCCCGGTGATGCCGGACCAGTTGGTGAGCTCGAGCACCAGCCAGACGAAGGCGAACCGGATCGTGCCGGTGACGATCGAGATGCCCAGCTGGCCGATCCAGAAACGGCGGAACCCGTCGAGTGCCAGCACCCGCCGCACCGGGCGGTCCGTCGCTGCGCCGTCGGACTCGGGGGCCGGACGCGCCGGAGAGGTGCCGTGATGGTCGCGACCGGGTCCATCCACGACCGTCATCCCGTCCCCCGTTCCTGCGGTCCGGGCCGATCGAGCCCGACGCACGAAACGGTATCGGATAGTTGACGCATGCAACAATCACGTTTCCGCCGGTAGGGCCGGTCGTCGCCGGTCAGCGCGTGGTGGCCAGGGCGTACACCCGGTTCCGGGCGACACCCAGCCGCGCGGCGACCCGCTCGGCGGCGTCGCGCCGGCTCGCCCCGAGCGCGAGTTCACTCGTCAGCGCAGCGCGGATCGTGTCGTCGTCGGGCGCGCTCGCCGGTGGTGCACCGGCCAGCACGACGACGTGCTCGCCGATCGGCTCGGTGGAGCTCGCCCGGTCCGCGGCCTCGGCGAGCGTGCCCGCCCACCGCTGCTCGTGGAGCTTGGTGAGCTCCCGCACGACGACCACGCAGCGATCGGCACCGCAGACGTCCCGCAGGTCGGTCAGGGTGCGGGCCAGGCGGTGCGGAGCCTCGAACAGCACCGTCGTGCGCCGCTCGGCGGCGACCTCGGCGAGACGGTCCCGGCGGGCCGACCCGGTGCGGGGGAGGAACCCTTCCACGACGAACCGGCCCGTCGGCAGGCCCGAGACGACGAGTGCGGCCAGTGCGGCCGACGCGCCCGGGACCGCCTGGACCTCGTGACCGGCATCGAGGGCCGCCCGCACGAGTCGCTCTCCGGGGTCCGAGACGCCCGGGGTGCCGGCGTCGGTGACCACGGCGACGCTGCCCCCGCGGTCGAGTACGCCGAGCACCTCGCCGATCCGCTCGGCCTCGGTGTGCTCGTTCACCACGATCAGGCGCCGGGCACGGATCCCGGCGTGGGTGAGCAACTTGGCGGTGCGGCGCGTGTCCTCGCAGCACACGGCGTCGGCCTCGGCGATGGTGGACACCGCTCGCGGCGACAGGTCGCCGAGGTTGCCGATCGGGGTCGCCACCAGCACGAGCCGTCCCACCGGTCAGCCCCGGATCTCGACGCGGTGCCCGACCGTGAGCCCCCAACGCTCGAACGCGCCGGCTTCGGCCTCGATCACGGTGCGTGCCCGGGGTACGGGCAGCCCGATCCGGTGCCGGCCCATGCGGCAGGTCCGCACGACGACGCCGTCGGCGTCGAGATGGGCGACGTCGAGTGCGAACCGCATGCCGAGGGTGTGGACCCACCGGGTCCGGGTGAGGACGAGCGCGCCCTCCACCCCGTCGCGGCCGAGCAGTCCCCGCCGGC
Source organism: Acidimicrobiales bacterium (assembly GCA_044370695.1). Classification (GTDB taxonomy): domain Bacteria; phylum Actinomycetota; class Acidimicrobiia; order Acidimicrobiales; family Ilumatobacteraceae; genus JBEIFW01. The sequence continues at coordinate 55,375 of JBILVB010000001.1, read as the reverse complement.
GGTCGCGCCCGGCGGTGACGACCTCGGCGGCAGCGAGGACACGTGCGTCGCTCACCAACCACGCCATCGCCGTGCAGCCTGGCACACGGGACCGGTTTGCCGACGGCGTGCCGTCGCGGCCATCGTCGCTGCGATGGGACCCGACGACCTGCTGCCCCCCGACGACGGCCTCGTTCCGCTGCACACCCGCGATTACCAGGTTCGCTCGTACCGACTCGCGCAGGACCGGTTGCTGCTGCGAGGAGCCGTGCGGGATCGCAAGCCCGCCGGGATGTACGTCGAGGGCGACCCCGATCCGCTCACGATCCACCACATGGTCGTCGAGCTCGAGATCGTGTACCCGGCCCTGGTGATCGAGGCGGCCCGGGTGCTGTTCGAGACCCATCCCCACCGGGCCTGTCCCTCGATCGCCGACCACTACGGCCGGCTGGTCGGGTTGTCGATCGCCCGGGGATTCACCCACAAGGTGCGCGAGCTGTTCGGCGGACCTCGAGGCTGTACGCACACGACGGCCCTGCTCCAGGCGATGGCCCCGGTGGCGATCCAGTCGAACTGGTCGATGCGGGTGTCGGCGTCCCGGGACGTCCCGGTCGAGCTGCGCCGGCCCCCGACCCCCGAGGAGCGCAAGGCCATGTTCGCGTTCAACCTGAACACCTGCCACATCTGGGCCGAGGGGTCGGAGCACTCGACGCGCGCGCAGGCCGGCGAGGAGACCGAGATCCCGCTGTGGATCGAGGACCGGCTCCGCAGCCTCGGTCGGGACCCGTCGGAATGGCGGAGCTTCTCCCAGGGGTGAACCGGACCGCCCGGCGCCGTCGGCCGGCGGCTTGACGAGGGCTTGCCGTCGTCGTGATCGATCTTGCCGGGGTCCCGATGGGGTCCCGAACCGGGCAGGTCGATCGAGGAGCCATGACCCGCTGGACCGTCGCCGCCGTGGTGCTCGCCGCCGCCGTCGGCCTCGGCGCCGCCCCGGCCGCCGCCGAGGGCGCGCCCGCCGAGCCTGCGACCACGGCCAAGCCTGCGAAGGCCGAGCCTGCGCCGACGGCAACCGGTGCTGCGAAGGCCGATGTCCGAGCGCTGACCATCGCCGAGGTGAAGGCGCGCAAGGACGCGTGTGTCGAGGTCGCCGAGTCGAACCTGGCCGCTGCGGCCGAGCAGACCGCCGCGCTGCGCAAGGCGACGGACGTGTCCGCGGAGGACCGCGCCGCCGAGCTCGAGGCCCTGAAGCGAAGCGCCGAGGCGAACAAGGCCGCGCGCACGATCTTGCGGACCAGCGACGACGTTCGGGCGGTCGACGTGGCGTGTCGGCTGACCGCCCGGCCGGTCGGGACGGGGAGCGTCGCGAAGGTGGACACGACCCTGTCGGCGGCCAAGGCGCTGTCCCGTGCGGTGGTTCGTCTCGAGGCGATCGCCGATGGGCTCGACCGGGCCGCCGGTCGGCTCGTCGCCCAGGGCGGCAACCTGGCGAAGGCTGCGCCGCTCATGGCCGAGCTCCGCTCCTCGGTCGAGCAGGCCTCGTCGCTCCTGGAGTCGGCGGGCGGCGACGCCGCAGTGCTGAAGACGGCTCGGACCGCGCTGGAGGAGGCCCGCCGGCAGGCGGCCGAAGCGGTGGCCGCCCTCAAGGCCGTGCGGCCGGGCGAGGTCAAGACGAGCGTGAAACCGACGACCAAGCCGACCGAGGCACCCACGACGACGGCGAAGGCATCGACCGCGGCGACGTCCGAGCCGGTGGCGACGACCAAGCCGGTGGCGACGACCAAGCCGGTGGCGACGACCAAGCCGGTGGCGACGACGAAGCCGGTGGCGACGACGAAGCCGGTGGCGACGACGAAGCCGGTGGCGACGACGAAGGCGCCGAGCGCACCCGGCGAGCCGATGCTGGCTCCGGCGACGACCGTTCCCCACGGAGGATGACGACGATGCGACTGGGCTTGCTCGTGGTCGGGATCGCGTTCGCGACCTCGGCCTGCATCGGCGGCGGGGACGACGCCGCACCGACCACGACGACGGCGACCACGGTGGCGACGGCGACGGCGACGGCCCGTACTCCGGCTGAGATCCTTCCGGCGATCACCGCCGACCTCGACGCCGTCGACGTGGATCTGGCGGAGGCCGCGGGCGCGCTCGGCGACTGAGGCCGGGTTCAGCGCGGGTGGTCGTAGCGCAGCGTTCGCCGGGCGTGGTCCCGTACGAACCGCAACAGGCGGAGATGCTTCTCGGTGTCGAGGGCCATCGCGTCGAGCAGGACCGGCCACAGGGTCGTGTTGCGCACGTCGCGCACCGTCCGACGCAGGCGCTCGATCTCCCCCAGGTCGTGTTGCTCGATGGCGAGGAGGGCGTCGATGCGCGACAGCACCTGCGCCGGGTCGGGCTCGGGGTTCGGCACCGGCACGGCGCCGACGTCCTGCTCGCGCAGTTCGGCGAGCGCGACGAGCGCGGCGGCCCACTCGGCGAACAGCCGATGGTGGCGACGCTCGTCCTCGGCGATCAGGCGTCCGACGAACTCGATGTACGCCGAGCCCGTGTCCCGGCCGAGCTGTTCGTAGCTCTCCACGAGGCCCACTTCGGTGTCGATGTGCGCGACGAGATGGCGGTAGAGGTCGGCCTCGGCCACGGTGAGGCCGGCCGGAGGTTCGCGGGGCAGCACCATGGGCCCATCGTCGGGCCCGGTCCGGCTCGTCGATCAGGGGACAAGGTCCCTACGTTCGGGCGATGTCCGCTTCCGCCGAGGGTTCCGTGGGGCCGTTCCCCAGCTGGGTCGACGACGACGACGCCTCCCGTGACGCGTACGACCGCCTGCGGCGCCGGGTCCTGTGGACGGTGCCCTCCGGTCTCTACGTGATCGGCTCCACCGACCTCGCCGGGCGCCGCAACGGTATGGCCCTCAACTGGCTGACGCAGGTGAGCTTCGAGCCCAAGCTCGTCGCGATCGGCGTCGAGAACGATGCGGTCACCCACGAGCTGATCGAGTCCTCGGGGGTGTTCAGCGTCTGTTTCGTCGACCGCGAGGACCGGGCGATCATCCGCAAGTTCACCAAGCCGGTCGCCGTCGACCTCGAGGCCCGCACGCTCAACGGCTTCGGCTACCACGAGCGCGCGACGGGAGCGCCCGTGCTCGACCTGTCCGCCTCGTTCCTCGACTGCGCCGTGCGGTCGGCACCTCGCTTCGGGAACCACACGCTGTTCGTCGGCGAGGTCGTCGACTGCGGGTTCCTCAAGCCCGAGGGCACCCCGGTGCTGCGGATGGAGGACACCCGCATGAACTATGGCGGGTGACCGGGCGGGCCGCCGGGCTGCTAGAGATAGTCCCCGATGAAGGCCGTGGTGATCTACGAGAGCTTGACGGGGAACACGCGCTACGTCGCCGAGCGCGTGGCCGATGGTCTGGCCGAGGCGGGTGTCGGGGTGACGGTGTGCCCGGCGGTCGAGGTCGATCTTCAGGCGTTGTCGGAAGCGGACCTGGTCTACGTGGGGTCGTGGACCGACGGGATCTTCGTCGTCGGCCAGCGGCCCGGGCGTGCCGGGCGGATCAAGAACCTGCCGGCGATGCGGGGCAAGCGCGTCGTGGCCTACTGCACCTACGCCCTGAACCCCGGGGGAACGGTCGGCAAGATCGCGTCGATGGTCCGGTGGCTCGGCGGCGACGTGGTCGGCGAGGTCGCCGTGCACCGCAAGCGCATGGACGACGGCGCCCGAGACCTCGTCGACCTGGGCCTCGGACGGGTGCGCGCCGCCGCATCGTGAGGGTGGCCCCGACGGCCCCGACCGGAGCCGGTGCGCTCAGGGGGTCGACGCCAGCGCCTCGGCGGCCAGCGCGGCAGTGGCGTCGGCACCGAGGCGGCCTCGCAGCGACGCGGCCCGGGGCCTGAGGTCCCACCACACGTAGCGCCCGTCCTGCGACGCCGCGACGGGCGGGCCCAGTTCGGCCGTGGTCGCTGCCTCGATCACCTCGGGTCGGGTCTCGCCGGCCTCGACCGGGACCGTGAGCCAGCGGTCGAGCAGCACGGCCTGGAATCCGATGGCCGCCACGGCGTCGTAGCGCGCGCCGGGCGGTCGGGTCGCCAGCGCGAGCGGGTACTCGGGGTGACGACCGCTCATGAACCCCGTGCTCCAGCGCAGCTCGGGTTCGTAGAGGTAGCCGATGAGGCCGTCGTAGCAGTCGATGCCGGATTCGGGGAACACGCGATGAGGCATCACCCACACGGTCCCGCCGGGGCCGAGCGCACCGGCGAGGTCGCGGAAGAACGCCGCCGTCGAGCGTCCGGTCGTGCGCTGCTCGTGCCAGCGGGGCACGTCGGCCGCCGAGGTCTGGTCGACCAGGCCGACCGCGAGCACGGCGATCGGCAGCACGCCGAGGATCCGTCGCGACGGAGCCCGCGCGGCGAGCGCGTCGAGCAGCAGGCAGACCGCCGCCAGCCCGACGAACGCCAGCACGATCGAGGTGCGGTTCCACGCCCGGAACGTGGCGAGCCCGGCCGCGGAGGCGAACAGGGACAAGCCGCTGACCGTCGCCACGACCAGCAGTGGGACGGTGAGCACGGCGAGCCGTCGCAGCTGCGGCCAGGGTGCGCCGTCGCTGCGCCGCCCGGCCGCGGCGAGCACGGCGACGCCGAGCACCGCAGCCAGACCGATCGCACCGACCAGGCCGAGTTGCTGGCCGAACTCGCCTCGCAGCACGGTGCTGCGGGCGTCCTCGGTGAGGCGGGCGAGCGCATCGATGCGGTGGTGGTCGCGGGGTGCGAAGAGCTGCGAGATCCGCAGGCCGTAGTCCTCGGTCTCGAACACGCCGCGCTGCACGACCGAGGTGTTGCGCCCCTCGGTCACCCAGAACCACAGGCTCGGGGCGAGGTGGAGCGTCGCGGTCGCTGCGCCGACGGCCCCGAGGGCCCCGGCCCCGAGGACCGGTGTGAGCCGGCGATCGCGCAGCGCAGCGACCGAACCGGCCACGACGATCAGCACGGTGCAGAAGACGAGGTAGTAGGCCCCGGTCGAGGCGAGCGCGACCATCGCGGCCGCCGCGCCGAGCAGGCGTCGGTCCCGCCAGGACCGGATCGGGTCCGGCCCGAGGAGCCACAACGCCACGAGCACCCCTACGGGAACGAGCGCGTACGACGACAGGAAGACGTGGTTCTGTCCGCGCAGGAAGTGGTAGGGGGCGAAGGCGTACAGCACGCCGCCGACCGCAGCCGTGAGGCGTCGGACCCCGAGCACCCGGAGCACCGCGTGCGCGGCAGCGGCCGTGGTCGCGAAGGTGAGCACGTAGAACACGTTGAGAGCGAACGCTGCGCCGCCGATCGCGCCGAGCAGGCGGAGCATCAACCAATGCAGGTTCTCTGCGCCCTCGGGCACGTCGCGAGCGTCGAGGCCGAACGGCCACCCGACGGACGGGTTCGACCGGTAGGTGCCGTGGTCGAGCATCCCCTGGACGAGCGTCTGGTAGTAGATCGCGTCGTTGAACACCAGCCACGGCCGCCGCCAGGACTCGGCCCGCCACAGCTGGAGGTGGACGGCGGCGGCGGCCACGCTGGCCGACCCGGTCGCGAGCGACTCCAGCAGGAGTGATCGCAGGCGGGGGGCGGTGCCCGGTCCGGTCACACGCGGCGAACGCCGCGTAGGCCCGACCAGGCGAGATCGGTGGCCTGTCGAGCGGCGCGGTCCGGGTCGAACGGCTTGCCGCTCGTGACGAGGTGCCGGGCGACGGTCTCGGCGAGGCCGACGATCGCCCGGGCGAGCAACTGCTGGTGTTCCGGGTCGATGTCGGCGGTGATCAGCGGTGCGATCCCGGCCGCGATCGCGTCCTCGACCCCTCGGGTGGCTTCGGCGAACTCTTCGGTGCGGTGGCTGTCGTCGAAGAGCACCTGGAACGGCGAATGGTCCTCGGCGACGAGGCGGAAGTACGCCGCAAAGCCGGCGAACACCTTGTCGTGGCCGTTCGGCTCGGGTGCGGTGGCCTTGGCGATCGTCTCGACGAGCCGGTTGCCGGCCTCGTCGAGCACGGCGAGATAGAGGGCGTTCTTGGAGCCCCAGTGCTGGTAGAGCACGGGTTTCGTCACCCCGGCGGCATCGGCGACGTCGTTCATCGAGGTGTCGTGGAACCCCTTGCGGGCGAACACCGCCAGGGCCACGTCGAGCAGTTGGGACCGGCGCTCGGGTGCGGGGAGGCGGGACGACATGGCTACCGAAGAGTAACCATCCGACCCGGCGTCACAGGCCTCGGGCCCGGTCCTCGCGTTCGGCGGCCTTGACGGCGTAGCCGAGCACGATCGACGGGGCGAGCAGGACCGAGCCGACCACGAGGGCGACCGTGATCACCGTGACGACGGCCGGGGTGAAGCCCATCGCGAAGGCGAACACGAACACCGCCATCGCGACGGCCATGCACAACCAGCCGATCCGGTTCGCAAGCAGCGTCCAGCGGGCGACCTGGGCGCGCCGGGCGCGCACGGGATCGGTGGGCGTGGTCACGATCCGATCGTGGCCCGGATGGCGTCGGGGAGCCAACCGGGCTCGGCCAGCACGGCCCCGATGGCGGCGGTCATCCTCGCTTCGGAGAGGTGCTCCAGGGCGACGGCTCGGTTGTGCGCGAGATCGGGGGCCAGCGCCGCCGGGTCGTCGAGCGCACGGGCGAGGGCGGCGGGGTCGACGGGCAGCCACCGGAACCCGAGGGCGCGCAACTCGGCGGCGACCGGGTAGTCGCCGACCACCACCGGGCGCCCGGTCAGGGCGGCCTCGACCGGCGGGTTGCCGAAGCCCTCCCAGGTCGAGGGGAACACGACGGCGTCCGCCGCGCCGTAGGCCGCAGCGAGGTCGCCGGCGGCGAGCGGATCGCGCCGAACCGGGATGCGGGCGGCGGCGAGGATCCGCTCCAGCGTCGGCCCGTACCCCTCCTCGGCCGGCCCCGGCAACCAATAGGTGGCCCCGACGGCCTCGGCGAGCGCGACCGCCCGGGGGACGTCCTTGCGTTCGATCGCCCGCACCGGGTGCAGCAGCAGGCGCTCACCCGGATCGATCCCCATCCGTCGGCGCAGCGCAACGGCGGCCTCGGGCGGGGCCGGATCGAGCGCGAACCCGTTGTAGATCGTGGTTGCGCGCAGGCCACGCTCGGCGAACTCGCGCTCGGTCAGGCGGTTGATCGTCACGTGGCGCCACGCCGGGTCGTCGACGGGGAGGGCGGTGACGTGCGCCAGGCGGGCCCGCTGCCACGGCGGGTCGTGGTGGTGGAGCAGCGCCGGACGGCCGGCCAGGACGCCGGCGACGACCCGGGACGCGTCGAGGCGTAGCGGGATCGTGAGCAGGTTCTCGACGAGCACGAGGTCCGCGCCGGCGAAGGCGTCACGCACCTCGTCGGGGTGTGGTGCCTCGGTGGCCTCGAGCGCCAACCCCGGGACCAGCCGATCGACCGCACCGTCGCCGGCGACGGTGCGGGTCTCCCAACCGAGCCGCTGCAGGGCCCGGATCCACGACGCCGCCACGACCGACACGCCGTCGGGCCGGCCGAGCCGGAACGAGCAGCACACGGCGAGTGGCCGGCGCATCATCGTCAGAGGCGGTCGACGGCGGCGAGGACCTTGGCGGTGGTGTCGGCACCGACGCAGGCCTGCACCTTCGGGGTGAGTTCGGTGGTGATCCGGGTGCGGACGTCGGCGGGCAGACCACCGATCCGCGTGCCGCCGAGCACCACGTTGATGAGGGAGGGATTGGCGGCGACCACGTCGAGGAACCCGCCGACGACGCAGGCGGTCTGGTCGCGGGAGAGAGCGAGCGCCGGGTCGGCCTGCGTGAGCTGACGTCCGACGGCGTCGAGGATCGACGCCGGCCGGCATCCGACCACGGCGCGCACGATCGGGGCGACGAGCGTGCCCAGGTCGGCCTGGGTGCGACCGAAGTCGGCCAGGATCTTGTCGATGGTGCCGGCCGGGAGCGCGCCGGTGACGCAGGAGAGCTCGGCGTCGGTCGGGTTGAGGCCACCGCCGAACTGCACGAGGAACTGACGGATCAGGTCCGTCTCGAGGCCGGGGATCGACACCGTCCCGCCGCTCGCTGCGGTGGTCGCCGGCGCAGTCACGGCCGCTCCGGTGCCCGGCGCCGCCGTGACGACGGCGGTCGTCGTCGTCGCAGCACCGTCACCGGACGAGCACCCGCCGAGCACGACGGTGGCGAGCGCAGCAGCGGCGACGACGGGGAGGCGCATCGCACGGAGCCTACGGTCGTCGATCACGCTCCCCACCGTCACGACCGTCGGGCTGTGGTCGAATGTCGCCGTGCGCCAGCCCCACCTCGCCAGCCGACTCCAGGGCTTCGGCACCACGATCTTCGCCGAGATGTCGGCCCTCGCCACGGCCACTGGCTCGATCAACCTCGGCCAGGGGTTCCCCGACACCGACGGGCCCGCCGAGATGGCGGCGATCGCTGCGGCGGACATCGTGGCTGGCCGGGGCAACCAGTACCCGCCCGGGCCGGGAATCGCCCCGCTGCGTCACGCGATCGCCGATCACCAACGGCGCTGTTACGGCCTGACGCCCGACCCCGACACCGAGGTGCTCGTGACCGCCGGCGCCACCGAAGCGATCGCCGCGTCGCTGTTGGCGTTGTTGGAGACGGGCGACGAGGTCGTCGCGCTGGAGCCGTTCTACGACAGCTACGCCGCATGCATCGCGATGGCCGGCGCGATCCGACGGCCGGTGACGCTGCGCCCGCCGTCGTTCGCGCTCGACCTCGACGCGCTGCGTGACGCGATCACGGCCCGCACCCGGGTCCTGCTGTTGAACACCCCGCACAATCCGACCGGGACGGTGCTGCGGCGTGACGAACTTGCGTCGATCGCCGAGCTGGCGATCGAGCACGACCTGATCGTGGTGGCCGACGAGGTCTACGAGCACCTCACCTACGACGGGATCCCCCACGTCCCGATCGCGACGCTGCCGGGCATGTGGGAACGCACGGTCACGATCGGCTCGGCCGGCAAGACCTTCAGCTTCACCGGTTGGAAGGTGGGGTGGGTCACCGCGCCCGCAGCGCTCGTGTCGGCGGTCCGGACCGTGAAGCAGTTCCTCACCTACGTGTCGGCCGGACCCCTGCAGGCGGCCGTCGCCCACGGTCTGGGCCTCGGGGAGGAGTACTTCTCCGGCTTCCGGGCCGATCTCGAAGCCAAGCGGGACCGGCTGTGCGCCGGGCTCGCCGCCGCCGGGTTCGAGGTGTTCCGGCCGGCGGGCACCTACTTCGTCACGACCGACGTTCGGCCGTTCGGTACCGATGACGGGATGGCGTTCTGCCGCAGCCTTCCCGAACGGTGTGGCGTGGTCGCGATCCCGAACGTCGTCTTCTACGACGACCGGCGCGCCGGGCGCTCGCTGGTGCGATTCGCCTTCTGCAAGAGGCCGGAGGTGCTCGACGAGGCTGTCGCCCGCCTGACCGGGCTGCGGGCCGGTGGGATGCTCGAGACCGCCCGGGTGGGGTCGTGAGCGCCGTGCGGATCGCAGCGATCCAGCACGACATCTCCTGGGAGGACCGGGACGCCACCTGCGCCCGGCTCGAGCCGACGATCGCGGCGGCCGCGGCGGCTGGCGCGCGGATCGTCGTGTTGGCGGAGATGTTCGCGGTCGGGTTCTCGATGGCGCCGGAACGCGTCGCCGAGGACGAGGGCGGCCCCACGTCGCAGTGGATGCTCGCCCAGGCTGCCCACCACGGCATCTGGCTCTACGGCTCGGTCCCGGAGCGGTCGCCGGGTTCGGGCCGGCCGCGCAACGTCGGCATCCTCGCCGGCCCCGACGGCACCCTGCACCGGTACGCCAAGCTGCACCCGTTCACCTACGGCGGCGAGCACGAGCACTACGACGCCGGGTCGTCCCTCGTCACCGTCACGGTCGAGGGACTGCGGGTGTCGCTGTTCGTCTGTTACGACCTGCGCTTCGCCGACGACTGGTGGCAACTCGCTCCCGGTACCGACGTCTACCTGTGCTGTGCCAACTGGCCCGAGGTGCGCCGCACGCATTGGCAGGCCCTGCTGCAGGCGCGAGCGATCGAGAACCAGGCCTACGTCGTCGGGGTCAACCGGGTGGGATCGGGCGGCGGACTCGACTACTGCGGGGACTCCCGTATCGTCGATCCGCTCGGGGAGATCCTCGCCGCCGGGTCTCGGACCGAGGCGCTGCTCGTGGCCGAGCTCGACGCCGCCCACGTGGAGGCGGTGCGCCGCCGGTTCCGGTTCCTGCCCGACCGGCGCACCTACCCGGGGGCCTGAGCGCCGCCCGCTTCGGGCCGGGTTCGGTGGGCGGTTCGCACGCGTAGGGTGCCGGGCATGACCGTGCACTCGGAGTCGTTCGGTTCGGTTCGGCTCGTCACCCTCGATCGACCGTCCCGCCGCAACGCACTCGACCACGACACGCTCGTCGCCCTCCGGCAGGCCCAGATCGAGGCCGTGGATGCGGGGGTGCGGGTCCTGGTGTTGACGGGTCGGCCGCCGGCGTTCTGCGCCGGAGCCGATCTCGGCGGGGTGGAGGACGGGGAGTTCGGCCGGGCGCTGTTCGCCGTGCTGCGGGGGTTCGTCGAGCTTCCGTTCCCGGTGCTCGGAGCGATCGACGGCCCGGCGCTCGGTGCGGGGATGCAGCTCGCACTGTCCTGTGACCTGCGCGTGGCGAGCGCCCCCAGCCGGTTCGGTATCCCGGCCGCCAAGCTGGGCCTGTCGATCGATCACTGGACGGTCGAGCGCCTCGCGCGCGACACCGGATGGTCGATCGCCCGGGACATGCTGCTCGCCGCCTCGACGTACGACGCCGAGGCGTTGCACCGCAACGGGTTCGTCCATCGGATCGGGACGCTCGCCGATGCGATGGGCTGGGCCGAGCAGGTCGCGTCGCTGGCTCCGCTCACGATCGCAGCGCACAAGACGATGCTGCAGCGATCGGCTCCGCCGCCCGAGCTCGACCCCGTCGTCGAGGCGGCCCGGGAGCGGGCGTGGCGTTCGGCAGACCTGCAGGAGGGGCGCCGAGCGTTCCTCGACAAGCGCCCGCCCCGGTTCACCGGCGCCTGAGCGGATCAGAACCCGGCGGGCAGCAAGCGGTTCACGTTCTGGAAGAAGAAGTAGAGGATCACGGCGAACGGCCCGATCCCCGCGAGGGCCCCGATCCAGTCACGGCGACTCAGGCCGGACAACACCCAAGCCAGGATCGCGACGATCGCGAGCACCGAACCCCATGCTGCGACGTGCGGCCAGGCGGCGGTGTCGGAGAACCAACCCTGCTCGAACCCGTCGAGCGATTCGGCGGCCGGTTGCCGGCCGGGCGCGCCCGGCGCGGCCGGCGCGCCCGGCGCGGTGCCCGGAGGCCGTTCGGGCGTCACGCCGGCACCAGGACCGGGGTCGTCCTCCGGCTCCTCGGGCAGGGTGGTCGCCGGTCCGCCCACCGGTGCCCGCTCGGGCACGACGGCCGGTGTCGGCGGCGCGGTGTTCGGCTCACCGTCGACGAGGCGAGCCCGGACGATCAGGCGTTTCGCGGCGGTGAAGGGCGGGTCGCAGGTGATCAGGGTGAGCTCGGGCTGGCCGCTGCTCTCGATCACGCCGAGATCGGTCGGCGGGACCACCCGACTCCACTGCACGAGGTAGAGGAACCGCCGTCCGAGGACGTCGGTGAGCTCGATCCGGTCGCCGGGTTCGAGGTCGTCGAGATGGCGGAACGGCTCGCCGAAGGTCGTGCGATGCCCGGCGATGGCGGCGTTCCCCATCCCGCCGGGCAGCGGCGTCGTGCGGAAGTGGCCCGGTCCGCGCTGCAGGTCGGCCCGGCCGACCCCGGACACGATCGTCTGGGTGACGCCGAGGCGGGGGATCTTCATCAGCGCGATCGGGTCGCCGGGGCGGAACTCGGGCGGTGCAGCGGGCGCGACGGCGACGACCGGTGCGACGGCGGTCGTCGCCGGTCCGACCGCGGTCGGGGCGGCGGTCGTCGCCGGCCCGGACGGCGCCGGGCTCGTCGCCGGGACGGTCCCGGCGTCGGTGGGCGCGGTGGGGCGGGTCGCTGGGCTCGCTGCGGGTGCGAGCGCGCCGACGGTCGTCGCCGGTCCGACGGTCGTCGCCGGTCCGACGGTCGTGGTCGGGTTCGCGGTGGTGAGCTGGGCCTGGAGCTGGCGGAACCGCGCCTCGAGGTCGTCCTGGGCCCGAGCCTGTTCGATGCCGGTGCCCCAGAGCTGGTAGCCGACGAAGGCGAACAGCAGGAGTCCGATCGCGATGAACGTACGTCCGGTGCCCCCCACCCAGGCCTGCCATTCCCGCCACCACCGCCGTCGCCCCCGTCCCGGCACGATCCGGCCCCACGGGTTGGGGTCGACGGCGGGGACGAGCGGTGGTGGCGGAGGCACGACACGAGACCGGCGTGTCGAGGCGGCGGGCGTCGGCCCCAGGGGTTCGGGGTTCGTGGGTCGCACGGCTCACCGGACGCTATCGGCGGGGGGTCCGCTGATGCGTTCGGCCTGCGCCGGGCGCGCCCGGCGCGCGTGCGGGTACGGTGCCGACGCCCATGGAAGCCGTCGTCGACCTGCACGACGCCGTGGTGCTGCTCGGACGGTTCCCGGCGCTCGCCGGGGTGACCGTGACGATCGGTGCCGGCGAGCTGGTGGTGCTGCGCGGCCCGAACGGTGCCGGCAAGACGACACTGTTGCGGCTGTGCGCCGGGCTCCTTCCCCGGGTTCGAGGTGACGCCAGAGTCCTCGGGGTCGACACCGACCAGGGCGCCCGGGCGCTCGCCCGGCGGGTGGGTCTGCTCGGCCACCGCAACGGGTTGTACGAGGACCTCACGGCGCGGGAGAACCTGCGCTTCTGGGGCCGGGCGATCGGCGCCTCGCGCGCCGAGCAGGACGCAGCGCTCGCTGCGCTCGGCATCGAGGGTCGCCTGGCCGATGTGGCCGTCGGACGGCTCTCGGCCGGGCAACGGCGGCGCACGGCGCTGGCCGTGCTGGCGGCGCGGCGCCCCGAACTGTGGCTGCTCGACGAACCCCACACCGGTCTCGACACCGACGGCCGGGACCGCCTCGACGGGCTGCTTCGGGCTGCGGTGGCCGCCGGGGCGACGGTCGTGCTCGCCTCGCACGACCTCGACCGGGTCGCTGCGCTCGCGACCCGCACGCTCACGCTCGTGGGGGGTCGGATGGCGGGCGACGAGCGCGCGCCGGCCCCGCCCGCCGCCGGTGGTGCGCCGTGCTGAGGACGGCGCTGCTCGTGGCCGGCAAGGACCTGCGCATCGAGTGGCGATCGAAGGTCGGCATGGTCCAGGTGCTGCCCTTCGCCATGGCCGTGCTCGTCGTGTTCGCGTTCGCCCTCGACGGCAATCGCAGCACGCTGCGGGACGTCACCCCCGGACTGGCCTGGGTCGCCATGCTGCTGTCGTTGCTGCTCGGTGTGCAGCGGGCCTTCGGGCCCGAGACGGCCGACGGTGCCCTCGACGCACTGCGCCTGTCCGGCCTGGAGCCGTCCGGGGTGTTCCTGGGAAAGGCTGCGGCCCTGGCCGCACAGCTGCTGACCCTCGGCGCGCTGCTCGGTATCGGGGTCGCGTTGTTCTACGGCCCCGACGCGCCGGGCGTCGGTGGTTGGGTGGTGTTGGTCACGACCGGGGTGGTGGCTACGACCGGGCTGGCGGCGGTCGGTACGCTCTACGGAGCCTTGGCCGCCGGAATCCGGGTTCGGGACACCTTGCTCCCGATCCTGGTGCTCCCGGTGGTGATGCCGGTGCTGATCGCGGCCACTCGTGCGGTCGAGGCCAGCCTCGGTATCAGGGCGGAACTGACGGATGCGTGGCCCTGGGTGGGTCTGCTTGCGGTCTTCACCCTGGCGTACACGGCGCTGGGGCTGTTGGCCTTCGGTCCGCTCCTGGAGGAGACATGACAGCAGGAACGACGACTCGACCGGGCACCGGAACACGGGGCTCCCGCATCCTCGGGGTACTCGCCCTCGTCGGCCTGGCGTGGCTGGTGGTGTTCGGGTTCCTGCTCTCGCCGGCCGACGAGGTCCAAGGCGACAGCGTCCGGCTCATGTACGTCCACGTGCCCTCGGCGTGGCTCGCCTACCTGTCCTTCGGCGTCACGGCCTTCTGCTCGCTGATGTACCTCTGGAAGCGCACCCGGTCGCTCGCCTGGGACCGGGTGGCCGGTTGCTCGGCCGAGATCGGACTGCTGTTCACCGGGCTCGCGCTGGTCACGGGGATGACCTGGGGGCAGGTCACCTGGGGGCACGTCTGGGACTGGGGCGATGCCCGCCTCGTCACCACGGCGCTGCTGTTCCTGCTCTTCGTCGGGTACGTCGCGCTGCGGCGTCTCCCGGCGGCGCCGCACGTGCGGGCCAAGCGGGCTGCCGTCGCCGGCATCATCGCCTTCCTCGACGTGCCGCTCGTGCACCAGAGCGTGGAGTGGTTCCGCACGCTGCACCAGTCGCCGACCATCCTGCGCAAGGACCTCGATCCGCAGATCGACGGCGTGATGCTGTTCAGCGTGTTCGTCGGCGTCGTGGCGTTCACCCTCGTCTACGTGTGGCTGCTCGTACACCGCAACCGCGTGGCGATGATGGAAGCCCGCCTCGAAGCCGACGGGCTCGAACAGGCACTGGCCGAGCGGCGCGGTGAGCCGGTGGGCACGGCGGCGGTGGGCTCGTGACGGCCGCCGTGATCAGCGGCTACGTCGGCACCGTCGTGCTCGGGTACTCGCTGGTCCTCGGTGGAATGGCGTTGTTCGCCCTGCGCGTCGTGCGCCGGGGTCGGGTGCTGGCCCGCCAACTGCCCGACGAGGACAAGCCGTGGACCTGACCCCTCGCCCGGTCGAGACCGCCGCCCGGAAGCGCCGGCGCGGCCTGCTGCCCGGCGCCGTGCTGTCGGTCGCCCTCGGGGGTGGTGCGGTGCTCGTGTTCGCCAACCTCTCGGCGGCCACGATGTACTTCTGCAACGCCGACGAGGTCGGCGTTCGCTCGGAGTGCTCCGGGGACAAGCGTTTCCGACTCCAGGGCACGGTGGTGACCGGCTCGGTGCAGGAGGGCACGCCGCTGCGCTTCGCCGTCGAGTACGGCCGGGTCAGCATTCCGGTCACGTACGCCGGCCGGCCCGGCGGCATCTTCCGGGAGGGCATCCCGGTGGTGATCGAGGGGCGCCAGGAGCCCGACGGCTCCTTCGCCGGCACGAACATCCTCGTGAAGCACACCGAGCAGTACCGGGCCGATCACTCCGATCGCACCAAGGACTACAGCAGTAGCGCCTCATGAACGCGGCGCTCGGTCTCGCCGGGGTCACGCTCGCCTTCGGCGCCTCGGTCCTCGGCGGGGTCAACTACGTGGTCGCCGCCCGCCGCCGCCGACCGGCCCTCGTGCGGGCGGGCCGGGTCTACGTCTGGCTCGTGCTCGCCGGTGCTGCGCTCGCGGTCGGCGCCATGGAGCGGGCCCTCATCACCCGTGACTTCTCGCTCGCCTACGTGGCCGAGGTCGGCTCCAGCCGGACCCCGGCGCTGTTCAACGTGGCTGCCCTGTGGTCCAGCCTCGAAGGCTCGATCCTGTTGTGGGGGCTGATCCTGGCCGCCTACACGGCGCTGGTCGCCGTGCGGTTCCGGCGTCGCGCCGACGACGCGCTCGTGTCGTGGGCGATGGTCGTGATGCTCGCCGTGTGTGCGTTCTTCTTCCTGCTCATGCTCGGTCCGGCCAATCCGTTCCGGACCCTCGACGTGGTTCCCGCCGACGGGCCCGGCCCGAATCCGTTGCTGCAGAACCATCTGCTCATGGCGTTCCATCCGCCGATCCTGTATCTGGGGTACGTCGGGTTCACGGTCCCGTTCGCCTTCGCGATCGCGGCGCTCGTCACCGGGCGGGTCGGCGAGGGATGGCTGGTCGAGACCCGGCGCTGGACGCTGTTCGCCTGGGGTTTCCTCACCGTCGGCATCATCCTCGGTGCGTGGTGGGCCTACGAGGTGACCGGTTGGGGCGGGTACTGGGGCTGGGACCCGGTGGAGAACGCGAGCCTGCTCCCCTGGCTCACCGGCACCGCGTTCATCCACTCCGTCATGGTCCAGGAACGGCGCGGCCTGCTTCGGGTGTGGAACCTGTCGTTGCTGTGCGCCACGTTCTCGCTCACGATCCTCGGCACGTTCCTCACCCGTTCGGGTGTCATCAACTCGGTCCATGCGTTCGCCGAGGGCCAGATCGGTCCGTGGTTCCTGACCTTCTTCGGCCTGGTGGTGGCCGTGTCGCTCGGCCTCATCGCCTGGCGCGGCGACCGGTTGCGCTCCCCGGGCACGATGGACTCGGCCATGTCGCGCGAAGGCGCCTTCCTCGCCAACAACGTGTTGTTCGCCGTGTTCGCCTTCGTGGTGCTGCTCGGCACCGTGTTCCCGCTGGTGGTCGAGGCGCTGCGCAACGAGCGCCTGAGTGTCGGCAGGCCGTTCTTCGACACGATGACGATGCCGCTCGGACTCGCGATGTTGACGCTCATGGCGATCGCGCCGGTGTTGCCGTGGCGCAAGGCGTCCGGGGAGCTGCTGTCGCAACGGCTGTGGTGGCCGGCGTGGATCGGTGCCGGCACCGTGGTGATCGCCGTCGTGCTCGGGGCCACGGGGTGGGCGCCGGTGGCAGCATTCGGGCTCGGCGGGTTCGCCGCCGGTGCGGCCGGCCGCCAGCTCGTGCTGGCGACGCGCCGCCAGGGGGTGCGCGGCCTGCTCGGGCGCACCAACGGCGGGATGATCGTGCACCTCGGGGTCATCGTGATCGCCGTCGCGTTCGCGGCCGCGCAGGCTTACGAGACCTCGACCGAGCTCGAATTGCGTCCCGGGCAGTCGGGCACGTTCGACGGGCACACCGTGCTCTACGAGGGCAGTGAACTCGTGACGCTCGAGCAGGTGACCGAGCTGCGGGCCCGGGTCCGCGTCGACGGCGAGCTGCGCGAACCGTCACTGCAGACCTTCCGGGCGTCGGGGGCGAGCGGGATCCTGAAGCCGTCGGTCAAGCCGACGTTGACTCGCAACGTGTACGTCACCATCCAGCAGCGCCCTGGTGCCGACGGCACGGCGGTCATCAAGGTGCTCGTCACCCCGCTCGTGTCGTGGCTGTGGGTCGGCGGCGGGATCATGGCGTTGGGCACGGTGCTGGCGGCGTTTCCGGGCCGTCGCCGCCGGCGCCCGACCGATCCCACCTCCTCGCCGGTGCCCGACACGGTCCCGTCGCTCGCCGAGGTGCCGTCGTGAGCGCCGACCTCGCACCCGACGAGCCCGTGGTCTACGACGGCCCGCCCCGCCGCCGGGTGGCCCCGTGGATCTCGCTCGCCGTCGCGGTCGTCGTCGCCGGTCTCGTGGTGGTGCTCGCCACGGGGAAGGCCGAGGAGGTGGACGCCGCCGCCACCCCGCTGCTCGGCCGGCCGGCGCCCACCGTCGAGGGCCCGACGCTGGACGGCCGCACCTTCCGGCTGTCGGACCGCCGGGGGAGTTGGGTGGTGCTCAACTTCTTCTCCCCCTCGTGCGTTCCGTGTGTGGAGGAGCATCCGGAACTCGTTGCCTTCGCAACGAGTCAGGCGCGGTTGACGACCGGGCGGGTCGAGCTGGTGAGCCTGTTGTCCAACTTCCAGGAGCTCGAGGACACCCGGCGGTTCTTCGCCGACAACGGCGGGTCGTGGCCGGTGGTGGCCGAGCCGACGGGCAAGGCGTTCGTCGATTTCGGCGTCGCCCGGGTGCCCGAGACCTGGATCATCGATCCGGCCGGGATCGTGCGGCAGCGGATCATCTCCACCGTGACCGCCGACGGGCTCCTCGCCCGGACGAACGCGCTGCGGAGCCGGGCGTGACGTCCCGGGCGCTCGGCTGGTTCGCGCTCGTCCTGATCGTCGTCGCGGCGCTGGCGGTGGCGGTCGTGCGCGACGAGGGCCCGGCCGACAGCCGCGAACGGATCGAGGCGATCGCCCGCACGCTCAAGTGCCCGACGTGCGAGGCCGAGAGCGTGTACGACTCGCGGGCCACGTCGGCGTTGCAGATCAAGGCCGAGATCGCCCGGCAGGTCGCCGCCGGGCGAACCGACGCCGAGATCCGCGGCGCGATCGAGCGGTCGTTCCCGGGATCGCAGTTCGTTCCCCCGGCGGAAGGGTTCGCCAGCCTCGTGTGGGCGTTGCCGGTCGTCGCCGGGATCGCTGCGCTCGCCGGGCTCGTCGTGGTGTTCCGATCCCGCCGGCTCACCGGCGCCGCGAGTGCCGAGGATCGTGCACTGGTGGCCGCCGCCCTCGCCGCCCAGCGCGATCGGGAGCTCGAGGAGCAGGAGGCGTGAGCGACGCCGGGCCGAGCGCCGAGCGCCGGGCCGAGCGCGCCGCCGGCCTCGAGGCCGACCTCGAAGCCGAGCGCGATTTTCTGCTGGCCTCCCTCGCCGACCTCGAACGGGAACATGCGGCCGGCGACGTCGACGAGGTCGACTACGCCGCCCTGAAGGACGACTACACGGCTCGCGCGGCGGCGGTCCTGCGCCGGATCGAGTCGGGTCGCGCGCCCGCCGCGCCGGCCCGGCCGTCCCGCCGTCGGGCCCTGCGGGCCACGGTGGTCGTGGCGGCCGTGGCGGTGTTCGCCGCCGGCGCCGGCCTGCTGGTGGCCCGCACGGCCGGGAACCGGTTGCCCTCGGAGACGATCTCGGGCGGGATCGGTGAGTCGAACGCGAACCGGCTGGCCAACGCCCGTCAGCTCCAGGGCAGCGATCCGGCCCGGGCGCTCGCGCTCTACGACGAGGTGCTGCAGACCTCGCCCGACAACCCGGAGGCGCTCACGTACCGGGCGTGGCTGTCGATCCGGGCGGCCGCTGCTGCCGGAACACCGTCTCCCCCCGTGATCGCCACGGCGCTCGACGGCCTCGATCGGGCCCGTGTCGCGAACCCCGGCTACGCCGACGCTGCGTGCTTCACCGCCATCGTCCGGTTCCGGTACGCCAACGACCCGGCTGGGGCTCGGGGGCCCTACGTCGACTGCGTGGTCGCCGACCCGCCCGACGTCGTGAGCGGCCTGGTGCAGACCCTCGGCGCCCAGATCGACGAAGCGATCGGCTACACGGGCCTCGACGGCGGCGACCCGGCGGTGGCCGATCTGTTGCGCTCGGCCCGGTCGGCCCCCAACGCGCAGGACGCCATCACCGCCTACGACAAGGTGCTGGCCCGCCAACCCGACAACGTGGAGGCGCTCGCGTTCCGCGGGTGGCTCGTGGCCGGGGTGGCGCTCCAAGCAAGAGCCCCGGACCTGTACGACAAGGCCGAGTCGCTCGTCGACCGGGCGATCACCCTGCGCCCCGACTACGCGAATGCGGCCTGCCTGAAGGCCTCCATCCGCATCAGCGTGCGCGCGGACGCCGCCGGCGCGAAGGAGGCGTTCTCCCGCTGCCGCGCCGGTGCGGTGTCGGCCTCGCTCGCCCCGCTGGTCGCCGACCTGAACGTCGTCCTGGGAGGCTGACGGGGGCCGCTACGGTGAGGGCATGAGTCAGGCACCGCCACCGCCCCCCGTCGCTTCGACCGGTCCGGCCACCGGCCCCGTTCCGCCGAGCTTGGACGGCATCTTCTACAAGTCCGGACTGAACATCCTCCTCGCGATCGTCACCTGCGGGATCTGGACGATCGTGTGGAGCTTCCGCACCGGTGAGGATCTCAAGCAGCACACCGGCGAGGGCCTCGGCGGCGCGGTGCACCTGGTCATCGCCCTGCTCGTGGCGCCGGTGACGATGTTCCTCATCCCGATGGAGATCGCCAAGATGTACCAGCGGGACGGTCGCCAGAGCCCGGTCCAGCCCCTGCTCGGCCTGTGGTTCCTCCTGCCGCTCATCGGGAACATCATCTGGTACACGAAGGTCCAGGCCGCGCTGAACGAGTACTGGGTGTCGAAGGGCTCTCGTCCCGCCGCCTGAGCCGGCTGCTGACGATTCTCGACGGAGCCGGATCGCGGGCGGCCGGTACGCTCGGCGCCCGTGATCCGGCTCTACGACTCCGCCACCCAGCAGGTTCGAGAGCTCGCCCTGCGCGAGCCGGGGGTCGTGACCATCTACCTGTGCGGGCCGACCGTCTACGGTCCGCCACACCTCGGCCACGGCCGGGCGACGCTCGTCTACGACGTGCTGCGTCGCTACCTGCGATGGCAGGGCCTCGAGGTGCGCCTGGTGTCGAACATCACCGACATCGACGACAAGATCATCGACCGGGCCCAGCGCGAGGGGCGCGACCCGAGCGACATCGCCCGCCGGTGCGAGGACGTGTGGTTCACGGCGATGTCCCGCCTCGACGTGGAGCGCCCGACCGACGTCCCCCACGCCACCGACTACGTCACCCAGATGGTCGACATGATCGGTCGGCTCGTCGATACCGGCCGGGCCTATGCCACGGCCGACGGCGTGTACCTGTCGGTGGAGACGGTGGACGACTACGGGCTGCTCGCCCACCAGCGGCTCGAGGACCTGCTCGCCGGCGGTGGGGAGCGGGAGGTGTTCGGCGCCGAGGCCAAGCGCCACCCGGCGGACTTCGCGCTGTGGAAGCTGTCGAAGCCCGGCGAGCCCTCGTGGCCCTCGCCGTGGGGCGCCGGCCGGCCCGGCTGGCACTCCGAATGCGTCGTCATGTCGCTGGAGCTGCTGGGGGAGGGTTTCGATCTGCACTGCGGGGGCATGGACCTGCGCTTCCCCCACCACGAGAACGAACGGGCCCAGGCGGTCGCACTCGGCAAGCGGTTCGCGAACCATTGGATGCACAACGGCTTCGTGGTCGACGCCGAGGGCGAGAAGATGTCGAAGTCGCTCGGGAACGTGGCGAACCTCCTCGACCTCACGGAGGTCTACGACGCCCGGGCGTACCGGATGGTCCTGCTGCAGTCGCACTACCGCTCACCGGTCGGCGTGAGCGCCGAGGTGCTCGAAGCCGCCGTGAAGGCGCTCGGCCGGCTCGACGGACTGGCCCGCCGCCATCCCGCCGACGGCGCCGCGCCCGACGCTGCGGTGCTCGCCGACTTCGCGGCGCGCATGGACGACGATCTCGACACCCCGGGTGCGATGGCGGTCGTGTTCGACGCCGTCACCCGGGCCAACGCGGCCCTCGACGCCGGCGAGGCGTCGGTTGCGGGGTCGTTGGCGGCGGCCGTGCGCGCCGCGTGCGACGCGGTCGGCCTGCGGCTCAAGGCGGCTGCGGACGTTCCCGACGACGTGGCGGCTCGGGCGGCCGCCCTCGACGCTGCGCGTGCGGCGAGGGATTTCGCCGCTGCCGACGAGCTCCGGGCCGCACTCCAGGCCGACGGCTGGGTGGTCGAGACCACCCGCGAGGGCACCAAGGTCCGTCGGTAGGCGCAGGCGTCCGAGCCGGGCCAGGATGCGGGTGCCGGCGCAGGGGGCACCGGCGAGGAGGGAATCTCGATGAGCGGACGGCTCGACGGCAAGGTCGCCGTCATCACCGGTGGGGCGAGCGGCATGGGCCTCGGAAGCGTCGAACGCTTCTTGGCCGAGGGCGCCTGCGTGGTCGTCGCCGACCTCAACACCGCCAAGGGGGACGAACTCCTGGCGGCCTGCCGGGCCCGCGGCCAGCACGAGCGCGTGCGGTTCTCCCGCACCGACGTCGCCGTGGAGGACGACGTCGCTGCGCTCGTGAGCCTGGCCGTCGAGGCGTTCGGCCGGCTCGACGTGATGTTCAACAACGCCGGGATCGGCGGGGCGTTCGGGGCGATCACCGAGATCGACGTCGACGCGTGGGACGAGACGTTCGCGGTCGACGTCCGTTCGGTGTTCCTCGGGATCAAGCACGCGGCCAAGGTGATGATCGACGCCGGCCGGGGCGGGTCGATCATCAACACCGCCTCGATCGCCGGGATCAACGCCGGCGGCGGGGCGACGCCCTACTCGGCGGCCAAGGCCGCCGTGTCACGCCTGTCGCAGGCCGCCGCCCTCGAGCTCGCACCGTTCCGGATCCGGGTGAACGCCATCTGCCCGGGGGTGATCTACACCCCGTTGATGCACATGGGCGACGAGGCCCGGGCCGACGACTGGCGCGCCGAACTGCAGCCGTGGCCCGACCGCGGCCTGCCCGAGCACATCGCCGGAGCGGCGCTGTGGCTGGCCGGTGACGACTCGGTGTTCGTCACCGGCCAGGACATCGTCGTCGACGGCGGGCTGCTCGCCGCCGGTCCTCGCATCACCCAGTACAGCCACATGTTCAAGGGCCTCAACGACAAGCTCGCCGGCATGGCCTACGGCACCACGGGGCGCGCGCCCCGGTACCGGCGCATCCGCCAGGAGCCTCAGTAGGTTCGGGTCCCATGAGCTCCGGGCCCGTCGTGCGACTGCCGCACCAGCCGGCGCTCGACGGCCTGCGGGCGGTGTCGGTGCTCGTGGTGATCGCCTACCACCTCGGTTGGGGGTGGTTCGGTGGCGGCTACCTCGGCGTCGAGGTCTTCTTCGTCGTCAGCGGTTTCCTGATCACTGCGTTGCTGCTCGACGAGCGTGACATGACCGGGACGATCTCGTTGCGGCAGTTCTGGATTCGGCGGGCGCGACGGTTGCTGCCGGCGCTGGCGACGATGCTCGTGGTCGTCGCTGCCTACGCCGCCTGGCAGGTCCCCGATGCGCTCGCGCGGCTGCGCAGCGACCTGGTGGCGTCGGTCTTCTACGTGTCGAACTGGTGGCAGATCTGGACCGGGCAGGGGTACTTCGATCAGCTCGGGCGGCCACCGCTGTTGCGGCACCTGTGGTCGCTGGCGGTCGAGGAACAGTGGTACCTCGTGTTCCCGGTGGCGTTCGGGGCGTTGGCGGCCCGGGTCGGGGCACGCGTCGGTCGGGCCGGCGCCGTGCTCGGCGGGTTGGCGGTGGCCTCGGCCGTGTGGTTCGTGGTCCTCGCCGACCCGACGGGAGACGCCACACGGGCCTACGTTGGCACCGACACGAGGGCGTCGGGGCTCCTGGCCGGGTCGGCGCTCGCGTGCGTGTGGCGGCCGTGGCGGCATCCCGCGGCCGGGCGTCGAGCACTGCCGCTGCTGGACGCCGCCGGGTTCGGCGCGCTGGCGCTGTTGGCCATCGCCGTGGTCGGGTTCGACACCTACGGCTTCTTCCTGCCGACCGAATCGCTCGGCCCGGTGCTGTACCGGGGCGGGATGGCCGCAGTGTCGCTCGTGTCGCTCGTGGCCATCGCCGCCGCCGTCCACCCCGGGGCGCGCCGGTTCCGAACGGTGCTGGCGACCTCTGCGCTGCAGTGGGTGGGGCGACGCTCCTACGGGCTGTACCTGTGGCACTGGCCGGTGATCGTCGTGTTCACGGAGGCCGACACCGGGATGTCGGGTTGGCAGTTGCTCGCGTTCCGGGCGGCGGTCACCGTGTTGGCCACGGAGCTGACCTACGCGTACGTCGAGACCCCGATCCGCGAGCGGCGATGGGCCCGGCGGCCGGCCCTGGCGGCCGGGCTGGCCGTCGCGCTGGTCGTGCCGTTCGCCGGCTACCGACTCGCCGGCGCCGAGGAGGTGGATCTCGCCACCGGGCCGGTGCCGGCAGGCGGCGCATCGGAGGTGACACCCGCATCGACGGCCGGGGCATCGACGGCCGGGACGGTCCCGGAGGCGGCGTCGGGAGGGGCGGTGTCCGCGGGCCCGCCGGGAACCGCGGTGTCGACGCCCGGGCGGCGCACCGTCGCCGTCGTCGGCGACTCCCAGGCGATGACGTTGGTGCGCAACGCGCCCGGCACGGCCACGGCGGCCTTCGGTCTCGTCGACGGCTCGATCGAGGGATGCGGGCTGTTCCCCGGTGGGTCGATGCGCTCGAGCGCCGGATTCCGACGGTTCTTCGACCCGTGCAAGGACGCGCCGCAACGCTGGGCCCGTTCGGTGGCCTCGGCCAAGGCCGATGCCGCGCTCGTGCTGATCGGCGCGTGGGACGTGTTCGATCTCGACCGCAACGGCACGGTCCTGCGGTTCGGTACGCCCGAGCACGACGCCGTGCTCCTCGGCACGTTGCGAGCCGGGATCGAAGCGGTCTCGGCAGCCGGTGCGACCACGGTCCTGCTGGAGGTTCCCTGTTACCGGCCGATCGCCGTCGGCGGGTTGCCCCTGCTGCCCGAGCGGGGTGAGGACGCGCGGGTGCGGCACCTGAACGACGTGCTGCGGCGGGTGGCGGCCGAGGAACCCCAGCGGGCCCGTTTCGTCGCCGGCCCTGCGGAATGGTGCGCCGACGAGCAGGTGGCCCGGGGCCTGTCCTACCGGTGGGACGGCGTGCACTACCTCGCGCCGGGGGCGCAGTTGGTGTTCGGCGCGATCACCCCGGCGTTGCAGGGGGTGCCGATGCGAGCGTGACCAGTTCCCCGGCGATGCCGGCCAGCGCGCCGGTGACGTCGTCGGGCAGCACCACGGGGTCGGCGCCGAAGACCTGGCGGGCCGAGGGCACGGCGAGCTGGGCCTCGGTGAGTCGGGCTCCGCAGATCAGCAGCACGAACCGGGCGTGCTCCACGGCGCGCGCGGCGCCACTGCGACCCGTCGAGGTGCCGATCACGGCGGCGGCGGTCCCCTTCAGCGGGGAGTTCCCGAACGGGCGCGACGCCCAGTCGAGGGCGTTCTTCAGCGCGCTCGGCAAACCGGTGTTGTACTCCGGGGCGGCGACGAACACGGCGTCGGCAGCGGCGCATCGCGCCCGGAACGCGCCGACGAGGGGATGGTCGCCGGCGTCGTCGAGGTCCTGGTCGTAGTGGGGTAGGTCGCGCAGGCCGTCCTCCCACGTGACGGTGACGCCGACGGGGAGGTGGGCCAGCGCGGCCCGCAACAACGCGGCGTTGAAGGATCCGGCTCGCAGGCTGCCGGCGATGGCGAGAACGTGCACGAAGGCATGCTGCCGTTGACCCGACGAGGTTACCCAGTGGTAACTTCGCGGTCCGCCGTCCGCCGTCCGCCGTCCGCCGTCCCGCCCCGTCCCTGGAGGAGCCCCATGGCCGAGTTCTCGCTGCAGTTCTCCGAAGACGTCCAGCAGGTGCAGAAGTGGGTGCACGACTTCGCCGACGCCGTGGTTCGGCCCGCCGCCCACGAGTGGGACGAGCGCGAGGAGTTCCCGTGGCCCGTGGTACAGGAAGCGGCCAAGGTCGGGCTCTACTCGTTCGACTTCATCGCCCAGAGCTTCGGCGATCCGTCCGGGTTGATGCTGCCGGTGGCCGCCGAGGAGCTGTTCTGGGGCGACGCCGGCATCGGTCTCGCGATCTTCGGCTCGGGGCTGGCCGCCGCGGGCATCGCCGGGAACGGCACGCCCGAGCAGCTGATGGAGTGGGTGCCGCAGTGCTACGGCACGGCCGACGACGTGAAGCTCGGCGCGTTCTGCGTGAGCGAGCCCGACGCCGGCAGCGACGTGTCGTCACTGCGGACCCGCGCGGTGTACGACGAGGCCACCGACGAGTGGGTGCTCAACGGCACCAAGGCGTGGATCACCAACGGCGGCATCGCCGACGTGCACGTCGTGGTGGCCACCGTCGACCCGGCGCTCAAGTCCCGGGGCCAGGCGACGTTCGTGGTGCCCAAGGGGGTACCGGGCCTCTCGCAGGGTCAGAAGTACGCGAAGCACGGGATCCGGGCCTCGCACACCGCCGAGGTCGTGCTCGACGACGTGCGGGTGCCGGGCCGGATGCTGTTGGGCGGCAAGGACAAGCTCGACGCGAAGCTCGCCCGGGCCCGGGAGGCCGGCGTGACCGGCGCCAAGCAGCCGGCCATGGCCACCTTCGAGGCCACCCGGCCGACGGTCGGCGCGCAGGCGATCGGCATCGCTCGGGCCGCCTACGAGTACGCGCTCGAGTACGCGAAGGAGCGTACGGCGTTCGGCAAGCCGATCGCCATGCACCAGGGCATCGCGTTCAAGCTCGCCGACATGGCCACCGAGGTCGACGCCGCCCGCCTGCTGGTCCACCGGGCTGCCTGGCAGGCCCGCAACGGTGGCCTGCACCGCGGCGAGGGCTCGATGTCGAAGCTGAAGGCCGGCGAGGTCGCGGTGTGGGTGACCGAGCAGGCCATCCAGATCCTCGGTGGCTACGGCTACACCCGGGAGTACCCCGTCGAGCGCTGGCACCGCGATGCGAAGATCTACACGATCTTCGAGGGCACCTCGGAGATCCAGCGTCTGGTGATCGCGCGGGCGGTCACGGGCCTGCGGGTGGAGTGAACCCGCCGTGGGCCGGGCGATCAGCGGTCGAGCTCGCGCAGCGCGCCGCGGGGATCGCTCGTGCCGTCGGCCTGCGGCGGATAGACGCTGAGCAGGTGCGCGTAGTCCGGGGCGGCGTAGTGGCCTCGCACGCCGGCCGGCACCCGTACGAGCCCGCCGGGGCCGGTCACGACGGTGATCCCGCCCGCAGTGACGTGCACCTCTCCGTCGAGCACGTAGACGTACTCGTCGTGCGGATGCTCGTCGGACCACTCCTGGGCACGCAGCTCCCATTCGAACATCGCCGGCGATCGACCGTCGGGGGCTCGCACGACACGACCGACCGGTCGTCCGGGCCGGGGTCGCATCGGCGTCGCCTCGATCAGTTCGGGGCCGACCGGCGATCCCCGGTCCTCAGCCGCCGGCGGCACCACCCTGGTCCTTCCAGGCGATGAACAGCCCGTCGGCGTCGGCGAACGTCCCGTCGATCCCGTGGCCTTCGGCGCAGATGGTGATCTTGCGGCCCTCGACGGACTGCCGCCACGCCCGGATCGTGATCTCCGAGCCGACCGGGGCCGGGGCGCGCAGGTTCAGCGTGAGCCGGGCGGTGAAGGCCCGGGTGCCCATGGCCCGGTTGAGCGCGCTCATCACCTCGTCGAAGAGCAATGCCACGATCCCGCCGTGCACCCGCTCCGGCGGGCCTTGGAACATGCCGTCGACGACGGTGGTGCACCGCACCGAGGTCTCGGTGTCGCGCACGAGGCGGAACCCGACGCTGGCCGGGTGAAGGCGGCCGCCGCCGGCGCCGAGCGGGTCGAACTCGAGCTCGTCACCGACCGGGGTCGCGCCCGGCGCCACCGAGCCCGGGGTGATGCCGAGCGCCGCGCCCATGACCTGTTCTTTCGATCGGGCGGCACCCGACTCCAGGCGTGACGCGAGCGCTCCGGCGGTGGCGGCGAGCGACCGCAGCTCGTCGTCGGAGGCGACCCGCCCGGCGAAGGCGCGGTTCAGACGGCGAAGCGCCGCAGCGGCCTGCGCCATGGCGGCCCAGTCGTCGCTCGGCTCGTGATCGATCGGCACCGGTTCCTCCTCGCCGCGCATCATGGCAGCCTCCGAGGGTCGCCCCGGGCCGGTGTAGCGTCGCCACGCACGGCGGCGACGGTTGCCGCCTCGGGATCGGCCAGGGGGACATGGACTGCGCCTCGTGCGGGCACCGCAATCCGGTCGGCACGGTGTTCTGCTCTCGCTGCGACAGCTACCTCGGTTCGGCTTCGCCGGGCCCGAACCCGCCCGAGCGAGCGAGCGGGGCGTCCCACCCGCCGGATCCGCTGCAGCCCACCGTCGAGTTCGGCGGTGTTCCGGCGGAAGCTCCGAGCTGGTTTGCAGGACGCACCCGCAAACGCGCCGTCGGGCCTGGGGACGTCACCTCGGCCGGTGCAGCGGTGACACGGGCGGCCGGCACGGCACGGCAACCCGATCAGGTGCCGATCATCGTCGACCCGGAGCCGCCTGCCCCGCTCGCTTCGCCCCCTACTCCGCTGCGTGCCTCGTCGGCCGCCCCGCCGCCCGCCCCCGTGGAGGCGCCTTCGGTCGTCGTCTCCACGCCCGGCGGGCGGCCGTCCCCCGAGCCGTCGGCGGCACTCCTGTCCCCTGCTTCGGTGACGGTGATGCCGGGTTCGAGCGCCGAGTTCGCGCTTCGGGTCGAGCCGACGGGCGACTCGATCGAGGCCCGCGCGGTCGTCGTGCGCGGCGTGCCCGGTTCCTGGGTGAGTTGCACCCCGACCTCCGGCTCGGTCGCCCCGGGCTCACCGGTCACGTTCCAGGTCACCATCACGCCGAGGGTGGCGTCCACGACCGTCTCCGGTCGCATGGCGCTCGTGTTCGAGGTGGTGTCGCCCATCGACGGCCGGACGATCGGTCGGCACGATGCCACGCTCGACGTCGTCGGGGTCCCGTCGCCCCGGTCGAGCGCGTCCCCGGGGCGCCCGACGCGCGTCGCAGTGCCCGTCTCGATCGCGCTCGCCGTTCTCGCCGTTCTCGCCGTCGTCGGTGTCCTCGTCGTACCCCGGGTGCTCGACGACGCCGAGGAGCTGCGGACGGTACCGGACCTGACCTCCCTCGATTTCCAGGCGGCGAGCACGGCGCTGCTGGCCGAGAAGTTGGACGGTCTGATCATCGACGCTCGCAGCGATCCCCAGCCGTTCGGTCGGATCCTGCTTCAGGCGCCGGCGCCCGGCTCGCGGGTTGCGGCGAGGTCCACGATCAACCTGATCGTGTCGACTGGCCCCGAACAGTGGGTGCTCGCCGACTTCCGCCGTCGCGACTACTTGAGCGCGAGCGCCGAACTCTCCCAACGCGGTATGCGGATCCAACCGCTGAGCAAGCCGGACAACTCCGTCGAGCCCGGAACGATCGTCGCCCAGGAGCCTGCTGCAGGCACGAAGCTGAACGTCGGCGACCTCGTCACGCTGAGCGTGGCCAAGGCCGACACCTCCGCCGTCGTGCCGAAGATCCCACCCGGCACCTCCCGGGACGACGCCGTGCGCCTCATCCAACAGGCGGGGTTGCAGGCCAACGTGAAGCCGGCCGTGCCCAATCCGGAGGTTCCGGCCGGTCAGGTGATCGAGATCAGTCCACCGGGCGGCCAACCCACGACGCGAGGTTCGATCGTGACCGTGACGGTCTCGAAAGGGCTCGTGGTCCCGGCAGTCGTCGGCCAACGCCGGGACGCAGCGCTTCAGGCGCTCGCCCAGGCGGGGCTCCTCGGGCAGGCGAACGAACGCTGCAGCACGGAGGTGCCGGACACGGTCGTGGAACAGACTCCGGCGGCGAACGCCTCGACCTCCCGGGGTGCCCGCGTGACACTGAGCGTTGCGAAGGCCTGTTGATCAACCGCCCGAGAAGAACGCGACCTCCGTGACGCCGACATCGTCGTAGGCCTTGCCGGTGGGGGGGTAGGTCGAGATCACGGTGATGCGTACGAACGTCACGGGGGTGCCGTTCAGGCGGATGAGGTTGGGGGCCAGCGTCTCGTCGTCCACGAGGGTGCCTTCGAGCGTCTGGACTCCGGTCGTCAGCCGGAACGTCTTGATCCGATGGTTGTCGGTGTACGCCGATCGGCCGTTCCGAGGGTCGTACCCGTTGATGATCCGCACCTGGGTGATCGGGGTCTGCGCGGCGAACCGGTACTCCAGCCATTGCCCTTCGGGTGGAACCAGCTCGCCTTCCGAGCCGGCCGAGTTCCAGGCCGTCGTCAGGTCGCCGTCGAGGGTGTTCTCGATGCCGTACGTGATCCGGTTCACGGTGTCCTCGGGCAGCGTCGACGACGCGGTCGCCTGCACGATCCGGCTGCGGGCGAGAGCGGTGACCGGACCCCGGGTGGTGGGCGGCGTCGCCGTCGTGGCCGCAGACGTCGCGAGCGTGGTCGCCGGTCCGGTGAACGGCACCGTCGTGGCCACCGGCGCTGCGCCGTCCTCGTTACGGGTGAGGACGATGGTGAGCACCGCTGCGAGGGCGATCACGGCGACGCCGGCCACGACCACCAGCAGCATCCGCCCCGATCGGTTCCGCTCCGACGGCTCGCTGCCGGGGCTCGCGGCGTCCAGTGCCTGCCCGCACACGGTGTTGAAGCAGAACCGTGCCCCGTCGGGACTCTCGTGCCCGCAGTTCGTGCAGCGCCGTGCCATGCCGGTTCCTCCGGAGTCAGCGGTGCAGCGACCGCAGGCGGCCCAGCGTACGGACCACGACGCGCGCCACGCGCTGCTCGTCGGGAAGGCTCAGCGACGACGTGGCGATCGATCGCCACCGTGCGAGTTCCTCGGCGAGGTGGCTGGCGATGTCGGCGTCGGGCGCCATTCCCAGTCGTTGCGCCGGTGACGTGCCGCGCTCGCCGAGGACGCGCAATGCGTCGCGACGGAGATCCTTGGGCAACTGGAACTGCCCCGAAACGATGTCCTCGATGGAGCGCAGCTCGGCGAGCTCGTGGGCGTTGACCTCCACCCGCTCGAGTTCGGCGTCGAGGTCGTCGTCGTCGGTGACCTGATGCGTCCGCCGCAGCGAATCGAGCACGTCGAGCGCTTGCATCGATCGCAGGACGTCGGCCCGTTCGGCGAAGCGGTCGAACAACACGCTGCGCAACGACTCCAGACCGCTCTGGCGGGTGAGCTCGGCGGCGAGGTCGCTCGCCGTCACGAAGGGGTTCCGTCCGATCCAGTCGACGGCGTGTCGCAGACCGTGGAACCCGAACTTCTCGACGAGGGCGCGGCGAGTCGGCGCCGGCAGCGCCGTGAGTCGTTCCGGCGCGCAGGTTCGCGCCACCGAGACGAACGCTGCGTCCCGCTCGCCGTGCGAGCAGGCGGCGAGGGTCACGAGCGCCTGGTACTCCGACTGGGTCAGCCCCAGTGCCGATTGGGCCAGCAGACCGGCGACCGGGAGCACGTCGGACACCACCGACGCAAGCACGTCCGAGGTGGCCCAGCGTGCCGACAGCGCCGTGGCCTGGCGCAGTGCGTCGGGGCCGCCGCCGGCGATCTCGTCGGCCCGCGACAGCACGGCCACGGCGTTGAACGCCGGGACGTCGACACCGAGGCTGTCGTTGAAGCAGGCGAGGAACTCGCGGTCGATCGCATGCCAGTTCCGCAACAGGTAGACGACGGCATCGGCGGGTGCGACGTCCTGCCCGGCGATGAGATCGGCCGTGCGCTGCGACACGTGTCGATTCGCCGACCCGAGCCCGGGTGTGTCGATGATCGTGAGATCGCGCAGTCGCGGGCTGGGGAACTCGACGAGCAGTCGCTCGATCGCCTCGACCGGCGTGTCGCCGATGTCGACCCGGGCGCCGAGCTCGTCCCGCCGGAACACGGCGTGATCGACGTGGCCGTCCCGGTACACCTTCCACGCCCGGTAGGTGACGCCGTCGTGGTATTCGGTCGGAATGAGCGTGCACTCGGCGGCGTCGGTGGCGGCGACGAGGTCGCCGACCAGCGCGTTGAGCAACGTGGACTTTCCGGCTTTCACCCGGCCGACGAGCGCCACGCGCAGCGGGTCCGTCAATCGGGACCGGGCGTCGGCGAGCTGTGCCGCAGCCTCCGGGGTTGCCGACAGCAGCTCTGCGCGGGCGAGCAGACCGTCGACGGCGGCCCGCAACGTCACGGCCGAGGGCCTTGGGCGCACTCGGCCAGCAGACGTTCGGCGTGTGCGGCGACCAGCCCGAGTTGCTGGCGGTGCTCATCGAGTTCCGCCCACCGGGCGCGGCGATCGGCCTCGTCGAGCTGGGCGTTCTCCGCCGCGAGCCGCAACTCGCCCTCGACCCGTTGCTGGAGCCCGACGATCTGCTCCTCGAAGTAGTGGCGCAGTCGGTTGCGTGCGGCGATGAGGTCGTCGCGGACGATCTTCGAGGCCTCGGGCCCGTACCCGTCGAGGAACCGCCGGATGGACTGGTGGGCCGCTCGGCGGCGCGCCTCGGCCCGGCTCCGTTGGGCCATCCGGTACGACACGGCGCCGAACACGAGCCCAACGGGGAGCGCAACGGCGCCGGCGGCGACGACGCCGAGGGCACCCCCGACCCCACCGAGGTGGGCGGCGAGGATCGTGAACAGCGACGATCCCGGCAGCGCGCCGCGCACAGCGGCCACGGTCACCGCCCCCCGGTCGGCCGTCGTCGTGACGGAACGTTCGATACCGCTGCCGGTCGGGCCGGCGAGCGGCCCCGTTGCCGTCGGGGCCGCCAACTCGCTGCCGAACATCGCCGCGAGCTCCTGCCCGAGCGTCGTGGCGTCCGTGGCGATGCGCGTGCGTGCCCGAACGAGCAACTCGTCGGCGTTGCGCTGGATCCGATCTGCGAGGGCCTCCCAGACCTTGGCCGGGTCCGACCGTTCGAGTTCGTCGGCCGCGCCGGTGTTGATCTCGGTCAGACCGGTGCGGAACTCGTGCTCGACGTCGAGCTGCAGCCGTTCGATCCCCTCGTGCAACCGCTCCCGCCAGCGAACCTGTCCGGAACGGAGCCGCTCGACGGCGAGCGACGCTGCGGTCAGGCGCTCGTGGGTTCGCCGCTCGGCGTCTCGGTCCGTGAGGCCGGCCTGCGCCTCGGCGACCGCTTCGAGGAGGAGGGTTGCGGATTCGCGGGCCAGGACCGCCGCCCGGCGAGCCCGGGGTGTGCGCGACCCCTGCGCAGCGAGTCGTTCCAACGCAGCGGCCAGCGGGAGCGTGCCGGACTCGCTCACGAGCGTGCCGTCGGCCGCACCGTGACCCAACAGTGCCAGCCGGGCCGACACCGGGAACACGGGAACGGAGATGCCCGCTCGGTCCAGGTGTCCGCGGTTGGCGGCCAGGATCCGCTCGACGTGCACGTGGAGATCGACCTTGGTCTGCACGATGCCGAGCAGTGCGCTGTCACGGTGCAACGCTGCGGCGAGTTCCAACTCGGCGTCGCAGAGCTCTTGCGCAGAGTCGGTGACCAGCAGGACACCGCCGAATTCGCAGTCGACGCCGGCCGCCGTGCGCGGATCGAGACCGTCGCTCGGCGTGTCGACCACCGTGATGCCGGCCGGCAACGGCCAGGGCGACACCGCGACCTCGACGATCGCCGACGGGTCCGGTGCTGGGTCGTCACCGGCGACGAGGAGCCCGAGTTCGAACGGTGCGGTCGAGTCGTCCGGTCGCCGAACGGTCACGCTCGGGGCTCCACCGCAGAGCCGGATCCGGCACGGGGTCGGGACGTCGATGCGTTCGGGAATGAGCGGGGCGCCGGCGAGCGCATTGGCGAGGGTCGTCTTGCCGGCATCGCACAACCCGCGCAGGATCACGGCGAACGACGACGACGGATCGTCGAGCAGACGGCACGCCGGATCGAGTTGCGCAACCACCTCGGAGTGACCGAGCAGCTCGGCTCGGTACCGAGCATGGCCGAGGATCGTGCGGGCGTAGACGAGGGGGTCCTCCGTCGTCGACATCGCTAGTGGTGGTGGAGGTGGTCGTCGACGTGGACCTCGTGGAGTCCACCGGCCCCCTCGTGCAGGTCGTGCAACCTGCCGACGGCATCGTGCAGGTCGTGCAACCCGCCGCCGTGATGCTCTGCATCGAGGTCCGTGGTGAGGACCTCGTGGACGCCGGCGCTTCCCGGTCGGGCCCATGCGGGCTCGCCCGGAGCGATCGAGGGTTGGGGCAGCGATGGTGCCGGTGCACGCGCAACCGACTCGTGGAGCGCAGCACCGCCTGCGGGTTCGGGAACCCCGGGCAGGGGAGGGAGCGAACGGGTGCCGAGCAGTCGAGGGTCGAGCCGGATCGCACCGGTCTGCAGCGAGGCGAGGGAGGGCGTCCCCGGTCGAGACGACGCAGCGGTGCCGATCGCCTCGGAGTGGCCGGTACCGGGATCCGGGTCGATCGGGAGGGTTCCCCTCGGATCGGTCCGAGCGAAGAGGTCGGGGTTGGCGGGAGCGGCACTGCGCCCGCCGTCGCGGCCCAAGGGGGTGAGATCGGGCGGGGCAGGCCGGGCGAGGTCGGCGACTGCCGGTTTCGCGAGCGGTTCGAGCGGTTCGAGCGGTTCGAGCGCTGGAGGCGCTGGAGGCGCTGCGGTTGCAGCGGAGCGCCCTGCGGGCGGCGCCGGATCCGGGACGGTGCCCGTGCGGTTCGAGGGCTCCGGATCCGGGAGAGCTCGGCTGCCGGCCGCTGGCGATGCCGCAACGGCCGGCGCCGACCCGGCTGCCGTGGCAGGTAAGGGCGGTGCGGCCGTCGTCGTCGCAGGGGCGACGACACTCGGGGAAACGGGTGGCGGGGAGGCGCCGGCGCCGGGCGGGGGCAACTCGGCGGTCTCGAACAGGGAGCGGTTCCGACCCAGGGCTTGGTCCGGCAGATCCCGGAATGCCGGGATGACTGCGCCGTACTGGAAGCGGCCGGTTGCGCTGGCGACCTTGACCCCGTAGCTCGTCCCCATCGCCTCCATGGTCCGGCCGTCACCGAGGCTTATCGCAACGTGGGCGTGCCGGAGCACGGTGCCCTTGGCCGTCGGTTCCTCGCTGAAGCTGAACAACAGCGCGCCTTTGGTGCGCAGTGCCTCCTCCACGGACACGGTGGCGTTCTGCCCCTTGAGTTGGACGTACTGGTCCTGCGCCGTGCGGTCGAGCGTGATGCCGGCCTCCCGCGCCGCCCACTGCACCAGCGACGAGCAGTCGAATTGCCGGGGGTCGGACCCGTGAGACGATGCACCGAGGATGTAGTGATCGCCTTGCTGGTCCAAGGCACGCTGGACGAACAGATCTCGCTCGACGTTGCCCGGCGAGTCCATCCCGTGCGGGTCGGTCTCGTTGGAAGTCATGGACCGCGCTCCGATCGATCCCTCGACATGAGTACCTGCACCGGGAGCATATTGCCCCGCCGCCGTGCCGGGGTCGGCCGGGATCAGCTCCCGCAGACCGGGTTCAGGAACTGGGCGATGTAGATGGTGATGGTCGGGGCGTTGAGCAGTGTGTACGAGGTGCCGGCGGTGGGCGACTGGCTGACGACCTTGCCGAGCATCGACGAGAACTTCGTGCAGGTGGAGGCGAACGCCAGCTTGGAATAGGCCGCAGTGGCCTGGGCCTGGGTCATCCCGACGAGGTTGGGCACGGTGTTGAACTTCGGCAGGGTGACGAAGGTGACGATCGAGAAGCTGGACGACGGCAACGGCGAAGGCGAGGACGAGGACGACGAGGACGAGGACGACGAGGACGACGGTGCGGTTGGCGCTGGTGCCGTCGCCTTTGCCGTTGCGGCCGGGCGAGCCGTGGTTTGCGATTCCGGTCCTTCCTCGGCGGGGTCGTTGGCGGGCGGTTCGGTCGTGACCGTGGTGGTCGTCGCCGCCGTCGTGGTCGTCGTCGAGGGGATCGTGGTCGCCGGAATAGCCGTGACGGGGTTGGTCGTCGCAACGGTCGTGGTGGCGTCGGCGCTCGTGGAGTCGGCGATGACCGAAGCCCCGACGGCCTCGTCGTTCGAGCCGCCGGACTGGGTGCGGATGATCAACAGACCGAGCAGTACGACGACGACCGCTGCCGCAGCGACGAGTGCCTTCGCCCGGTTCGGGGATCGGTCGCTCTCGCCAGGAACGGTCACGAGCGTCGGAAGGCTCGCCGGGCCGGGTGTGTCCGGCGCGGGCTCCGATTCGGCCTCCTCGGCGCCGAGCCCGGGGGTGGGGGGTGCGACGGGGGCCGCGAGGGCAGGTTCGGCCGAGACCGGTGCCGCAGCTGCGATCGGGAGGGCGGCGGCGATCGGTGTCGCGGCTGCGATCGGCGGAGCGAACGGCGACGGAAGATCGACGGGAGCGTTCGCAGGACCGGGTTCGGCGGGGACCACACCCTGGGCTGCGCCGGCTCGGTCGGCGGCGAGGATGGCGGCGCCGAGGCAGATCGCGAACTTGGGGTGGGTATCCACGGCGATGGGCGCGCCGTAGGTGGTGGAGATCATCTGCCCGACGAGCGGCATGCGGCTACCCCCGCCGACCAGCACGATGGCGTGCAGGTCGGCGGGGGTGACCTTGGCGTTGCGGAGTGCTTCGTTGAAGGTGTCGAGGGTGCTGTCGAGCAGGGGTTCGGCGAGTCGCTCGAGATCCCGTCGGGTGATGCGGATCTCGGCCGGTTGGCCGAGGCGGACGCCGATGGCGACGTCGAGTTCGATGGAGAGCAGTTCTTTGCTGCGGGTGACGGCGTCGCGCAAGCGACCGAGTTCCGCGGCGATCGTGGGGTTGGTGCGGTCGAGGGTGCGCAGCGGATGGCCGGCCTGCTCGAGCGCGAAGGTCAGGAGTTCCTGATCGAGGTCCGAGCCGCCGACGGTCGCGTCGCCGGCGGGCTTGCCGATCGGCTCGAACGAGGTCACCGTCTTGCGGAGCACGGCGGCGTCGAAGGTGCCGCCACCGAGGTCGTAGACGGCGATGACTGCACCGTCGGGGATGCGGTCGCGGGTGGCGTAGTAGACGGCGGCGGCTTCGGGTTCCGTCGCAAGCGTCAGGTTGCCGACCTGGCGGGCCACGCCCGAGAGGGCGGCCGCGAGGCGCTCGCGACGGAAGGACCGCCAACTGGCGGGGTGGGTGACCACGACGTCGGTGGGGGGCGAGCCCTGCAGTTGGGTGCAGCGGGCGATCACCCATTCGGCGAGGTTGCCGGTGAGCTGTTCGGCGGTCAGGGCGTGTCCGTCGACGAGGATCGGGTGGTCCTGGCCGAGGTCCCGCTTGAACTCCCGGACGAGTCGGTCGGGTCGGGCGGCGCCTCGCGCGAGGGCCTCGTCGCCGAACGACATCGGGCTGTCGACGAACGCAACGGAGGGCACGGCGACCGCGTGTGCGCCCAGTGGGATCGTTTCGAGCTTCCCGGCAACCGAGATCCCCGCAGCGGTGAACGTCGTCCCGAGATCGATACCGACCGCGTACCCCATCGGCCTGACTCCCTCGCCCGGACTCGATCGGCACCGTCCTCAGCGCCGGAAGCCTATCGGTCCGATCGGTGGGGTGTCCCGCAGCCGACGAAGCCCGGCGGTAGTACGTTGCCCACGAACTCGACGAGGACGGGGGTCGACCGTGCACGCCTTCGATGACGACGTCGCCCACGCCCCTCGGGCCGCCGTCCGGCCGGGTCCAGGAGCGAACCAGGCCGATCCCCAGTTCGCGGGGCGCGGCCCGGCCTCGCCGGCCGCGCTCGTCCACCTGCAACGCACGGCCGGCAACGCCGGTGTGGCGCAGCTCCTCCAGGACGAGCGGGAGGGCATCGCCCGGGCGACGTCGAGCGGCCAGCCACTCGACGCCGGGCTGCGGGTGCAGATGGAGCAGTCGATCGGTGCCGACTTCTCCTCGGTGCGGGTGCACACCGGCGGGGAGGCCGACGCGTCCGCCAAGCAGCTCGGCGCCCACGCCTACACCGTCGGCGACGACATCGTGTTCGCGTCCGGCCGCTACGACCCGGGTTCCGAAAGCGGCCAGCGCACGCTGGCCCACGAGCTCACGCACGTCGTCCAGCAGCGCAGCGGCCCCGTCGAGGGGACGCCCACCGGCGGCGGCGTCCAGGTCAGCGATCCCGGCGACCGGTTCGAGCGGGCCGCCGAGGCGAACGCCGATCGGGTGATGTCGCAACGATCGGCGGATACCGTCGCAACGGCCGTGCAGACCGAATCCGCCTCGGGGGCTGCGGTGGTGCAGCGCGAGGGCGAGATGGGCGAGGAAGACGACGAGATGGTGCAGGGCCTGTTCGTCCAGCGCGACGAGGCCATGCCCGAAGACGAAGAGATCACCGCTGAGGGGTAGTCGTGAGCCATCGAGAACTCGTCCGCATCGCGAAGCGCAACCTGGAGCATCTCCGGGCCGGGACGCAGGACCAGGCCGAGCAGATCCACGCCGTGCCGGCCCGCAACTACTTCGACCGGGACCGCTGGGCCCAGGAGATGGAGCTCGTGTTCCGCCGGTTGCCGCTGGTGGTCGGCGCGTCGAGCGAGCTGCGCGCCCCGGGCTCGTACCTGGCCACCGAGATCCTCGACACCCCACTGCTGATCAGCCGGGGCCACGACGGTGTGCTGCGCGCGTTCTTCAACTCCTGCAGCCATCGCGGTGCGATCCTCGCCCCCGAAGGCTCCGGGGTCGCCCGCCGGCACACCTGCCCGTACCACGCGTGGACCTACGACTCGACCGGCGCCCTCGTCGGCGTGCTCGACGCCGACGACGTCGGTCCGCTGGACAAGTCCTGCTTCGGCCTCACCGAGCTACCGGTGGCCGAGCGCGCCGGGCTCGTGTGGGTCTACCTGCGCCGGGAGCCGTCGATCGACATCGACACCTTCCTGTGCGGCTACGGCGAGATGCTCGAACACCTCGGGCTGGCCGACTGCCACGTCGCTGGACGCCAGACCCTCAACGGCCCCAACTGGAAGGTGGCCTACGACGGCTACCTCGACTTCTACCACCTGCCGATCCTGCACAAGGACAGCTTCGGTCCGCAGATGTCGACCAAGGCGCTCTACGACCGTTGGGGTCCGCACCAGCGGGTGACCGCCCCGACCCGGGGCTTCGAGGAGCTGGCCCAACTGCCCGAGGACGAGTGGCCGATCAGCAAGCTCAACAGCGGCGTGTGGACGATCTTCCCCCACGTGTCGATCGCGGCGTTCGACGCGAACGGGCGGGTGTACATGGTGTCGCAGCTCTATCCGGGCGCCGAACCGGGCACCTCGACCACGGTGCAGACGTTCCTCCACACCGTGGCGCCGTCGCCGGAGCAGGCCGAGGTGATGGTGCAGCGCATGGCGTTCAACTTCCACGTGGTCAACGACGAGGACTACTACACCGGACTTCGGCTCCAGCGGTCGCTGCGGGCCGGAGCGAAGGACGTGGTGCTGTTCGGCCGCAACGAAGGTGGCGGGCAGCACTTCCACCGGTTCCTCGATCGGTTGCTCGAGACCGACGACGCCGATCTCCCGGCGCTGTTCAAGTCCGCCGCCGCCGGCCTCTGACCCCGCCCGCCGGGGCTGTCGCGCTCAGGCGACGCGGAGCTCGATCCGGCCGTCGACGACGCGCACGGCATGGCAGCCCAGGTCGACGAGCGCGGGCGCGCCCTTGGCCGTGCCAGTGGTGAGGTCGAAGCGGCCGTTGTGCTTCGGGCACTCGATCGTCGTGCCGTCGACGAAGCCGTCGGCGAGGTGCACCCGGCCGTGGGTGCACAAGCCGTCGGTGGCGAAGTAGCGGTCGTCGGCCGTGCGGTAGACGGCGAAGGTGCGACCCGCGTGATCGAACCGCACGACGTCGCCGGGCTCGACGGCCCCGACGGCGCCGACGGCGACCCAGGACTCGGTCACGGCGTCACCGGGCCCGGCGCCGCCGCGCCCGACGGCACGGGCCGGTCGAGGAAGTAGGTCGGGTCCTTGGCCTGGCGGGCCAGCAACGGGAGGATCTCCCGGTAGGCCGCCCGCAGCCCCCGGTACGGCGCCGGCATGTCGTGGGCGACCACGGCGTGGAGCTTGGGCAGCGCGTGGTACGGGACGTTCGGGAACATGTGGTGCTCGATGTGATACCCCATGTTGGAGTAGAGGAACCGGTTGACCGGGTTCATCAGAACCGTGCGGGTGTTGCGCCGGTGGTCGAGCACGTCCTCGGCGAGGCCAGCGTGCTGGGTGTAGCCGTAGACGACGAGCAGCCAGCGGCCGTACAGCGTCGGCAGACAGAACAGCGCCAGCGGTTCGAGGCTGCGGAACACCACGCTGGCCACGATGGCGGCCACCCACCCGGCCGCCCACAGGCGGCCCCAGCGGATGGCCTTGCGGTGCTCGCTCGCGGGCACGTAGTCGCGCTCCTCGGCGGTGACCCGCCCGACGACGTTGGCGGCCAGCTTCTTCGTCTCGGCCCACCAGCTCCGCAGCCCGAACAGCTCGGCCGCCAGCGCCCATAGCGAGGTGGGCCGGGGCACCGCGATCTCGAGATCGCGGCCGACCACGATCGTGTCGTCGTGGTGGCGGGCATGGCTCCAGCGCCACGACACCGGTTCGCGGTAGTCCATGAACGAGGCGACGTAGTACACGACCGAGTTGGCCCACTGGGCCCGGAACGCCGTGCCGTGGCCGCACTCGTGCCAGCGCGAATCGCTGGCCGAGCCGTAGAGGGTGCCGTAGACGATCAAGGCCGGGATCGTCCACCACGTCCACCACGTGAGGTGGACCACGACGCCGCTGGCGATCAGCAGGCCCAGCCACAGCAACGTGTCGCGAGCGGCGCGCCCGTTGGTTCGGGCGACCAGTTCCCGCATGGTGGCGCGCGGGACCGGCGTGCGGTACCACTCGGCCGAGGCGAGGCCCCGGGCGATGGCCCGCTCCCGCTCGGGTCCGATGATCGAGTAGTCCCGTCCTGACGTCACGACCCCTCCCTGCCCGCTGCGCCGAGCCAGTCGTCGTAAAACGATGGCATCGCCGAGGCCCGGCCGCGGAACGCGGGGTCCTCCTTGGCCAGGAACGCCCGCACGCCCTCTTTGCCGTCGCCGATCGACGTGTAGAACATCGACAGCGAGTCGACCTGGTGCGCGGCGAGCGGGTGGGTGGCCCCGACGTTGCGGTACACCATCTGGCGGGTCATGGCCACGGCCACCGGGGAGCGCCCGGCCACGAACTTCGCGGCCAGGGCCTGCGCAGCGCCGAGCAGTTCCTCGGGGGCGACGACGCGCTGCACGAGCCCGCCCGCGTGGGCGTCCTCGGCGGTGAGGATCTCGGCCGAATACAGCCATTCGAGCGCCTGGGGGATGCCGACGAGCCGCGGCAGGAACCAGGTCGAGCACGCCTCGGGGGTGATGCCGAGCCGCCCGAACACGAACCCGATGCGGGCCTTGGTCGACGCAAGGCGCAGGTCGGCGGCCAGCGTCATGGTGGCGCCGATGCCGACGGCCGCGCCGTTGATGGCGGCGATCACCGGCTTGCGGCACTCGAAGATCGCGAGCACCACCCGCCCGCCCGTGTCGCGCACGCCCCGCAGGATCGCCTCGTCGTCGAGACGGTCCTGCAGGTCGGCCCAGGTCGGCGTGAGCGACTCGTCGAGGCCGAACACGTTGCCGCCCACGGACAGGTCCATCCCGGCGCAGAACGCCCGCCCCGAACCGGTGAGGACCACGGCTCGGACGTCGTCGTCGTCGTTGACCCGGGTGAACACGTCGACGAGTTCGTCGGCCATCTCGACGGTGAAGGCGTTGAGGTGCTCGGGGCGGGTCAGCGTGACGGTGAGGATCCCGCCGTCGGTGACGCAGTCGAGGGTGGCGTAGGGCATCGCCGGGAAGGTTGCCACGCCCGGCCCGGCACGGCTCGTTGTTGCCCGGTCCGGGGCGATGCGAGCATGCCGGCGTGACCACTGGCACCTCGCTGCTGTCGCCCTACCGGGTGATCGATCTCACCGACGGGCGCGCCGACCTCGCCGGGTTCGTGTTCGCCGGCCTCGGCGCCGACGTGGTGAAGGTCGAGCCGCCGGGTGGTTCGCCGGCTCGTTGGGACGGCCCCCTCGACGCCGACCAGCCCGACGGGTGGGCCAGCCTGCGGTTCCACGCCTACAACCGCGGCAAGCGCAGCGTGGTGCTCGACCTCGACACCGACACCGGCCGCCGCGACCTGTTGGCGCTGGTGGCGACCGCCGACTTCCTCGTCGAGAACGAGGCTCCGGGCGCGCTGGCGGCGCGAGGCCTCGGTGCCGAGGTGCTTCGGGCGGCCCGCCCCGACCTCGTGCACGTGGCCATCAGCCCGTTCGGGCAGGACGGCCCTTACGCCCACCACCTCGCCACGGATCTCACCTTGTCGGCCATGGGCGGCTCGATGGCGCTCAACGGCGATCCCGACCGCCGACCGGTGCGGATCACCGTGCCGCAGACCTGGCACCACGCCGCGGTGGAGAGCGTGCTGGGCGCGCTCGTCGCCCACCACCGCCGCCTGGCCACCGGCGAGGGGCAGTTCGTCGACACCTCGGTGCAGACGGCGGTGTTCTGGACCGGCCTGCAGGCGATGATCGGCCACGCCATCAACGGCAAGGACTTCGAGCGGTTCGGCACGGTGCTGCAGCTGTCCACGCTCACGACGCCGCTCGTCTATCCGTGCGCGGATGGCGAGGTGTGCCTGGTGGCCACCACCGCGACCGTGCTCGGGATCCTCGACTGGATGGTGTCGTCGGGTGCGGTCACCGAGGCGTGGGCGACGAGCGAGGACTGGCGGACCTACGAGGCCCGTCTGCTCACCGGCGGCCCGGTGGCGATGAGCCATGAGGAACTGCGCGCCGCCATCACGCAGTTCACGCTGCGCCACACCAAGGCCGAGCTGTTCGAGGGCGGGATCGCGCGCGGGGTCACCCTCGCCCCGGTGAACACCGTGGCCGACGTGGTCGAGTTCGCGCAGCTCGCCGCCCGCAGCTACTGGGACACGCTCACGCTGGCGAACGGGCGCACCCTGCGCACCGCCGGACCGTTCGTCAAGCTGTCCCGTACGCCGGTGCGCTGGGACCGCCCGGCCCCCCGCATCGGGGAGCACACGCGAGAGGTGCTCGACGCACTCCCGGCCGCTGCGGGCCCCGCCGCGGTGGCGGCCCCGGGGCCTGCTGCGGCGCCCTCGGTGCAGGTCCGCTCGGAACCTCTGCCGCTCGCCGGGGTGAAGGTGGCCGACTTCTCCTGGATCGGGGTCGGGCCGATCACGGCCAAGGCGCTCGCCGACCACGGCGCCACGGTGGTCCACGTCGAGACAGACAACCCGCCGGATCGGCTGCGCCTCGTCGGGCCCTTCACCGACGACGTCCCCGGTATCAACCGCTGCCAGTTCTTCGGCGCGTTCAACACCTCGAAGTTGTCGTTGCAGCTCAACTTGAAGAACCCCGAGGGGCGCGAGGTGGCGCGGCGTCTGCTGGCCTGGTGCGACATCGCGCTCGACTCGTTCACCGCCGGCACCATGGCTGAACTCGGCCTCGGCTACGAGGTGGCCCGGGAGCTGAACCCGGGGATCATCATGGCCACCACCTGCCTGCTCGGCCAGTACGGCCCGGCGGCCAAGCTCGCCGGCTACGGCTACCACGCGGCGGCGGTCAGCGGGTTCTACGAGGTGACGGGCTGGCCCGACCGCGCGCCCGGCGGCCCGTTCAACGCGTACACCGACACCGTCGCTCCCCGGTTCCTGGCCTCCACGTTGCTCGCCGCGCTCGACCATCGCCGCCGGACCGGCGAGGGTCAGTTCGTCGACCAGGCCCAGATGGAGTCGGCGTTGCACTTCCTGGCCCCGGAACTGCTCGACGTGCAGGTGTCGGGCCGCAGCGCGCGGCGCGACGGCAACGTGCACCCGACGGCCGCACCGCACGACGCCTACCCCTGCGCCGGGCACGACGAGTGGTGCGCCATCGCGGTCGAGACCGACGAGCAGTGGGCGAAGCTGCGCGACGCGCTCGGCCGGCCCGACTGGGCCTGCGACCCGGCGCTCGACACCGCCGCTGGTCGCATGGCGCGGCGCGACGAGATCGATGCGCGCCTGGGCGCGTGGACCGTGCACCACGAGCCCCGGGCGCTGATGGATCTGCTGCAGGGGGCCGGCGTGCCGGCCGGGATGGTGCAGCGTTCCAGCGATCACCTGAGCGGTGACCCGCAGCTCGCCCACCGCCGGTTCTTCCGCCCGCTCCACCATCCCGAGATGGGCGTGGTGCCCTACGAGGGGCATCAGTTCCGGATCTCCGGGTACGACAACGGCCCCCGCATGCCGGCGCCGTGCCTCGGTGAGCACACCTACG
This sequence comes from Acidimicrobiales bacterium, assembly GCA_044370695.1. Classification (GTDB taxonomy): domain Bacteria; phylum Actinomycetota; class Acidimicrobiia; order Acidimicrobiales; family Ilumatobacteraceae; genus JBEIFW01. The sequence goes on along the minus strand of JBILVB010000001.1, from coordinate 12,068 downwards.
ACGTGCTGACCGGCATCCTCGGCCTCGACGACGACACCGTGTCCCGGGTGCTCGCGAGCGGCGCCTGCGGGTGAGCCGGGGCAACGGCCCCGGGCGCCCGAGGTCGTTCAGCCGACGTCGGACAGGAACGACACGACGGCGTCGTTGAACAGGTCGTTGCGGTCGCCGGCGACCATGTGGCCGGCCCCGGCCACGTCGACCAGTCGGGCGTGCGGCGTGAGCGCCAGCATCTGCTGGGCGCCCTCCTCGGAGAGCAGGTCGCTCATGCGGCCCCGCACGACGAGCGTCGGCACCCTGAGCGCTCGTGCGGCGTCCTCGAGCCGTTCGGTGTTCACGACCGACGAGCGGGTCTCGTTCGGCGCGTCCACTCGGCCGCGCATGAACCGCGGATCCCAGTGCCAGAACCATCGGCCGTTGCGCTCTCGCAGGTTCTTGCGCAGGCCCGACAGGTCGTTCGGCCGGGGCCGGTGCGGGTTGTACCGGGCGATGGCGTCGGCCACCTCGTCGAGTGAAGCGAACCCGTCGTCGACGTGTTCGAGCATGAACGCCACGATGCGGTCGCGTCCCACGGGTTCGATGTTGGGGGCGACGTCGACGAGCACGAGGGCCCGGCCCACGTCGGGGTGCTCGCCGAGCGTGGCGAGCGCGGTGAGCCCGCCGAGCGAGGCGCCGACCAGCGCCGGGTGACCGCCGATGGTGCGGCACGCCTCGATCACGTCGCCGCTGAACGCGTCGAGTGTGTAGTCGCCGTCGTCGGCCCAGGCGCTGTCGCCGTGGCCGCGCAGGTCCATCGAGTAGGCCCGCCAGCCTCGCTCGCCGAGCACGCGCAGCGTCGTGCCCCACGAATGGCGGGTCTGGCCGCCGCCGTGGAGCAGCAGCACGGTCGGGCCGTCGGCGGGGCCGGTGACGTCGGCGACGAGGACGTTGCCGTCGCGACCGGTGAAGTGGACCGTCGTGCTCACCGAGGCCCCCGCATCATGCCGTCGACCATGGGGCGGAACACGTTGCCGATCAGGTGGTCGAGATCGGGGCCGCGTCGCACGCTGTGGCCGCCGTCGACGCCGAAGCACTGCCCGGTGATCCAGGTGGCCTCGTCGCCGGCCAGGAACCGCACGGCGTCGGCGATGTCCTCGGGCGTGCCGGTGCGGGCGATCGGCATCTGCGCCAGGTAGTCGTTGCGGGTGTAGTCGTCGCCGGTGAGGCGGTCGGTGGCGTCGGTGGGCACGAGGCCGGGGCGCACGGCGTTCACCCGGATCCGGTACTCGCCGAGTTCGTCGGCGGCGTTGTACACGAGCATCTCGAGCGCCGCTTTCGACACGCAGTAGGCGCCGAGGCCGCGGTGGGTCCGGATGCCGGCGATGGAGGAGATGGCGATGATCGAGCCGCCCCCGGCGCGCCCGAGGTACGGCGCAGCGTGCTTGATGGTGAGGAACGCTCCGATCACGTTCACGCCGAGCTGGTCGATCCAGCCCTGCAGGTCGCCGGCGACGATCGGGCCTGCGGTGACACCGCCCCCGGCGTTCACCACGGCGATGTGCAGGCCGCCGAGGGGTTCGGCGGCGGCGGCCATGAGCGCGGCCACCTGGGCCTCGTCCTGTACGTCGCACACGACGAACCGGCCGTTGGGTCCGATCTCGGCGACGGCGTGCTCGAGCACGTCGGCCCGCCGCCCGCAGATCGTCACCACCGCGCCGTCGGCGGCGAGGCGCTTGGCGCACCCCAGCCCGATCCCGGTCCCGCCCCCGGTCACCACCGCGGCCTTGCCGGCCAATGCGCCTTCACGGTCCTGCACGGTCTCCCCCTCGCTCGCAACGATGCTGGCCGGTGCCGGTGTCCTCCCGCCAACGCACGGGGTCGAGCGTCGTACCATCGCTGGCGCCGGATCTCGACGAGGGGGAGACACCGTGAGCGAACCGACCGCCGTGCCCGTGAACCTGAGCGGCCACCACCAGCCCGAGCGCTACGACTTCGAACGGATCGTGGCCGATCTCAACCGCCTGTTGCGCCTGCGGACGACGCCCATCGGCATGAAGCTGTTCGCCACGGCGGCCGAGATGGAAGCGATCCCGAAGATCCGCCGGCCCAAGGACGTCCACACCACCGACCAGATCGTCGGGCAGGCCAGCCGGCTCGGGTGGACGGTCGGGATCACCAAGGCCGATCTCGTCGGCGACCAGTGCGCCGCGGTGATCGGCCTGCACCCGCGCGACGAGGACTGGCTGTCGGGCCGGCGCATGGCCGGGGTGTGGTTCCAGACCCTCGAGGACTCCTCGGCCCATCAGCACGCCATGGACCTCGTGCCCTTCGGCCGGTACGAGGCGATGGCCGTGTCGCCCCTGGTGTCGGGCCGGCTGAACCCGCCCGACATCTGCCTGATCTACGCCACCCCGGCCCAGATGATCCTGTTCATCAACGGCCTGCAGTGGACCGGTTACCGCAAGCTCGATTGGGGATGCGTCGGCGAGTCGGCCTGCGCGGATTCGTGGGGTCGGGCGCTGGCCACCGGCGAGCCGAGCCTGTCGATCCCGTGCTTCGCCGAGCGCCGCTACGGCGGGGTGATGGAGGACGAGCTGCTCATGGCCATCCCACCCCACTTCCTGCCCGGGATCGTCGAAGGGCTCGACGCGTTGTCCCGCAACGGCCTGCGCTACCCGATCCCGCCCTACGGGGTGCAGAGCGACGCCCGGGCGGGCCTCGGGGTCAGCTACGGCTGAGCGCCGTCAGGGCGCCTCGGTGGGGGGTCCGCCGAGGAGGTCCCAACGGTTGCCGGCGATGTCGAGGAACACCGCGACGGTGCCGTAGGGCTCGGCGCGCGGCTCGCTGAGGAACCGGACCCCGTGCTCGACCATGCGCCGGTACTGCGCGTCGAAGGCGTCGACCCTCAGGAAGAACCCGACCCGGCCGGCGACCTGAGCGCCGATGGCGGCGGCCTGCGCAGCGCCGTCGGCGCGTGCCAGCAGCAGGCCGGTGGCGGCGCCGGGCGGGCGGACGACGACCCAGCGCTTGGGGCGGCCGTCGTTCGTCGACGACGGGGTGTCCTCGACCAGAACGAAACCGAGCGCGTCGACGAAGAACGCGATCGCTTCGTCGTAGTCGTCGACGACGACGGTCACCGCCTCGAGGTGCATCGGTGCCGTAGAGCTCGGTCCGGTGCCGTCGACGTCCGTCAGCGCACGGCGCCGCTGTGGCGCAACGCCGCGATCTCGCCTGCGCCGTACCCGGCGGCGGCGAGCACCTCGTCGGTGTGCTGGCCCGGCACCGCCGGCGGGCTCTGCACGGCGCCCGGCGTGCGGCTCAGCCGGGGAGCGGGCGACGGCTGCACCACCCCGGCCACCTCGGTGAAGGCGTTGCGGGCCTTGGCGTGCGGGTGCTCGGGCGCCTCGGTGATCGACAGCACCGGGGCGAAGCAGACGTCGGTGTACTCCATGAGGTCGCACCACTCGTCACGGGTCTTGCGGCGGAACAAGGTCACGAGATCGGCCTTGCGGTCGGGCCAGGCGGCGCGGTCGTTCTGCGCGTCCCACACGGCGTCATCGAGGCCGGCCAGGCGGCGCAGTTCGGCGTAGAACTGCGGTTCGATCGAGCCGACGGAGATGCAGCGGCCATCTGCGCACTCGTACACGTCGTAGTAGGGGGCGCCGCTGTCGAGCATGTTGGTGCCCCGCTCCGGCTTCCACAGGCCGAGCGTGGTGAGGAAATGGATCGACGTGAGCAGCGTGGAGGCGCCGTCGACCATGGCGGCGTCGACGACCTGGCCCCGACCCGATCCCCGGGCCTCGAACAGGGCGCACACCATGCCGAACGCCAGGAACATGCCGCCGCCGCCGAAGTCCCCGACGAGGTTGAGCGGCGGGGTCGGCACCTCGCCGCGGCGCCCGATGGCGTCGAGGGCGCCGGTGAGGGCGATGTAGTTGATGTCGTGACCGGCTGCGTGGGCGTAGGGGCCGTCCTGGCCCCAGCCGGTCATGCGGCCGTAGACGAGGCGGGGATTGCGGGTCAGGCACGCGTCGGGGCCGAGGCCGAGGCGTTCGGTCACGCCGGGCCGGAACCCTTCGAACAGCCCGTCGGCGCGCTCCACGAGACGGAGCACCACCTCGACCGCCTCGGGTTGCTTCAGGTCGAGCGCGATCGAGTGCCGGCCGCGCGCCATCGGGTCGAGCGGCCGGTCGGCGGGCAGGTCGTCGCGCACGTTCTGGGCCCGGTCGACCCGGATGACGGTGGCGCCCATGTCGGCGAGGACCATGCCGGCGAACGGTCCGGGGCCGATGCCGGCGAGTTCGATGAGGGTGACGCCGGCGAGGGGACCGTGCCGGTCGCCGGCGAGCGCGAGGTCGGACATGACCGGCAGTCTGGCGCGCTCAGGCCGGGGCGAAGACCGGGATGGCCTCGCCGTCGCCCGGCCGCACGAACCGGACCGTGAGCGCGTCGCCCTCGTGGAGCGCAGCGGGGTCGGCGCCGACGATGGCCGCATACATCCACGGGCCCTCGGACAGTTCGACGAGCGCCAGCACGGCCGAGCCGTCGGCGGCGGCGAGCGCCGGGTCGAGCGGTGGTGCCGCGTCGATCCCCCAGGTCACGAGCGTGGCGGCACCGGAGGCGTCGACCCACTCGGCGTCGGTCCCATCGGCGCAGGCGACCTGCTGGGGTGGGTACCACCGGCCGCACGTCGGGCACCGGCGCACGGCGAGCCGTCCGGCGGCGGCGGCGTCGTAGAACGGGCCGGAACCGGCGTCACGGCGAACGGAATAACCGGGCATAGGGGGCTCCTCAGCGCCTCGGCTCGCGGCCGACGACGAGGCAGGCGTGGTAGTCGAGGACGCCGCCGTTGCCGCTCACGATGCCGACGTCGTGGCGGGGCACCTGGCGTTCGCCGCCCTGGCCACGGATCTGGATCACCGCTTCGGACAACGGGGTCATGCCCCACAGGTAGTACGAGGAGAGCTGCCCGCCGCCGGTGTTCGTCGGCAGCGAACCACCGGGTCCGAGCGCGCCGGAGGCGGCCAGCGGCCCGCTGTCACCCTTGGCGCAGAACCCGTAGTCCTCGAGGGTGACCAGGCAGGTGATCGTGTAGCAGTCGTACAGCTCGCGCAGGTCGATGTCGCCGGGGCGCACCCCCGCCATCGCCATCGCCTTCGGTCCGGCGATGGCGGCGCCGGTCCACAGGCCGAGTTCGTTGCCGCGGGCGAAGGGTTGGCCGTGATGACACTGGGCCGCGCCCCACAGATGGACCGGCGGCTGCGCGAGATCGCGCGCCCGCTCGAGGGAGGTGACCACCACGGCGATGCCGCCGTTGGAGACCATGCAGCAGTCGAGCAGGCGCAACGGGTCCATCACGACGCGCGAGGCCTGATGGTCGGCGATCGTGATCGGGTCGCGGAACCGGGCCAGCGGGTTCCCGGCGGCCCAGGCCCGTTGGGCGACGGCGACGGCCCCGAGCTGCTCGCTGGTCGTCCCGTAGCGGGTCATGTGCCGCCGCGCCGCCAGTGCGTAGCCGGCGTTGGCGCTGCGCATCCCGGAGGCCACGAAGTACGACGCGAAGCCGGCCGGCGCCGTGGCGGAGCGGTCGTAGGCGGCACTGGAGCGCTGTTCGGGTTGCAGGGGTGCATCGGCGTGGACGCACACCACGGTGGTCGCCTGACCGGTGGCGACGGCGATCGCCGCCTGCTGCACCATGGCGATCGCTGTGGCGCCGTAAGACGACACGATCGACAGCAGACCCAGGTTGCGCAGGCCGAGCTCCCGCTGGAGCCGCAGGTCGACGCCGCCCGAGGCGCCGTTGGACATCAGCACGCCGTCGACGTCGCTCATCGTCAGCCCGGCATCGGCGACGGCACGGCGGGCGGCGTCGGCGGCGAAATCGAGTGCGCTGCGGCCGTAGACCTTGCCCACTTCGGTGATGCCGAGGCCGACGATCGCGGCGCGGCCGAGCAACCGGCCGAGCTCGTCGTCGCTCATGGTTGGTCCTCGTACGGCTCGGGCATCGGTCCCTCCTGTCAGCGCACGACAGCACGCCCCTTTCGGGCGACGCAAAACGGTCGGGGCGGGCGCTGCTCGTACGATGCCGGGCGTGGAGATCTCGATCGGTCGGGCCCGGGTCGACATCACGCCGTCGGAGCCGGTCCTGCTGGCCGGGTTCGGCCAGCGCACCGAACCGTCGGCGGGGGTGCACGACCGCTTGTACGCGAAGGCGCTCGTCCTGGTGGGTGCCGGCCGGCGCGTCGTGCTGGTGACGATGGACCTGCTGCACGTACCCGGCGCCCTCACCGCAGCGCTGCGGGCCTCGCTGGCCGACGTCGGCCTCGGCGCCGACGAGCTGTGCGTAACGGCGTCGCACACCCATTCGGGCCCGGTGCCCTACGCCCCGGGCAGCGCAGAGCCCGGGGTGGCCGCGTACGCCCCGGCGTTGCTGGCGGCCCTCGACGGGCTCGTGCGGGCGGCGCTGGCCGACGTGGCACCGGCCCGCGTCCGCACCGGGGTGGGGGTGCTCACCGGGTTGTGGAACCGGCGCCGCGGCGGTGCCGTGGACGACGCCGTCGACGGCCGGGTACCGGTGTTCGCGGTCACGGACGCCCGCAGCGGCGCCCTGCGGGCCGTGCTGTTCGGTGCCGGCTGCCACCCCACGACGCTCGGCTGGGACTCGAACCTGGTGAGCGCCGACTACCCCGGCGTGGCACAGCGCCTCGTCGAGGAGCGCCTCGGGGTGGAGGTGGCGCTGTTCGTCAACACCACCGAGGGCGACGTGGTGCCGGCCACCAGCCCGCGGCGCGATGCGCTCGACGCCCGTGGGTACTGCGGGGGCTCGTGGGCCGACACCGTGGCGCTCGGCGAGCGGTTGGCCACGGCGGTGGTGGACGTGGTGCGCGCCGCGCCCACGGACGAGCTGGCCGCGTGCGCCGCGCAGCGTCTCGAGGTGCTGGTGCCGCCGTCGTACGCGGAGCTCGACGGCGAGGCGCTCGACGCGCTGGAGGCACGCAGCGTCGCGGTGCTGCAGCGGCGTCTGGGCGAGCGGGCGATCGCGCCCGGGGCGCTGTGGTCCGAGGCGTCGTCGGTGGTCGTCGCCGAGGATCTCGACGACGACGCCATGCGGGAGCTGATGGTGGCGGTGTGCCACCGGCTGGTGTCGTTCGGGGTCCGCGCCCGGCGGGGTCGCTCGGCGCCGGTGGCCGTGCCCGTGCACGTGCTGCGGCTCCACGACCTGTCGCTGTGCCTGCTGCCGGGGGAGGCGCTGGTGGAGGTGGGTCGGGCGTGGTCGGCCCGAAGCGGCTCGGACCGGGCGTTCGTCGTGGGCCTGGCCGGCGACCACTTCCGGTACCTGCCGGTTGCGTCGCACTTCGCGGAGGTCGACGCCGGGGAGCGGTACGAGACGGTCACGGCCGCGCTCGCGCCCGACGCCGTGGACACGCTGCTCGACCGGGCGGCGGCGGCGCTGGCGACGATGGAGGCACGGTCGTGATCGACGGGTTCGAGGCGGCCACGGTCGCAGGCATCCACGTCGTGACGGCGGGGACCGGCGCACCGGTGCTGCTGCTGCACGGCTATCCGCAGACACACGAGATGTGGCGGCACGTGGCCCCGGTGCTGGCGGCCGCCGGGCACACGGTGGTCTGCGCCGATCTGCGGGGCTACGGGGCCAGCCACACCCCGCCGGCCGGGGAGCGCGCCGTGGCCTACTCGAAGCGGGTGATGGCGGCCGAGTTGGTCGCGGTGATGGGCGAGTTGGGCCACGAGCGCTTCGGCGTGGCCGGCCACGACCGCGGCGGCCGGGTCGCGTACCGCATGGCCCTCGACCATCCCGAACGTGTCAGCCGCCTGGCCGTGCTCGACATCCTGCCGACGATCGAGCAGTGGGACCGCCTGAAGGGAGCGGCCGCGGTCGGGGCGTTCCACTGGCACTTCCTGGCCCGGCCGGCGCCGTTCCCCGAGCGCCTGATCGGCAATGACCCCGAGTACTGGCTGCGCACCGTGTGCGCCGGCTGGGCCGGCGGCCCGATCGATCTCGACGCCTACGTCGCCGCGTTCACGCCCGAGGTGATCCGCGCCAGCTGCGACGACTACCGAGCGGGCGCCGGAGTGGACGTCGAGATCGACCGGGCCGACCGGGACGCCGGGCGCACGATCGGCTGCCCGACGCTGGTGCTGTGGGGCGAGCGCTCGCTCGGGGCCGGGACCCCGCTCGCCGTGTGGGAACGGTGGGCCACCGATGTCACCGGCGAGGCGTTGCCGTGCGGGCACTTCCTGCCCGAGGAGGCGCCACAGCGGACTGCTGCGGCACTGCGAGCCTTTCTGGCCGGCGGGGCCTGACCGGTAGGGTCGCCGACCCGTGACGGACTGGGCAGCGCTCGAAGGGGCCGCAGCGGCGCTGCGGCGGTTGAACCGGCTGGTGGGCGGCTACGAGGTGCCGGCGGACGTGCTGGCCGAGGTGCGCGCGGCGGCCGAGGCGCTCGTCGAGCGGATCGGCGAGGTGCCGATGCGCGACAAGCGGGCCGACATGGAAGCGATGATGCCCGACCTGCGCGGCGGCATCGCCCCGGTCGACACCCCGATCGGTGAGCCGTTCGCGTTCGACGCCATGTCGGTCGCGGGCGGGCGTATGAGCCCGAGCGCACCCGAGTTCGCGGTGCGCCGGGCGGGACCGAACTCGGCCGTGGCGACCGTCGTTGCCGACGCCATGTTCCAGGGGCCGCCGGAACGGATCCACGGTGGGGTCGTGGCCATGCTGTTCGACGAGATCATGGGCGCCACCAACCGGGTGTCGGGCAACCGCGGGTTCACCGCCCGCCTGGTCGTGAACTACCGGGCGGGAGCCCCGATCCGGCGACCAGTCGAGTTCCAGGCGTGGGTCGAGTCCGTCGAAGGGCGCAAGATCCACGTCCGGGCCGAGGCGCGGGACGGCGAGGTGGTGTTCGCCGACGCCGAGGCGCTCTTCGTGACGCCGCGCGACGGCGTGTTCTGAGCGGTCAGGGAGGGTCGCATCGGTCGGCCGGCGGGTAGCGTCTCGCCCGGAACGGTGGCAGAGCGGACGAATGCAGCCGCCTTGAAAGCGGCCGGCCTTGACGGGCCCGAGGGTTCGAATCCCTCCCGTTCCGCTCGTGGAGTTTTTCGTCCAGGTCAGAGAAACCGAAAACAGCCTCTGAACTGGGTGAATAGGGTGCCGGTGTTCGTGGGTGTTCACTGGTGTTCGTGGGGCGTTACTGCCGCGGTTACTGCCGAACGGGTAGTTTGGGGTGATGGCGAGACGTCCGTCGGGGAAGCGGAGTGTGGCTGGCGATGGGTCGTTCAGTGTGCACGGGAAGGCCGCGAATGGTGAGGGTTCGTTGTATCCGCGTCGTGATGGGCGGTGGACGGCGACGTTCCGGGATGGGTCGGGGAAGTTGCGTACGGTGAGCGCGAAGACGCGTGAGGCGGTGTTGGCGAAACGTGCTGCGGCGCTGGACGAGGTGGTGAACCAGACCCCGTCGCGTTTTGATCGGTCGGTGACGGTGGGGGTGTTGGCGGAGTGGTGGTTGGCGAATGTGGCGGCGGGGCAGGTGCGGCCGAGTTCGTTGGCGAAGTATGCGGATCGGGTGGCGCGTGTGCGGGCCGGGTTGGGTGAGGTTCCGGTTCGCGAGTTGCGGCCTGAGCAGGTGCAGGTGTGGTTGGCGGGGTTGCAGCGTGATGGGTTGGCGGCGCGGACGGTGAAAGACACGCGGTTGACGTTGCGGCAGGTGTTGGCGGTCGCGGTCGGGTACGGGTTGGTGTCGGGGAATGTGACGGATGCGGTGAAACCTCCGAAGAGTCAGCCGGCTGCGACGCGGGCGTTGACGCCTGATGAGGCTCGCCGGTTGATTGCTGCGGCGTCGGGTGAGCGGTTGGGTGCGGCGGTGGCGTTGTTGTTCGTGCAGGGGTGGCGGGTGAGTGAGGTGTTGGGGTTGGCGTGGGCTGATGTCGATCTTGATGCGCGGGTGGCGGTGGTTCGTCGGGCGGCGGTGTATGTGGATGGGGTGGGCACGGTGTTGGGTGACCCGAAGACGGTGGGTGCGCATGGGGTGCATCATCTGGCGCCGGGTGTGGTCGCACTGTTGCGGGCTCGTCGTGAGGCTCAACGTGTCGAGCGCGAGGCGGCGGAGGTGTGGGAGGAGCATGTGTATGACGGCGAGCGGGTGGAGTTGGTGTTCACCACGCTCACGGGTGGGGTGTTGAATCGGCAGAAGGTGACGAAGGTGTTGGCGCGGGCTGCGGTGGCGGCGGGGATCGATCCGCGCGGGTTGGGGACGCATGTGGGGCGGCGCACGGTGGTCACCACGTTGTATGCGGAGGAGGGGATCGATCTGGCCGATATCGCTCGTCATGTCGGCCATGCGTCGAGTGCTACTACGGCGGGCTATGTGCGTCGGCTCGGTGAGCGACCGATGATCACCTTGCAAGCCGCGGCCCGTCACCTCGACGTCATCCCCGAACTCGAACCTTCAGCAGCCAAGCCTGCCAAGCCACGAAAGCCGGCAAGCCGGAAGGCGTGAACAAGTCGGGCCCTGCGGCCCGGAATCCGGCCGGGTTGCGGCACGACCATGCGCCATTGGTCCGGCAGCGTCTCGCGGCGCTTCCTCAGCTGTGAACGGAACTCGTCATGTGGGTACTGCCACCTACCGGCACCTATGCAACGCGCCCGGCGGCGCCGACGACCGCTTCGCAGCCGTCGTTACGCGCTCATGCAGCGGCTGGTTTGATTGCGACGCAATAACCAGCGCCCGTGTCGCCGGTTAGGGTTGGCCGATGTCGGCCGGTGACCAGGATCGTGATGTGGAGTACCTGCGCACGGTGCAGTACCGGGATTCGAGCCAGCTTGCCAAGCGGGCAAGCCTGCATGTCCGCTATCGAACTGCACCGGTCGCAGCATTCGACATGTTCGCATCGCTCATCGATTGGCCGGCGGGAGGTCGGGTGCTCGATGTCGGTACCGGCGCTGGTGGTTTGTGGGAGCACGTCGCGGTGGTTGCCCCGGACGGGCTGCGGCTCGTGCTGAGCGATCTATCGGCTGGGATGGTCGACGAAGCTGTCGACCGGGCTCGAGCTACGGGCCGGTTCGCATCGGTAGAGGGTCGTGTGTGCGACGCGCGCGATCTGCCGTTCAGCGATGCAGCGTTCGACGTTGCCGTATCGACCTATGCGCTGTATCACGTCCCCGAACCGGCCAAGGCGGTGGCGGAGTTGGCTCGCGTGGTGGCGCCAGACGGGACGGTGGGGATCATGACCAATGGGCCCGGACACCTGCGGGAGATCGAAGCGATCCGGATGGAGGTGTTCGGTGAGGTGGGTCGGTACACCGTGAATCGCTCGTTCACTCCGGGCGACGCGGCGATGATGCTGATCGACCACTTCGGTGAGGTGTGCTGGCACCGCTACGACGATGCGCTACGGGTCACCAACACCGATCATGTGCTCGACTTCATCACCTCGTCGCCACCAGCCAACTCGGCCACGCCCGAACAGCAGCGCCAGCTGCACGACCTCGTGCTTCGCGGTACGACCGACGGCGTGTTCCACGTATCGAAAGACACGGGCTGTCTGGTGTGTCGACGCAAGATGTCGACATAGCAGCCTCAGCGGTTCGGCGGCTCGGCTCGTGGCGCCCTCGTTAGGCGATCAGCGGCGGCCGTGACCCTTCGTCGGAGATGCCCGAATCCTCTGGCGGCTACCGTGGTGCCGTGGCGTTCGAAGTGGCTTGCGCGAGTGGTGCCGTGAGGGTCGAGTTGAGCGGTTGGGATCGCCTGTTCACTTGGCGGCGATCGCTTGTGGTTGACCTTGCGACCGTGCGCGCAGCGTTCATCGACAGTCGCGGCGCGCTCGAGACCGACATCGATCATCGAGCGGCCGGGTTCGGGACGCACAACGGGGGCAAGCGGCCGGGCCGACGCCGTGTCGGGGCGATGCTCGGGAGAGGTGTATCTGGGCGCCAGTTCTGGACGGTCTCGGCCGGGGCGCCGACGGCACACCTACTCGTGCTGGAACCGGAGTCCGGTCCGTTCGCACGCGTGGTGCTCGAAGCCGACGCCGACGTCGAATCCTGCGTCATCGCTGCCGTGCTGGCGAGC
>JBILVB010000171.1:0-7873 GCA_044370695.1 Acidimicrobiales bacterium | reverse complement strand
CCGAGGCGGCCGGCGAGCGCCTGGCCGACGGTGGACTTGCCGGCGCCCATCATGCCGACGAGCACCACGTGGCGGTCCGGGTCGATCATGCCGGGCGGTGCTGGTCGGCCAGACCGGCGACGAACGCCTCGGCGTTGCGGATGAATTCGGCGAGCGAATCGCCGCCGAACTTGCGTTGCGCCTCGGTAGCGAGCACGAGCGCGACCATCGTCTCGGCCACGACCCCCATCGCGGGCACCGCCGTGACGTCGGTGCGCTCCTTGAACGACACCGTCTCGGCCTTGGTGACCACGTCGACGGTCTTGAGCGTGGGACGGTTCAGCGTCGCCAGCGGCTTCATCGCGGCCCGCACGACGATCGGCTCCCCGGTGGACATCCCGCCTTCGGTCCCGCCCGCCAGCGACGACTCCCGCCGGTAGGCGCCGGCCGCGTCGTCCCAGACGATCGGGTCGTGGGCCTCGCTCCCCCGGCGGCCGGCGACCTCGAACCCGTCACCGATCTCGACGCCCTTGACCGCCTGGATCGACAGGACGGCCTGGGCCAGCAGGCCGTCGAGCTTGCGGTCCCAGTGCACGTGGCTGCCGAGACCCACGGGCACGCCATAGGCGAGGACCTCGACGATCCCACCGAGCGAGTCGCCGACCTTCGCCGCCGCCTCCACCTCGGCGATCATCGCCTCCTCGGCCGCTTTGTCGAAGCAGCGCACCGGGGACTCGTCGACGGTGCCGAGGTCCTCGGCGGTCGGTCGCGCGGTGGCCTTCGAGCGGGCGGGCCCCATCTGGACCACGTGGCTGAGGATCGACACCCCGATGGCGGCGACGAGCTTCTTGGCGAGCGTGCCGGCCGCCACGCGAGCGGCGGTCTCCCGGGCGCTGGCCCGCTCCAGCACGTCGCGCGCGTCGTCGAACCCGTACTTCTGCATGCCGGCGAGGTCGGCGTGCCCGGGCCGCACCTGGGTGAGCGGGGTGGCGGTCCGCCCCGGTGCCGGCGACATCTCGGCGTGCCACTTGTCGGACCGGAACCACTCGGTGTTCTTGATCTCGATCGCGACGGGTGAACCGAGCGTTCGGCCGTGGCGCACGCCACCGAGCAGCGTGACCTCGTCGGCCTCGAAGCGCATCCGGGGTCCTCGGCCGTAGCCGAGGCGCCGGCGGGCCAGCTCACCTTGCACCTCCTCGACGGTGATCGGCATCCCGGCCGGGAGCCCTTCGACGATCACGACGAGGGCCTGCCCGTGGGACTCACCGGCGGTCAGGTAGCGCAGCATCGGCGCAAGGCTAACCGGCACCCTGGTCCGGCTCCCGGCCGGCGTCGCCCGCGTCCGGGATAGGGTCCGGCGAATGGGGGATCCTGGATCGATCGAGGCGCGTCACGACCGCGCCCGGGAAGTGTTCGACCGCTTCAACGCTGGGTCCGTCGACCCGGAGCGGGCCGCCCGGGCGATGGAGCGCCGACTCGGTGCCCTCGGCACCTTCGCCGTCGAGTTCATCATGGGCGACCTGTGGTCGCGCCCGCAGCTGTCCCGGCGCGACCGCAGCCTGGTGGTCGTGTCGGTGTTGATGGCCCAGGCCCGTGACGAGGAGCTCGAGGCCCACATCGGCATCGGCCTCAACCACGGCCTCACCCGCACCGAGGTGGACGAACTGCTCCTGCAGGTCGCTGCGTATGCGGGCTACCCGGCGGCGATGGCGTCGTCCCGGCGGGTCGATGCGGTGTGGAAGCGACTCGACGGCACCGACCGGGTCGAAGGCCGCGCGCCGGCGACGCGCAAGAGCGACGCCGAGCGGCGCGCCGACGGGGCGGACGTGTTCCGGACCCTCAGCGGCCGGGCCGACCTCGACGCCGAGGCGGTCGCAGCGCTGCTCGGCGGTGCGCTCGCCGACGTCGGCGACCTCGCTCTGCGCTTCGCGTTCGGGGAGGTGTGGAGCCGACCCGAGCTCAGCCGGCGCGATCGCAGCCTGGCGGTGATCGCGATCCTCGGCGCGCTCGGGGCCGAGGCCGAGCTGTCCTTCCATGCGCCGGGCGGGATCCGCCACGGGCTCACGCCGATCGAGGTCGACGAGGTGTTCGTCCAGTTGATCGGCTACGCCGGGTTCCCGCGCGCCGTGTCGGGGCTGCGCGCCGCCCGGGCCGCCATCGCCCGGATGCCCGCCGGCTCCTGAACGAATCGTTCCAACGGACCGGGAGCGCCGAACAGGTACCCCTGCACCAGATCGACCCCGAGCTCGCCCAGGACGGTCGCGTCGTCCGGGTGCTCGACGCCCTCGGCGACGAGTTCGCTGTCGAGCGACTGCGCGACGCGGACCAGACGCCGCAACCACGCCAGCCGATGCGGGTCGGACCCGACCCCACGCACGTAGGCGCGGTCGATCTTGACGATCTCCGGCTCGAGGATCACCAGGCTCTCCAGGCACGTGCGCCCGAAGCCGATGTCGTCGATCGCGATCGACAGGCCGAGCCCTCGGAGCTGGCGGATCCGCGGCAGCAGGTAGCCCGGATCACCGAGGATCTGCTGCTCGCTGAGCTCCAGGCACGTCCGTCGACCGGACAGCCCACCCGCCAACAGCTCGAGATCGCCCGGGCGGATCTTGAGCAGCGTGGACGGGTACACGTTCACGTGCACGTCGAGCGTCGCCGGGAGGCCGGCCGCCGCGCCGAGGCACCGTCGCAGGCACCGCTCGTCGAGCAGGGTGAGGACCCCCTCCTCGACCGCGGCCTGGAAGAAGGTCGCCGGATCGAGTCCCGACGGCAGGGCACTGCGGCTGAGCAGTTCGACACCGACCACCGACCGGTCGGCGAGACGGACGATCGGTTGCCCGACCACCGTGAGGGCCCACTCGTTCTGCAGGAGCTCGATGAGGTCCCTCGTGATGCTCGAGCCCGCCTGGGCCGGGGTTCCGGCCGCCGAGGCGTTGGTGACCCGGTTCTTTCCCTTCACCTTGGAATGCCGCAACGCAAAGCGCGCCCTCGCCATCAGATCTTCCAGGCTGCGCACCTCGGGGTCCGCGACCGCGATCGCCACCGACACCGTCGTGCGGATCTCCACGATCGTCGACGCGACGGGCCGGGCCGCCACGGCGAGGCGCAGACGCTCGGCGACCTGGGCCGCTTCGGCCTCGTTCGCGCCCGGTAGGAGGGCGACGAACTCGTCGCCGCCGACCCGGGCAACCACGTCCTCGGGCCGCAGCGCGTCTCGCAGCCGCCCGGCGACCGTGGCCAACACCGCGTCGCCTGCGCCGTGACCGAGCCGGTCGTTGATCTGCTTGAAGTCGTCGCAGTCGATCATCAGGGTCGCCAGCGGGACCCCGGTCCGGCGGAACCGGTCCAGCTCACCGTCGAGCCGGTGCTCGAGGCCTCGCCGGTTCAACACGCCGGTGAGCGGATCCGTCGTCGCGAGTTCGTTGAGCCGCTGCTCGGCCCGGACGCGCTCGCTGACGTCGATGTGGAGGACCACCGCCTCGCCGAATCCGGCGGGCAGGCACTGCAGCAGGAACCACGACGTGCCGTCGGGGCCGTCGCAGGGATACGCGAACTGGTAGCGCTCCAGCTCGCCGGCCAACACCGCCCGGATGCCCTCGACGACGGGTGCCGCGCTCGGGTCGTTCGCGCAGGCGTCGAAATAGTTCGCCCCCGCCCCCGTGCGGGCCGGATCGGCGCCGGTCGACGCGCCGAACCGCTCCCAGGCGGAGTTGGTGATCCGGATCGTGCCGTCGACGCCGACGAAGGCCATCCGGGCGGGCACGGCATCGATCGCCCGCCGGGCCAGTTCGTGGTGGCGCTTGGCGACCTCGACGTGCAGGAACACCACGACGATCCCACCGCCGCGCTCCGGTCCGGCGGCCACGACCCGCACGACCATCGGGCCGTGCGCGGTGTCCAGCCAACACTCGCCCACCGGCGCGCCGGCGGCGACGGCGTCGACCGTGTCCAGGAACGCTGCGGTCTGCGGGCCGCTCAGCACGTCGTGGATCGCGCGGCCGAGGTGGTCGAGTCCGAGGCCGAGCACCGCCGGAGCCGTGCTCGAGAAGCGGCGGATCCGCAGCTCGGCGTCGAGTTGCAGCATCCCGGCGTCGGTCGCCTCCAACAGGTGGTCGATGTCGGCGTGCAACTCCTCGAGCGCCACGATCTTGGCCCGGTGCTCGGCGTCGACCAGACGGAGCTCGTGGTTGACGCCCTCGAGCGCCCGGTTCGACGCCAGCAGCTCCTCGTTCGCTGCGTGCAAGGCGTCGTTGACCGCAGCCAAGCGGTCGCTCAGCTCGGCGCCGTGCGAGCGCTCCCGTGCGAGTTCCTCGGCGAGTGTCGCGACGCTGGACGCGACCGCTCCGGTGTCGGGTCGAGAGCCCCGGCGGCCCGGCTGCGGTTCGAACACGATCACCACCGACGCACGGTCGCTCCCGGGCAACAACCGCAAGGTCCACGTCGTCCCGGCGAGTACCACCTCGCCCGACGTCGTGGCCCGTCCCTCCCGCAACGTGGAGGGGATCTCCTCGGCGATCCGATGCGCGAGCGACTGCGGCAGGACGGTGCGCAGGTCGACTCCGCGCTGCGCGAGCCACGGCCAGGGCAGCCGGTCGCACTCCCCGACCGAGCCGACGACCCGGCAGGCGACGTCGACGACGACCGCGGCGGGTGCGTAGAACCGCGCCAGGGTCGTCGCCGCATCGGCGCCCGCTTGCTCGACCGATGCCGGGGTCCCCGGTCGGGCGGTCACGCGGCTTCGCCCTCCAGCCGCCGGGCGCCCGGCCCGGTGATCGACCCTATGGTCGGCCCGGGCGGGATCGGTGCGCCGGTACAGGCGGTGCCGGACGTCGATGGGCGCCAACCCGTCGGCCGGGGCTTCCGGCCCCTCGCCGGCCCCGAGCAGCAGCGCGCCGCCGGGCCGCAAGCTCCGCTGGAGCGCGCCGAGCACCTGGGCCTGCAGGTGCGGCTCGAGGTAGACGAGCAGGTTGCGGCAGCTCACGAGGTCGAGCTGCGTGAAGGGCGCATCGTGGGCGACGTCGTGTTCGGCGAACAGCACGACACCGCGCAGGCTCCGCTCCATCTCCAAGGCACCGCCGACTTCACGCACGAAGCGCCGGTACCGGCCGTCGGGGAGGTCCTCGAGCAGGTGGCGGGGGTAGCGCGCCCGTCCGGCCCGCTCCAGCGCCGTGCGGTCGATGTCGGTGGCCAGCACCTTCAGCTCGACCCCGGTGCGGCCCTGGCGGTCGAGCTCGTCGAGGAACAGCATCGCGATGGAGTACGCCTCTTCGCCCGTCGAGCAGGCTGGCACCCAGACGCGCAGCGGATCCTGTTCCCCGGCGCTCGCGACCAGGGGCACCACGACCTGCTCGCGCAGCGCAGCGAAGACCTCCGGGTCGCGGAACACCGTCGTGGTCCCGATCAGCAGTTCGCGGTAGAGCAGGTCGAGTTCGCCGGGCCGAGCACCGAGCGACGCCGCGTACTGCGCCAACGACTCGACGCCGAGCACGGCCATCCGGCGCGCCGTGCGGCGCAGGAGCGGTTCGACCCGGTAGCCGCCGAGGTCGATCCCCGTCGCCACCCGGACGCGCCGGACGATCTCTGCGAAGGGCTCCTCGTACGCCGACGGGAGGGCCTCGGCCACCGCAGCGTCCCGGCGTACCGTGCGCAGGACGGCCTCGGCGAGCGAGCCGGCCGGAGCGACGAGATCGGCCAACCCCGTGCCGATCGCGTGCCGAGGCATCCCGCCGAACCGGGCGAAGGTCGGATCCTCGACCGCGACCACCCCGCCCGCCTCCTTCACGGCCCAGATCCCCCGCGACCCGTCGGTACCGGAACCCGACAGCACGACCGCCACGGAGCGATCCCCCCAGGCCCGAGCCACTTCGTCGAAGAGCCGGTCGATCGGCAACGCGAACGGGCCATCGCCGGGCCGGCCGCCCAGGCTGAAGACCCCCTCCTGGAACGACACGCTCCGCCTGGTCGGTGACACGTAGACGTGCCCGGCGAGCGGGACCGACCCCTCCTCCACCGCTTCGACCGTCCACGAGGTGCGCCGGGCCAACAGATCGACCAGCACAGCGGTCGAGTCGTCGTCCTGACGCTGGGCGACCACGACCGCCGTGTCGGCGCCCGGCTCGAGCCGGCTCACGAAGTGCTCGAGCGACTCGAGACCCCCGGCGGACGCGCCCACGCCGACCAACCACCCGGCGGGCTTGCGTGCGCCCGCTCGAACCGTCAGTGTCGTGGTCTGCGGCATCCCAAGTACGAATACTAGATCGTCCGACTCGCTCAGGCGTCGAATGACCACTGGAGGTGCTCGACCGTGCCCACCGACGACACCGATACCCCGAACGTGACCGGCTTCGATCCGGTCTCGCCGGCGGTCCTCGAGGACCCCGCCGGCGCCTACGCGCGCCTGCGCGACCGCTGCCCGGTCCACCGCAGCGACTCGTTCGGCACCACGGTGTGGACGGTCAGCCGGACCGAGGACGTGCTCGGCATCCTGACCGACCACCGCACCTGGTCGAACCGGTTCGGGCCGGGCGTCGGCTACTCGAATCCGGCGGTCAAGGGCGACATGCAGCACGACGATCCGCCCGAGCACACCGATCGTCGACGCTTCGCGCGCGAGTGGTTCCGGCCGGCGGCCGTGGCGGCGCACGAGCCGACGTTGCGGAAGCTGGCGCACGATCTCGTCGACGACGTCGCGCCCCTCGGTCGGGCCGACCTGCACGAGTCCTACGCCTTCGCGCTGCCCGTGCTCGCCTTCTGCGGGGTCATGGGCCTGCCCGTCGCCGACCGCTTCCGGCTCAAGGGCTGGGCGGACGCGCTGGTGCTCGGGATGACCTACCCGGATCGAGCCGTCCAGGCCCGTCGGGAGCTGATCGCCTACGCGCTCGAGGCGGTGCGCGACCGTCGCAGCGCCGCGCGCGAAGGTGGTCCGGTGCCGGGCGGCCTGCTGTCGCACCTGGCGCTCGGGGCCTACGGCGACGACGTGATGCCCGAGGCCGAGGTGGCCAACGCCAGCCTGCAACTGCTCGTCGCAGGCCACGAGACGACCACGTCGCTGATCACCAACGCCCTGTGGCGCCTGCTCGACCCGCGACACCGCTGGGAGCGTCTCGTGGCCGAGCCGACGCTGGCCGCCAACGTCGTCGAGGAGAGCCTCCGGTTCGACCCGCCGGTGTTGTCGCTGTGCCGCACCAACAACGTGCCGGTCGAGCTGCACGGCGAAGCGCTGCCGACCGATGCGAAGGTGATGGTGCTCTACGCGTCACCCAATCGGGACGCCGCGCTGTTCCCGGCGCCCGACGAGTTCCGGCTCGATCGCCCACTGCACGAGAGCCGGCGTCATTTCAGCTTCGGCAAGGGGATCCACCACTGCCTCGGTGCCGATCTCGCCCGGCTGACCGCCCGCGTGGCGCTCGAGGTCCTGGTGGACCGGCTGCCCTCGCTCCGCCTCGACGGGCGACCCGAACGGATCGCTGCGCCGTTCCTGTGGGGCCGCCGCACCCTGCCGGCCGCCTGGGATCTTCCGGCCGCCTGAACCGCGCCGGAGGCACACCTCAGGACTACGATGTCGCCCCGTGCCCGTCCGCCGGCCGAGCGCCCTTCCCGTGGTCGTCGTGGCCCTCGCCGTGCTGGTCGGCTGCGGCACCGCCGCCGGCGCCGGCTCGGCGCCGGCGAGTTCGGTCGAAGGCACCGCTCCCGCCACGACCGGGTCGGGGTCGAGCCTGCCGCCGACGACCACCGCGGCGGAGGCGCCGATCACCAAGGTGGCCCTCGAACGCACCCTCGTCATCGGCCACAAGGGTCCCGACGTGACGCGCCTGCAGGAACGGCTGAACGCGTTGAAGTTCGACGTCGGCCGGCCGGACGGGTTCTTCGGCCAGAAGACGCAATGGGCCGTCTG
>JBILVB010000170.1:0-8005 GCA_044370695.1 Acidimicrobiales bacterium | reverse complement strand
GCCAGGGTGAACGGCAGCCCGGCGGACGGCCCGCCGACCGAACCGGTCGCGATGTCGACCTCGAACGGGAAGTCGAAGCGGATGGAGCCGGGCGGCAGCGGCTTGGGCCGGATCCCGAGGATGGTTCGGTCGCCGGAACGCACGAGGGTCACCGGCATGGTCATGCGCTGCCCGTCGGTTCCCGTGGTCGAGCCCCGCAACACCGTCACCTCGACGACATCGCCCGGAGCCCGACCGGCGATCGCCGCCGGCAGATCGGGCACCAGGTGAACCGGCCGGCCGTCGACGGCGACGATCAGGTCGTTCTTCTGCAGGACGCGACCGGCCGGCGCCTCACGGGCGCACGTCGACCCGTCGGGCCCCACCTCCTCGCACGCGATGCGGTCGATCTGCACGCCGCCGTCCCGCACCGGCACCTCGATCCCCAGGGTGCGCATCGCCACGTAGGTCGCGAGCCGTTTGGAGTCCCCCATGAGGCGCAGGTTCTCCTTGCGCTCCTGTTCCGGGGTGCGGTCGCCGAGCAGTTCGCGGGCGGTCAACAAGTCGACCACCCGGGGGTCGGCGTCACGGAGCACGAGGCGGTCGAGCCAGGACAGCGACGGGATGGAGACCGTCACGAACAGCACGTCACCGGCATCGTCGAACGCCTGCCTGCCGGTCACCCGGACGCGACCCTCGGTGCCCGCAGCGTCTCCCGGCACGATGGCGTAGCCGTACACGACCTCCTCGGTCGTGCCCGGATCGCCGCGCGAGGCGCGCACCTCGCTCGGGGGACCGAGGACGGACAGGACGAGCACGCCGACCGGTGTGACCGCGGCGAGGACGATCGACAGCACGGCCCACCAGGGCGCCCGTCGTGACACGGGTGGCCCGGGTGGGGTCGGTACGCTGACCGTCCGGGTGTCTTCGTCCGCCATCACCGTCCCTGCGATCGTCGTTGCGGTCGTTGCGCTGGCGTCTCTGATCGCCATCGACCGGCGCAAGCCTGTCAGAGAGCGAGCCGTGGCCCCCCGCGGCACCGGTGGTCGGCCGCCGGTCGTCCGGCCGGTCGTCCAGCGCCCGGCGGTGCTCGCCCGGCGAACGCCCCTGTGGCGGCGGCTGCTGGCGCTCGTCGGTCTCGGTTCCGTCAGCATCGTTGCCGGGGTCGTGATCGCCGTCATCGTCGGGGCACTCGCCGCTGCGGTCCTGGTGGCGCTGACGAGTGCCGTGACCTCGTGACCGGGTCGGAGCGACGCGCCGTCGCCGAGGCCGGGCACCGCGGCGACGTGCCGACGGCCGTGCAGGGGCTTCGGGCATCGGACCCGGCGGTGCGCGCAACGGCGCTCGGCGCCCTCGATCGCATCGGCGTCCTCACGGACGCCACGCTTGCGGGTGCGTTCACAGACCCGTCGGCCGTGGTGCGCCGTCGAGCGGCCGAGCTCGCCGCACGACGCTCGGGGATCGGCCTCGACCCGCTGCTTCGCGACCCGGACCCGACCGTGGTCGAGATGGCGTGCTGGGCGTGCGGCGAACAGGAGCGGTCCGATCCCGTGCCGACCCTGACCGACCTCGCCGCCAGCCACCGCGACCCGCTGGTGCGGGAGGCGGCCGTCGCGGCGCTGGGGGCGATCGGCGACGAAGGGGGCCTCGACGCGATCCTCTCGGCGTGTGAGGACAAACCGGCCGTGCGGCGGCGGGCGGTGCTCGCCCTCGCCCCGTTCGACGGGCCTCGGGTGGATGCTGCGCTCGAACGCGCCCGCCGGGACCGGGACTGGCAGGTCCGTCAGGCGGCCGAGGACCTGGCGTGACTGCGCCCGCGGTGGTGCCGGCGGGTCGACGGGCGATCGCGCTGCTCGCGTTGCTCACCACGGTCGGGGTCGGCGCATGCGCCACCGCCGAGCCGCCCGCCGTGCCCCCCGCTGCGAGCGCTGGGGGTTCGAGCACCTCCGGCGGAGAACAGCCATCGCGGCCATCGCCGCCGAGCGCGCCCCCCGGCGTCTTCGCCGCCGTGCCCGAGGAGGCAGCTGCCCTGGCGCAGTACCTCGTCGAGGCCGAACGCGCCGTGCGCGATCCTGCCGTCGATCCCGCCGGCGCCGCTGCGGCGGGGTCGCGGCTGCAGTTGGGCTACAGCCGGCTCGGGTCGCGACCGGCCCTGGTCGAGCCGGTGCGTGCCCTCGTACCCGAGGACGTGCGGTTCCCGTTCGAACAGAACCTGGCGGCCCGGCTCGCTCCGCCGGACGTGCCGCCCGGCCCGGCCGGGCCGACCCTGCCGGCATGGCGGATACGCGCGCCACGACCAGCGGCGGAGTTGCTCGGCTACTACCGCGAGGCCGAGGCGCTCACCGGCATCGGCTGGCAGTACCTGGCGGCGATCAATCTCGTCGAGACCCGCATGGGCCGCATCGTCGGCGTGTCCTCGGCCGGCGCGATCGGCCCCATGCAGTTCCTGCCCTCGACCTGGACGGAATGCTGCACCGGCGACCCGTGGAACGACCGCGACGCGATCGTCGGTGCTGCGACGTACTTGCGCCGGCGCGGCGGCCCGGGCGACATGACCAAGGCGATCCTGGGCTACAACCCGAACCGCCGGTACCTCGCCATGGTCACGGCGTACGCGGCCGTCCTCGCCGCCGACGAACGGGCCTATCGCGGGTACCACGCGTGGCAGGTGTTCTGGGACACCTCGGCCGGTCTGGTCCGACTCCCCGTCGGCTACGCCGCCGACGCACCCCTCGACGCTGCGGCCTACCTGCGGGATCACCCGCAGGACCGCGCCTGAAACAGGGCGTCGGGCTCGAGCAGCCCGACCAGCTCGTCGGCCCTCTGGCGTGGTTACCTTGGCGAGCGTTCCCGGAGACCTGCCGGCACGGGGAGCGCGATGGCGGCTGCGACGAGGAAGGAACGGCACATGGCTGACGTCGAGTTCTTCTGGGACCCGGTGTGCCCCTGGGCGTGGATCACTTCGTGCTGGATTCGCAACGTGCAGGCCGAGCGACCGTCGATGGAGGTGGACTGGCGCTTCATCTCCTTGCGGATGGTGAATGCCGGCAAGGACTACGACAGGGACTTCCCGCCTGGCTACACCGTCGTGCACGGACGGGGGTTGCGGCTGCTCCGCGTGGCTGCTGCCGTGAAGTCGGCCGGGCATCCCGACCGGGTCGGCGCGCTGTACCGGGCGTACGGCCTCCAGATGCACAACGGTGGCCACCGCGAGTACTTCGACGACCCCGACAACCTGAAGGCGACACTTCACGAGCTCGGCCTGCCGGCGGAGCTCGGCCGGGCCGGGGACACGAACGAGTTCGACGCCGAGATCCAAGCGTCCACCGACGAGGCGCTCGAGCGCTGCGGCGGCAACGTCGGCACGCCGATCATCTCGTGGCAACCGCCCGATGGGCCGAGCTTCTTCGGACCGGTGATCTCGAAGGCGCCGAGCGGTCCGGAGGCGGTTCGCCTCTGGGACGCCATCACGGAGCTCGGCGCGAACCCGTGGTTCGCCGAACTGAAGCGCTCCGTGCGAGCACGACCGATCTTCGACTGATCACCGGCGCCCTTCCCGCTTCCGAGGCACCTCCCTGCCCCACCTCCCCCGTTCAACCCCTACGAGGCGATTCGTTGACGATTCGCTGAGCGGTAGGGGACGAAAAGCGGTATTCCTCCAACGCCAAGTGACCGCCAACCCTCGAATCCTCGACGATTCGCCGAGTAGGGGGCGGATCTTCGGGGGAAGGAGGACGGGGAGGAGGAGGAGGAGGAGGGCAGGGCCGCCGTGCCGACCGCCATCCGGCTTCGTCATCCGTGCAACACCGCAGTGACACGCTTCGGTCACGGGTTCGAGGTCGACACACTGGGTCTCGATCGCCGACGTCGCTGCGCTGCGCGGCCTCCAGGTCCCGAGGCCGAGCCCATGCCCGACGTCGAATCCAGCACCCAGTTGCCGCCACGCCCACCACAGCCCACGACAGCGATCGCATCGGTCCTGGGGCGCCTACGCCTGCCCCTGCGCCGCTACCACGCCAACGCCGGCGTGCGCGCTCGACTCGTCCTCGAACGAGCTGCCGTGCTCGAGCGCCTTCGCCATCTCGACCGTGCGATCCTCACCCTCGCCCAGCGACGCCGCGCCCTGCTCGCCGAGGTCGCGTCGATCGACGACGTCATCGCCCCGCGCACCGAGTTCGCCGGCCGGCGGCGGCCCAAACCCGACGCTGCAGCCCTGGCTCCGGTCGCACCAGATGCGCTCCCGGTCGCCGGCGCTCGGCTGCGCGAGATCTGCCGTTCGTTGCTCCAGCGGCACGGCGAGCGCACCCTGGTCGACCTGCACAGTCTCCTTCACGAGCATGGCTACGTCATCGGACATCGCCACCCCGTCAAGCACCTCGCCGACATGCTCCGGTACGAAGTGCTGGCCGGTCGAGCCTCGACTCCCCGGCGAGCGACCTATCGCATCGTCGGATCCCCGGATTCGCCGCCCGCCCTCCTGCCGGGCTACGACGGTTCGATCCGGTACAGCGGGCCGTCGAGCGACGCCACGTACAGCTCGCCGTCGGGACCCTGGCCGAACCCGACGATCGCCTTCGCGCCGGTTGCGATCGGCACCGCCTGTGACGGCGACGCCGGATCCAGTGCTCTGATTCCGGGTACGCAGTAGTCGGCGAAGACGTACGCGCCGCGCAGCGCAGCGATCCGTTGCCCGCGGTACACCACGCCCCCGGTCACCGAGCACCCCAGCTCCCCGTGCCGGTACTCGTGCAGCGGCGCAACGGCCCCGTCCGGCGAGACGTCCTCGTTGAACCGAGCGGATCCTTCGAATGCGCTCCACCCGAAGTTCACTCCCCTACCGGCACCGTCGACGGCCCGGGCCCGGTTCACCTCCTCCAGTTCGTTCTGCCCGACGTCGGCGATCCACAGGTCGCCGGTGGCTCGGTCGAAGCTCATCCGCCACGGGTTGCGCAGCCCGACGCTCCAGATCTCCGGCTTGGCATCCGCCCGACCGACGAACGGGTTGTCCGCCGGGACCGAATACGGAGCCGAGGCCGACGGCCGAGGGTCGATCCGCAGCAGCTTTCCCAACCAGGTGTTCAGCTTGCCCGAGTAGCGCTGCGGATCGCCGCCGGCCCCACCGTCACCGAACGCGACGTACAGCATCCCGTCCGGACCGACAGCGAGGTCGCCGCCGTTGTGGTTCGGGTAGGGCTGCGCGAGCGACAACAGCTGCCGCCGTGTCGCCGGGTCTGGCGTACCGCTCGCAGTCATGGCATACGCGTCGACGATCGAGGTCCCGGTGGGGTCCGTGTAGTGGACGTACAACGACGAGCCGTCCGCCGAGAACACCGCTCCGAGCAGGCCGCGTTCTCCGCCCGCTCGGGTTCGAGTGCTCATGTCGAGCAGCGGCGCCGTGGCCACGGCGCCGTCGCGCAACGTCCGGATCCGGCCCACCCGCTCGACCACGAAGACGCTGTTCGCGTCCCCCGGCCGCGAGATCACCGACACCGGTTGGTCGAACGAGCCGACCTGCGTCAGGCGCACCCGCAGTCCGCGCAGGGTCGGCGTCGCTGGATCTGCCACCGCATTCGAACTCGCCGAGCCTCCCGTCACGGGCGCCCCAGGACGTGCGGTCGTGGGCGGCACGGCGGGAGCCGCAGTCGCTGCCGCCACGGCCGAGGTCGCCGCCGGTACGCCGGCGTCGGAACCGTCGGACCCGCACGCCACGAGCGCCCAACCGAGACCGACGACGAGACCCACAGCGAGAGACCGGCTCACAGCGTGCTCCTGATCAAGCCTTCCTGGACGACGGACACGACGAGATTCCCCTCTCGGTCGTAGATGAACCCGTACGAGAGCCCGCGAGCGTTGGACGTCGTCGGCGTCCCCTGCGCGTAGAGCAGCCACTCGTCTGCCCGGAACGGTCGGTGGAACCACATCGCGTGGTCGAGGCTCGCCATCTGGAGATGGGTGTCGTACCAGGTGAAGCCATGCGGGAGCAGCGTCGTGTCGAGCAACGTCATGTCGGACGCATACGTGACGATGCACGCATGCAACACCGGATCGTCGGGGAGCCGACCGTCCGCTCGCAGCCACACCTGCTGGAACGCCGAACGCTTCTGGTGCGAGCCGGGTTCGACGAAGTCCACGTAGCGCAAGTCGATCGGTCGGGGCCGGTCGTACCACGGTCCGAGCAGGTGCTTCCACGGTGCCATCCGCGCCCGGAAGTCCGGCAGGGATTCGGGTGCCGGCATGCCTGCCGGTGCAGGCAGCTGGTGCTCGAGCCCCTGCTCGTCGACGTGGAAACTCGCCTGCAGGTTGAAGATCGCCTGCCCGTGCTGGATGGCCACCACCCGGCGCGTCGTGAAGCTCTTGCCGTCCCGGATCCGGTCCACCAGGTAGAGGATCGGCACCATCGGATCACCGGGCCGAAGGAAATACGCGTGCAGGCTGTGGACCTGCCGGTCCGTCTCGACCGTGCGAGCCGCAGCCACCAGTGCCTGCCCGGCGACCTGCCCCCCGAACACGCGCTGACGGTTCTCCTGGGGCGACGTGCCTCGGAAGACGTTCACCTCGATCGATTCGAGATCGAGCAGATCGACGAGGTCATCGAGGGCACCCATGCAGTACGGATTCTCGCGTAGCCCCACCGTGACGCGTCCTCACGGGTCCTACGTGTCCCGTCACAGGCGGCAGCAGACCTAACGTGCCGACATGTCCTTGCTCGACCTCAACCCGGACCAGCTGCTCAGCACCACCCGAGCCGTGCGCAAGCGGCTCGACTTCTCCCGGCCGGTCTCCGACGACCTGATCCGGGAGTGCGTCGCCGCCGCCCAGCAATCGCCTGCGGGTTCCAACAACCCGACGTTCGCCTTCGTCGTGGTCCGCGACGAGGCCAAGCGCAAGGCGATCGGCGAGATCTATCGCCAGTGCTACAACGTCTACAAGTCGCTGGACGGCATCTACATCCGCACGATCGACAAGGGGTCCGAGGACGCCAATGCCCAGCAGCAGCGGTCGGCCGACTCGGCGGACTTCCTCGGCGAGCACATGGGCGAGGCGCCGGCGCTCGTGATCGCGTGCTCGCTCGCCGGGCGGACCGACGACAAGCCCGGCACGTTCGCCGCATCGATGATGGGCAACGTGCTCCCGGCGATGTGGAGCTTCATGCTCGCCGCCCGGGCCCGTGGTCTCGGCACCTGCTGGACCACCGTCCACCTCTTCCAGGAGCAAGCAGCGGCCGAGATCCTCGGGATCCCCTTCGACGCCGTCCAACAGGTGTGCCTCACGCCCCTGGCGTTCACGAAGGGCACGGACTTCAAGGCAGCCGCCCGACCCAACCCGGATTCCGTCATCCGTTGGGACGGTTGGTGAACCGGTGATCGAGCCCGTCCTTCGGGCGGCAGCACTGGCCGCGACCGGTTTCATGCCGCCCGAGGAGGGCGACGCCCTGTTCGAATGGGCGCTTCGAGCCGGCGCCGCCGAACCCGGCGCCCCGTTCGTCGAGATCGGCTCCTACTGCGGGCGTTCGACGATCTGGCTGGGCGCTGCGGCCCGTACGGTCGGAACGGTGGTGTTCGCCGTCGACCACCACCGTGGGAGCGAGGAGAACCAGGCCGGGTGGGAATGGCACGACCCCGGCCTGGTCGACCCCGCCGCCGGGAAGATGGACACGCTCCCCCGCTTCCGGCGCGCGATCCATGACGCCGGTCTCGAGGACGTCGTGGTCGCGGTGGTCGGGGCCTCACCCGTGGTCGCCCGCTACTGGAGGACGCCCTGCGCCCTGGTGTTCATCGACGGGGGCCACGGCGTGGAACCGGCGCGTGCGGACTACGCCGGCTGGACACCGCACGTCGCCCCGGGCGGGCTGCTCGCCATCCACGACGTGTTCCCCGACCCGGCCGACGGCGGCCGACCCCCCTACGAGGACATCTACCTGCCCGCGCTCGCCAGCGGCCGTTTCGTCGAAGTCGGCGCCCACGGCAGCCTTCGCGTGCTCGAACGGCGCCGGGGCTGATCCGTGCCGGCACGCCGTGGAGATCGC
>JBILVB010000169.1:0-8008 GCA_044370695.1 Acidimicrobiales bacterium | reverse complement strand
CTCGACGAGGACGTGTTCCGCACGGCCGAGGAACTCGGCATCGACATCTCCCGGCCCGAGCGTGGGTCGGACGACGAAGACGAGCGCCGCCGCGAGCGCGTGTACTGAGAAGCGAGACGAACCATGCTCGACGTCAACACTTTCGACCAGCTCCGAATCGGCCTCGCAACGGCCACCAACATCAAGGCCTGGTCCTCGGGCGAGGTGAAGAAGCCCGAGACGATCAACTACCGCACGCTCAAGCCGGAGAAGGACGGCCTGTTCTGCGAGAAGATCTTCGGGCCGACCAAGGACTGGGAGTGCTACTGCGGCAAGTACAAGCGCGTCCGCTTCAAGGGCATCACCTGTGAGCGCTGCGGCGTCGAGGTCACGCGTTCGAAGGTCCGGCGCGAGCGAATGGGCCACATCGAGCTCGCCGCACCCGTCGTCCACATCTGGTATCTCCGCGGGACCCGGTCGTGGCTGGCCTACCTGCTCGCCGGCATCGAGCCGCGCGAGGAGCTGAAGGCCAAGCAGCTCGAGAAGGTCATCTACTTCGCCGCAAACCTCGTCACCTGGGTCGACGCCGACAAGCGCGACGCCGAGGTGTCCAACCTCGAGAACGAACTCCTCGAGGAACTCGATGCGATCCGCAAGGAGATGGAACTCGACATCGACGCCCGCTTCAAGGCGGGAGAGGTCGAGGTGGCGAAGCTCGAGGCAGAGGGCGCGAAGGACGCCGATCTGCGCGCCCGCCAGCGAGCGGTCGAAAAGGACGTGGCCGCCATCCGTGAGCGGGGGGAGGCCGAGCTCGAGCTGGTGAAGCGCACCTTCGAGGAATTCAAGGACCTCCACTCCCGCAAGATCATCGACGACGAGATGCTCTGGCGAGAGCTGCGCGACCGCTACGGCGACTTCTTCGAGGGGGGCATGGGCGCCGACGCCATCAAGGCCCTCATCGATCGCATCGACTTCGACGTCGAGGAGCAGCGCCTGCGCGAGGCCATCGAGGCTGCGGAGGGGCGCAAGCCGTTGTCGACCCAGCGGCGTCAGAAGGCGATCAAGCGTCTGAAGATCGTGGCCTCGTTCAACCGTCGCGACGAGACGGGCACTCGGGTGAACGACCCCAAGGCGATGATCCTCGACGTCGTGCCGGTGATCCCACCCGAGCTGCGCCCCATGGTCCAGCTCGACGGTGGGCGTTTCGCCACGTCCGACCTCAACGACCTGTACCGCCGGGTGATCAACCGCAACAACCGTCTGAAGCGCCTGCTCGATCTTGGCGCACCCGAGATCATCGTGAACAACGAAAAGCGCATGCTCCAGGAGGCGGTCGACGCGCTGTTCGACAACGGCCGCCGCGGGCGCCCGGTCACCGGCCCCGGCAATCGTCCGCTCAAGTCGTTGTCGGACATGTTGAAGGGCAAGCAAGGCCGATTCCGTCAGAACCTCCTCGGCAAGCGGGTCGACTACTCGGGCCGCTCGGTCATCGTCTGCGGGCCCACCCTCAAGCTGCACCAGTGCGGCCTCCCGAAGCTGATGGCGCTCGAGCTCTTCAAGCCGTTCGTCATGAAGCGGCTCGTCGACTCCGAGTTGGCGCAGAACATCAAGTCGGCCAAGCGGATGGTGGAGCGCCGGCGCGCCCAGGTGTGGGACGTCCTCGAAGACGTCATCAAGGAGCACCCGGTCCTGCTGAACCGAGCGCCGACGCTGCACCGCTTGGGGATCCAGGCGTTCGAGCCGGTCCTCGTCGAGGGCAAGGCCATCCAGATCCACCCGTTGGTCTGCACGGCGTTCAACGCCGACTTCGACGGTGACCAGATGGCGGTTCACCTCCCGTTGTCGGCCGAGGCGCAGGCCGAGAGCCGGGTGTTGATGCTGTCGTCGAACAACATCCTCTCGCCGGCGTCCGGTCGCCCGATCGTCACGCCCACGCAGGACATGATCATCGGTGCCTTCTACCTCACCGAGCTCGTGCCCGGAGCCAAGGGCGAAGGGCGGACGTTCCGCAACGTGTGGGAGGCCGTACGCGCCCACGACGAGGGCCAGCTGTCGATCCATGCGAAGATCCGCCTCGTCGGAGTTCGCCAGGACGACGGGAACCGCGACGAGCGCCACACCACCCTCGGCCGTGTGCTGTTCGAGGAGGCGCTCCCCGAGACGTACGTAACGAGGTTCGGCCACATCGAATCGCCCGTGAAGAAGCGCGACATGGGGCTCATCGTCGAGCACCTCGCCGAGGACTACCGCAAGGCCGAGGTGGCGGACTCCCTCGACAAGATCAAGAACGTCTGCTACCGCTTCGCCTCCCAGTCGGGCCTGACCATCTCCATCGACGACGTCCGCACTCCGGCCGTGAAGAAGGAGATCCTCGAAAAGCACGAGAAGGACGCCGAGAAGGTCGAGAACCAGTTCCGGCGGGGCATCATCACCGACGGCGAGCGCCGTGTTCAGGAAGTGAAGATCTGGACCGACGCCACCGACGAGGTCCGCAAGGCGATGGAGCACGAGCTGAAGAGCCAGGCCTTCAACCCCATCGACATGATGGTGGGCTCTGGGGCTCGCGGGAACATGATGCAGGTCCGACAGATCGCGGGGATGCGTGGCCTGGTCGCCAACCCCCGTGGCGACATGATCCCGCGCCCGATCAAGTCGAACTTCCGTGAAGGCCTCGAGATGCTCGAGTACTTCATCGCCACTCCGGGTGCCCGAAAGGGTCTCGTCGACACCGCCCTGCGTACCGCTGACTCGGGCTACCTCACCCGTCGGCTCGTCGACGTGGCGCAGGAGCTCATCATCCGTGAGCCCGACTGCGGCACGACGCTCGGCATCTGGGTCGAACACGTCGAGCGCGACACCATGAACCGGCGCAACTACCTGGAGACCAAGCTCTACGGGCGGGCCCTGGTGAGCGACGCCGTCCTTGCCGACGGTCGTGTGATCAAGGGCGGGAGCATCCTCGGTGACGAAGAGGTGGAGCTCCTCCGGGACGATCCCGGCGTCAACCGGGTCCGGGTTCGTTCGGTGCTCACCTGCGACGCCGAACTCGGCGTTTGCGGCATGTGCTACGGCCGATCGCTCGCCACGGGCAACCCGATCGAGCTCGGCGAAGCGGTCGGCGTCATCGCCGCCCAGTCGATCGGCGAGCCCGGCACCCAGCTCACCATGCGTACGTTCCACACCGGCGGTGTCGCCGGAAAGGACATCGCCGGCGGTCTTCCTCGCGTCGTCGAGCTCTTCGAGGCCCGCACGCCTCGTGGTGCGGCTCGGCTGTCGCGGTCTTCCGGCGTGGTGCGTATCGGCGAGGACGAGGGTCGAGGTGTGCCCGTGACGGTGATCACGGACGAGGGGGTGGAGGAGGCCTACGGCCCCTTCCCGACCGGCACCCGCCTGCTCGTGGCCGACGGCGCCGAGGTGAAGGCGGGAGAGCCGCTGACGACCGGCCCGTTCGACCCGAAGGAACTCATGGAGATCAAGGGCGTTCGGGAGACCCAGCTGTATCTCGTCGAGGAGGTCCAGAAGGTCTATCGGGACCAGGGCGTGTCGATCCACGACAAGCACATCGAGCTGATCGTCCGCCAGATGACCCGGCGAATCGGTGTGCAAGAGCCGGGGGACAGCGACCTGCTGCCGGGCGAGCGCGTCGACCAGAAGGTGTATCGGGAACACAACCGCCGGCTGGTCGAGCAGGGATTGCGTCCGGCCGAGGGTCGTCCCGAGCTCATGGGGATCACCAAGGCCTCGCTCGCCACCGACAGCTGGCTGTCGGCAGCGTCGTTCCAGGAGACCACCCGGGTGCTCACCGAGGCCGCCATCGACGGCCGCGGTGACAGCCTCGTGGGTCTGAAGGAGAACATCATCATCGGCAAGTTGATCCCCGCCGGCACCGGCATGGACCGGTACCGCGAGTTCGACGTCGAGGCGCCGGACTATCAGCCGATGGCCTTCTACTCCTCGGAGGAGGCCGATCCGGCGGAGTGGCTCGCCTCGATCTCGGGCAATTTCGACAACGACGGCCGACCGCCGTTCGGCACGACCTGGGGCAACCAGATCGGCTGAGCCGATCCGTCCGACCGGGGCCCGGCGACGCGCTGGGCCCCGGTCGCAGATCCGGGGAGCGGGTTCGGGCCTGGGGTTCGCCACTCGGGTGCACGCCCGGCTCGACGGGCCTCCGCCACGACGGACCGGACGATGTCGGCTCCTGTGGTGAGGAAGTACGCCGCCCAGGCGAGGATGCCGAGGAGCTTCGCCCCATCCTCGACGACGAGCGCGAAACCTCGGCCGTCCCCGAGTCGGTCGACGGCGAGCGACAGCGCGAACGCCGTACCCGCGCCCACCAGCAACGGCCGCCGGGTCCGGGCGAACTCGTGCCGATGGGCCATCACCCAGTGCGCGACGCCGGCGACGAGGAGCGCGAGCATGCCCGCTTTCGGAACGCCGAGAATCCCGAGCAACGGCCCGCTGTGCAACTGCAGCAGGTCGTCCAGACACAGCAGCGTGCCGAGCGCGCTGCCGTGGACGAGGAACCACGCCGCGCCCCGGCGCCGACCGACGACGGCAACGAACGAAGCCGCCGCTGCTGCAGTCGCCGCTGCGGCCCAGCCGAGGATGCCGAGCTCCGAGACCAGACCCGTGTACCAGGGCAACGCTGCGCTCGCATTCGGATCCGTGAACAGCAGCGTGCGGACGTCGTCGCGCTGGACCGCGACGCCGCCGACGACGACCATGCCGAATCCCCAGGCGACGAGCAGCGGCAACAGGACCGGACCGGTCCGCCCGCGCTGCCGTCGGTCCGCCATCCCCGGTCCATCGGCCGGCCGGTACCGGATGTGAGCCGACGCGCCGGCGCCTGCGGGTTGCCGTCGACGGGTGGAACGCCCTAACCTCTCACGGTTCCCGGAACAGGCCTCGCCGCGCCGGGCCGCCCCGCATCACGTACCGAGGTCTACAGCCGCGTGCCCACCATCGAGCAGCTGGTCCGCAAGGGCCGTCAGTCGAAGAGCTTCAAGACGAAGACCCCCGCCCTCAAGGGCGCCCCACAGCGCCGAGGTGTCTGCACTCGTGTGTACACCACCACGCCCAAGAAGCCGAACTCTGCGCTGCGCAAAGTCGCCCGTGTCCGGCTCAGCTCGGGTGTCGAGGTCACGGCGTACATCCCCGGTGAGGGCCACAACCTGCAGGAGCACTCGATCGTGCTCGTCCGCGGGGGACGCGTGAAGGATCTTCCGGGGGTTCGTTACAAGATCATCCGAGGCACCCTCGATTCCGCTGGGGTCAAGAAGCGCAAGCAGGCCCGTAGCCGCTACGGCGCCAAGAAGGACAAGTGAGCTGAACCATGCCGCGCAAAGGACCCGCCCCCCGTCGGGAGCTCAACCCGGATCCGATCTTCAAGTCGCTCCTCGTCACCCAACTCGTCAACAAGGTGCTGCTGCGGGGCAAGCGCTCGTTGGCCGAGCGGATCGTGTACGACGCGCTCAAGATCATCGAGGAGCGCACCGGTGCCGAGCCGATCGCCACGTTGAAGCGGGCGATCGACAACGTGAAGCCGCCGCTCGAAGTGCGCAGCCGGCGAGTCGGTGGTGCCACCTACCAGGTGCCCGTCGAGGTGCGCCCTCGCCGTGCCACCACGCTCTCCATTCGGTGGATCGTCACCTTCGCCCGCGCCCGGCGGGAAAAGACGATGGCGCAGCGCCTCGCCGCCGAGCTGCTCGACGCGTCGAACGGCGTCGGTGCGTCGGTGAAGCGACGTGACGACCTCCAGAAGATGGCCGAGTCGAACAAGGCCTTCGCCCACTATCGTTGGTGACCGCCTCAACTCTTGACGAGTTCTTGCCGATCAGTGACGTGACCGGGCCCCCCCGCCCGGTCACCTCCATGTACGCCCCCCACATGACCGCCCCGTGAACGAATGGTGACGTCGATGGCCACCTACAAGCGTGACTTCCCCCTGCAGCGCACCCGGAACATCGGGATCATGGCCCACATCGACGCGGGCAAGACCACGACGACCGAGCGAATCCTCTACTACACCGGGAAGACCTACAAGATCGGTGAGGTCCACGAGGGCGCGGCCGTCATGGACCACATGGTCCAGGAGCAAGAGCGCGGGATCACGATCACCTCGGCCGCCACGACCTGCGTGTGGAGGGACCACCGGATCAACATCATCGACACGCCCGGTCACGTCGACTTCACGATCGAGGTCGAGCGCTCGCTGCGGGTGCTCGACGGAGCGGTCGCCGTGTTCGACTCGGTGGCTGGTGTCGAGCCTCAGACCGAGACGGTGTGGCGTCAGGCGAACAAGTACCGCGTCCCCCGGATGTGCTTCGTCAACAAGATGGACCGGATCGGCGCCGACTTCTACCGCACGGTCAAGATGATCGAAGACCGTTTGGAATCCGTTCCCGCAGTGCTCCAGATCCCCATCGGTGCCGAGTCTCACTACAAGGGCCTGATCGATCTCATCGAGATGAAGGCGCTCGTCTGGGACGAGACCTCGGACAAGGGCGAACGCTACGACGTCGTTCCGATTCCCGCCGACATGGAGGGACAGGCCGAGGAGTGGCGGGCCAAGTTGCTCGATGTCGTCGCGAGCGAGGACGACGAGCTGATGGAGCGCTATCTGAACGACGAGGAGATCACGCCCGACGAACTCCGCCGCGGTATCCGGTCGGGCACCCTGGCGTTCTCGTTCGTCCCGGTGCTGTGCGGCTCGGCGTTCAAGAACAAGGGTGTCCAACCCATGCTCGACGCCGTCGTCGACTTCCTGCCCTCCCCCCTCGACATCCCGGCGGCGTCGGGCACCGACCTGAAGGGCATCGAGACCATCGAGCGGCCTGCCGACGAGAAGGCTCCCTTCGCCGCGCTTGCGTTCAAGATCGTCGCGGACCCGTTCGGCAAGTTGACGTATTTCCGTGTCTATTCGGGAGCGATCGAGAAGGGCAACGAGCTCTACAACTCGACGAAGGACCGCAAGGAACGCCTCGGACGAATCCTGTTGATGCACGCGAACCAGCGTGAGGACATCGAGTACGCCCTGGCCGGGGACATCGTCGCCGGCCTCGGCTTCAAGCAGACGACCACGGGCGACACCCTGTGCGATCGAGCGAATCCGGTGGTGCTCGAGCGGATCGACATCCCCGAGCCCGTCATCCATGTCGCGATCGAGCCGAAGACCAAGAACGACCAGGACAAGCTGGGTAAGGCCCTGTACTCGCTCTCGGAGGAGGACCCGACGTTCCGGGTCCGGACCGACGAGGAGACCGGCCAGACGATCATCTCGGGCATGGGCGAGTTGCACCTCGAGGTCCTCGTCGATCGGATGCTGCGGGAGTTCAACGTCGACGCCACGGTCGGCAAGCCGCAGGTTGCGTACCGCGAGACGATCACGCAGGCGGTCCATACCATCGAGTACCGCCACATCAAGCAGACCGGCGGCTCCGGCCAGTTCGCCGTCGTGAAGATCGATCTCGAACCGACGGGGCCCGGCGGTGGCTACGAGTTCGTGGACAAGATCACCGGCGGTCGGGTGCCTCGCGAGTACATCCCGGCCGTCGACCAAGGCGTGCAGGCCGCACTGGAATCCGGGGTCCTGGCGGGCTACCCGACCGTGGACGTTCGGGTTTCGCTCGTCGACGGCCAGTACCACGATGTCGACTCGTCCGAGATGGCCTTCAAGGTCGCCGGATCGATGGCCTTCAAGAAGGCCGCCGAGATGGCCCGTCCCGTCCTGCTCGAGCCGATCATGGCGGTCGAGGTGGTCACGCCCGAGGAGTACATGGGTGACGTGATGGGCGATCTCTCCTCTCGCCGGGGTCGTATCGAGGGGATGGAGGCTCGCGGCAACAGCCAGGTCGTGCGCGCTCAGGTCCCCCTGTCGCAGATGTTCGGTTACAGTACCGACCTCCGTGGGCGCACCCAGGGACGCGCCACGTACACGATGCAGTTCGACAGCTACCAGCAAGTACCCGAGACGATCGCCCAAGAGATCGTGAAGCGGGTTCGGGGCGAGTAGCCCCGGCGTCGCCAG
>JBILVB010000167.1:0-8134 GCA_044370695.1 Acidimicrobiales bacterium | reverse complement strand
CGGGACCCGGCTCACCGGGGCGGCGTCCGCCTTGGCGCTCAATGCGTTCCCGATCGACCGCACCTCGGTGAACCGCCGGTCGGCCGAACTCGCCGCCGAACTGATCCGCGACGGGTGGAGCCTGGTGATCTTCCCCGAGGGCGGACGCTCGCCCGACGGCTGGGGTCAACCGTTCAAGGGCGGAGCGGCCTTCCTCGCGGAGCGGACCGGCGCCCCGATCGTCCCCGTGCACATCGACGGCACCGGCGCCATCCTCGGCAAGGGGATGAAACGACCCAAGCGCGGGCGCACCAAGGTGACGTTCGGCGCGCCGTTGCGTCTCGAGGAGGGCGAGAACATCCGGCGGTTCGGCACTCGCATCGAAGCCGCAGTCGAGGTGCTCGCCGACGAGGCGATCAGCGACTACTGGTCGGCCCGCCGCCGGGCCGCGCAGGGGGCGACGCCGCCGCTCACCGGTCCCGACTACCGGGGCTGGCGCCGGGCGTGGGCGCTCACCGAGCACCGGGCCAAGGGCAAGGCCGGGCAGCGCCGCCGCCAGAAGCGCACCTGGCCGAAGCTGTCCTGAGCGCCCCGGAGTCGGCCCGCCCGCCGCGAGATCGACCGGTATCGCACCCCCTGGGTCCGCGCATCGAGTCCGAACCCCGGTGCCGCTGGGGCCTCCGGCCGGCGGCGCCCCGGTTCGTCCACCACGTCCGCGATCAACTGGCGAAACCGCTCGATCTCATGGTGACGCTGCCCCAGACTCCAGCGGAGCGCCGGCGGCCCGGACCGGCTGCGCGGGTCGTGCCCGCGACGACTCGGTGACGCACCCCGGGTGGGCACCGGCGGCCCGCGACGCTGTGCGGCCGTAGACGCCGCCGGCGCGACCGGCGCCGGCCGGCCCGCACGAGAGCACCTCGACGCCACCGGCCTGGTGGTGATCCCCGGGCTGGTGAACACCCGCTGCCACACCAGCCAGCAGCTCGGCCGGGGTAGCCCGCCTCGGGCGCTGAACCGACCTGGCGGGGCCGAACCCCCGCTCCCTCGCGGGCGGCGGCCCGCAGTCGGGCCGCAGCTGGCATCCTGGTGGCCGTGGCAAGAATCCCGGTCGTGATCGACACCGACGGCGGCATCGACGACGCCGTGGCGCTCTGGTGGGCGCTGACCAGCCCCCTGGTCGACGTGGTCGCGATCACCGCCGTGCACGGCAACGTCGACGTCGGCA
Organism: Acidimicrobiales bacterium; assembly: GCA_044370695.1. Taxonomy (GTDB): domain Bacteria; phylum Actinomycetota; class Acidimicrobiia; order Acidimicrobiales; family Ilumatobacteraceae; genus JBEIFW01. Next base: position 6,930 of record JBILVB010000167.1, on the reverse strand, counting down.
CGGCGGCGGCAAACGTCTGCCGGGTGCTCCATGCCGCCGGCAGGCCCGACATCCCGGTGGCCGTGGGCGCAACGGCGCCGATCGGTCCGGTGCCCCAGCTCCGGCGAGCCGACTTCATCCACGGCACCGACGGCCTCGGCGACACCGGTCGCGCAGCGGCTCCGTTCGGGCCGGTGGACGAACCAGCGGCAGAACTGCTCGCCCGCCTCGTCGCCGAGCGCCCCGGCGAGCTCACCGTGGTCACGCTCGGGCCGCTGTCCAACCTCGGCGGGCTGGTGCGTGCCGAGCCGTCGTGGGCGTCCGACGTCGGCCAACTCGTCGTCATGGGCGGCACGGTGGCCGGACCCGGCAACGCCCAGCCGTACGCCGAGGCGAACGTCGCCCACGACCCCGACGCCGCGGCCGCCGTGGTGGGCGCAGGGTGGTCGAGGCCACCCACCCTCGTGGGGCTCGACGTCACCCACGCCGCGGTGTTCACCGACCGCCACTGGGACGCCCTCGCTGCGGGCGCAACACCCGCCGCCGCGTTCCTCGCCGCCCCGCTCGCCTTCTACCGGCGCTACGCCGCCACCTTCACCCCGACCGGCGGGTGTCCCTGCCACGACTTGCTGGCCACCATGGTCGCCGGGCGCCCCGACCTCGTCGAGGCCCCCGTGCTGCCGTTGGCCGTGCAGACGGCTCCGGGGCCGGCCTGGGGCGCCACCATCGCCGACCGTCGTGTGCCGTTCTTCGCCCGGGCGGGATCCGGCTCGGTCCAGGCCGCACCGCCCGGATTCGGGGACTGGGCGGTAGCCCTCGACGTCGACGTGGCGGCGTACCAGACCGAGGTGGACGCCCTCCTGCGCTGACGGCACCGGTCCGTTTCGGCCACGCTGGGGGCCATGACCGTGCCGCTCCCGGATCCCACGCCGCCGAACGCGCCCACCGGCGACCGCCGCTACCTCGAAGTGGCTCGAGCGCTGAAGGATCGCGGGCTCGAGGCGGCCCAGGCCGGCCCAGCGCTGCTGCGGCGCCTGCTCACCGACGCGCTGGTCGAGGTGTACGCCGAACCGATCCAGGCGCTCACGACGGCCGAGCTCGAACGGCGGCTGGCCGCGGCCGACGACGGGTTCGTCGCCGGCCTGGCGGCCAAGGTGCCCGGGGCTGCGCTCGCCCTGCGCGCCACCCGGGTGGGCTCGAAGCTCCCCGTCGCCAAGGCGGTCACCGCCGCGCTGGCCGTCGTCGATCTCGCCAGCGTGCTGCGCGCCGGCGTCCACGATCTGCAGGACCTCGTCCGGTTCATCCGAGCCCGTCGCCCCGAGCTCGATCCCGAGACCGTCGCCCGGATCGCCGTCACCGCCTACCTCGACCCGGCAGCCTCCGCCCCCCATCCGCAGGTGCCGCTGACCCGCCTTGCCCGCACGTGGGGGTACCGGGCCGTGCGCGGAGCCGGCGAACGCTCTCGGCAACGGGCAGCCACCCGTCGGGCAGCGGCCGCCGATCGGCTCAGCCGGCCCGGTTGAGCCGGGGAGGATCGGGCCAGGCGTCGTTGCGCGGGTCGACCGTGGTCCCCGGCGCGACGACGGCGTCGATCGCCGCCTGGAGGTCGGCCCCGAGGGTGACGGCGGCCGCCGGTAGCAGCGCGTCGAGCTGCTCGACTGTTCGGGCCCCGATGAGCACCGTGGACACCCCGGGTTGCGCCGCGGCCCACGCCAGGGCCATCACGGAGAGGGTCAGTCCGGACTCGGCGGCGAGCGCCTCGAGTTGCGGCACGACGGCTGCTTTGGCGGCGTCGGTCGGGTCGACGAACGAGCCGGCGAACGAGCCACGGGAGCCAGCCGGGACTTGGCGATCGGGTCCGTACTTCCCGGTGAGCCAGCCGCCGTTGAGCGGGCTCCACACGATCGCAGCCACCCCGAGCGCTGCGCAGGCGGGGAGCACCTCACGCTCGCGGGAGCGGACCAGCAACGAGAGCGGGAGCTGCTCAGACAACGGGGCCGGAGCGACGCCCTCGGCGCCGAGCGCCACCACCTCGGCCAGCATCCCGGCCGTAAAGCACGAGGTGCCATAGGCGCCGATCGTGCCGTCCCCGACGAGACCGCCGATGGCGCCCAGCGTCTCCTCGATCGGCGTCGCGGGGTCGGGTCGGTGAAGCTGCTGCAGGTCGATTCGCTCGACACCGAGCCGCCTCAGGCTCTCCTCGGTCGCCTCGCGGACCCGGTCCGCCCCAAGGCCCCGACGCTCGCCCATCGGCAACCCGCACTTGGTGGCCAGGACGATCTCGTCGCGCCGGGCACGCACCGCCGGACCGAGCAGGGTCTCGACTGCGCCCTGGCCGTAGACGTCGGCAGTGTCGATGAACGTCAGCCCGGCGTCGATCGCCCGGTGCACCACGGCGAGGCATTCGGCCGGGTCGGCGGCCGGCGAGGCGAACGCCATGGTGCCCAGCCCGAAACGCGCCAGGGTAGAACGGGCCGTCGATCCTTCTCCGATGTCGTTCACGGTAGCCGACCCCTCAGGCCGAGAAGGCGAAGGATTCATGCTGCAGGACCACCTCGACCCGGCCACCGCCGAGTGCGAGCACCGGGCAGCCGAGCCGCCTGGACAGGGCCATCGCCGCTCGATTCCGTTGCTCCACCGCTGCCACCACGGCGCGTGCACCACGAGCGGCAGCGAGCTCGAGCGCAGCGCCTACCAACACCGTGCCGAGCCCGCTGCCGCGATGGTCGGGAGCGACGGCCACGAGCAGCTCGTCGCGCCCTGCGCCAGCCGGCACGAGCCGGGCGACGCCGATCAGAACACCTTCCTCGAACGCACCAGCCCCATGCAGGCTGGCCGGGTGCGCAAGCCGGGACCGCCACCCCGAGGGCGGCTTCGGTGACGCCCGCCGCCCGAACCGTCGGGGCTCGGCGGCGAGCACCGCCACGAGGTGCCCCAACCCGGGCTGGTCGGCATCGTCGAGGGCGCGCACGATCATCTCCCTAGCGTTCCCGACGCGGATTGCGGCGCTGTGTCGGCGCCGTGAACTCCTCGGCGGCGCTTCGCCATGGGCGCCGCTCATCCGCGGGCGTCCATCGATCGGCGCCGACCACCGTGCCGGCCGACAGCGGGGCGAGGCCGTGCGAGCCGCGGTCCACGAGCGCCCGGACCAGCACGCCCATGCGCACCAGCACCCACGGCTCACGCAGGAGCTCGACCTCGAGCGGACGTTCGCCGAGTTCGTCGCCGTGCGCGACGCGACGATCGGGTGCGATCCGCTGGGGCAACAGGCGTTGCGCGGCGAGATCCTCGTCCTCGCCGCCGCCTCACCGGCCGGCGGGGAGTTCCTCGCCGAACAGGCCGAGGGCGTCGAGCCGCAGCGTCGGCGCCCCGTCGTCCTCGGCGACGGCGAGGTCGACCGAGGCCAACAGCCGCCAGTCGCCTTCGCCGCCGGGGTCGGCGAGGCGCTGCACGATCCGCCACCGGCCCGGCTCGTCGTGCAGCTCGAACCACGCACCGGATCGGGCCCCGGCGTCGGTGCCGATCGCATCGTGGCTGGACCAGTAGGGCGCCATCGCCTCGGCCAGACGCTCGGCGGTCCACCCGGTGCGTTCGGCGAGCGCCGGGTACGCCCGCCGGGCCAGCAACTCCACCCAGCCGAACGCGGCGGTGCGCCCCGCGGGGCGCCACGCCGCCGGCGGACCGGCGACCGGCGACCGACCCAGCTCGGTCGAATGGTCGTGCACCGGGCCGCCGGCGAGGCGTTCCCACTCCTCGAGCAACGTGGCGTCGGTGGCCCGGATCAGGCGCCCCAGCCAGTCGATCAGATCCTCGAGCTCGTCGGTGTACGCCTCGTCGGGAAGCGACCGGTCGAGGGCCCGCCAGGCGTCGGTGAGGTACCGCAGCAGCAGGCCCTCGCTGCGTTCGAGCTTGTAGCGCTTCACGAACCCGCCGAAGCTCTCCCCGCCCTCGGCCAGCTCCCGCAGGACGCCCTTGGGTGACGGCACGTCCTCCAGCCACGGGTGCGCGCTGCGGTAGGTGACGAAGCACGCCTCGACGACATCGGCCATCGGCCTGGGCCAGGTCACGGCGTCGAGCATCGCCAGCCGTTCCTCGTAGGGCACCCCCTCGGCCTTGAGGCGGGCGACCTCGGCGGCGCGCGCCGCGTTCTGCTGCGCGTACAGCACCGCCCGGGGGTCGTCGAGCACCGACTCGAGCACGCTGACCACCTCGAGGGGGTAGGCCGGATCGTCGCGGTCCAAGGTCGCGACCACCTCGATGGCGAACGTCGCGAGCGGCGACGAGAACCGCAGCAGCGCGCGCTCGTCGGAGCCCTCGACGAGCGACCCGACCTGTACGCCGGCGCAGCGCCCCTGTGCGTCGCGCACCCGCGTCGCCACCCCGGCGGCTTCCAACGACCGGTAGATTCGCAGCGCCCGGCGCCGGTGCCGACGCTTTCGTTGGTCGCTGTCGTGGTTGTCCCGCAACAGCCTCTTCAACGCGACCGGACCGTCGGGGCGGGCCAGCACCGACGCCACGAGATCGGCCGACACCGCGAAGCGCGACACCAGCGCCTCGGGCCGGGCCGCCCACAGTCGCTCGAAGGTCTTGTCGTCGTAGTGGACGAACCCCTCGGGCGCCTTGGCCCTGGTGGCCTTGCGTCGGGCCTTGGGGTCGTCGCCGGCGCGCGCGAGCGCCCGGGCGTTGTCGATCACGTGGTCGGGGGCCTGCCCCCCCCGGGGGCGGTGGGGACCGTCGCGGGCCGGCCCGCCCCGGCCGGCGAGCTGGTGGAACTCCCGGGCGCTGAAGGTGCGGACCCGCTGCCCGTCGAACTTGGTGAGCGCCGTCATCAGCACGGTCCGGATCGGGATGTTGACCCCGACCCCGAGGGTGTCGGTACCGCAGACGACGGGTAGCAGTCCCTCGCCGGCGAGACGCTCCACCAAGCGGCGGTACCGGGGCAGCATCCCGGCGTGGTGGACCCCGACGCCGTTGCGCAGCAGGCGTCCGAGCGTCTGGCCGAAGCCGCTGGTGAGCCGGACGCCGCCGAGCGCAGCGGCGATGGCCTCCCGCTGGGGCCGGGTCGTCAACGGGAGGCTGACCAGTGCTTGCGCCCGCTCGATGGCGGCGGCCTGGGTGGTGTGCACCACGTAGACCGGCGACAGCCCGTCGCGCACGGCGTCGAGCACGCTGTCGGCCACCGGGGTCATCCGCCAGGCGTGATGCAGCGGGGTCGGCCGAAGGACGGAGGTGACCTCGGTGACGTTGCGCCCGGTGCGCCGTTCGAGGTCGCCGGCGAGGAACGTCACGTCCCCCAACGTCGCCGAGGCCAGCAGGAACTGGGTCCGGGTCAGTTCCAGCAGCGGCACCTGCCAGGCCCAGCCCCGCGCCGGGTCGCCGTAGTAGTGGAACTCGTCGAGGCACGCGAACCCGACCGGCGCGTCGGCGCCCGAGCGCAGCGCCTGGTTCGCGAGGATCTCGGCGGTGCACACGAGCACCGGGGCTTGGGCGTTGATGGCGGCGTCACCGGTGGCGAGGCCGACCGTCTCGGCACCCAGCAACTCGACCAGGTCGAAGAACTTCTCCGACACCAACGCCTTGATCGGCGCCGTCCACACCCCCCGCTCACCCCGGTTGCGGGCCAGCAGGATGCCCGCCACGGCGACCAGGCTCTTGCCCGACCCGGTCGGGGTGGCCAGGACCACGTGGTCCCCGGCGGCGAGGGCGAGCGCGGCTTCCTCCTGGTGCGGGTACAGCGGCCGACCGCCGGCCGCGGCCCACGCTGCGAAGGCGTCGAGGACGTCGGCCGGGTCGCTGCCGGGTGGCGGCAGCAGATCGACGAGCGCGGTCACGGTCAGGCGCGCAGCCGGGCGATCACCGGGGCGAAGGCGTCGATCGACCCTTCGAACACGGTGAGGTAGGAGAGGCCCAACTCGTCGCGGCGGCGCAGCACGTCCTCGGCGATCTCCTCGACCGAGCCGACGAGCGCATGCGGTACCTCGGCGGCGTCGGCCTCGCTGGTGGCGTAGGCGCGCGCCACCTTGGCCAGACCTTCGGACCGGTCGCCGAGACGCACCAGGGTGACGTTGACGTGCAGTTCCAGGGCATCGAACCGGTCGCCGGCGGCCTCGCGCACCCAGGCCAGCTTGGCGCGGGTGGCCGCGCCGGTGGCGCTCGCCGCCGACTCGGGCCCCACCCGGCCGGCCGCCATGTTCGGCACGAACGACACGATGTCGGCCACCCGGGCCGCCAACTGCAACACGCGTCGCCCCCCGCCGCCGATCAGGATCGGCGGGTGCGGACGCTGCACCGGCCGGGCCCCGGCGGCGAAGTTCCGCAGCCGGTAGTGCGTGCCGTCGACGTTCGCCGGGGCATCGTCCCACACGGCCCGCAGCACCGAGACCGCCTCGGCCAGGCGCTCGATGCGTTCGCCCGCCGGCGCCCAGGGTTGGCCGATGGCGGTGTGGTCCGCCGGGAGCCACCCGGCGCCGATGCCGACCTCGAGGCGACCGTCGGTGAGCACGTCGACGGTGGCGCACTCGTTGGCGATCACCGCCGGGTGGACGCTCTCGTTGTCGATCACCAGCGTTCCCACCCGCAGCGACGGGGCTGCGTCGGCCGCCGCGACGAGCGCCGGCAGAGGGGCGAGCGTCTGCGTGGCGAGGTGGTTCGGAAGGCTCAGGGTGTCGTAGCCCAGGTCGGCGATCCGGCGGGCGTAGGCCCGCCATTCAGCGCCGGAGGTCACCTTCCCGGACGCCATCACCCCGAACCGCAGCGGTCGCGTCGTCGACATCGCTCGAACGGTACTCGGCGGGCCCGCCCTGCCAGACTGGCGACCATGCCGGGCCTTTCGAACTGGCGGTGGACGAACCCGTCGCTCCCGCAGACCCTCCAGATCGCCGTGTGGCTGCTGTACGCCACCGCCGTGTTCGGGCTCCTCCTCGGCAGCATCTTCTCCGCCTTCCTCGGCCC
>JBILVB010000166.1:0-8190 GCA_044370695.1 Acidimicrobiales bacterium | reverse complement strand
ATCGCGGTGGCGGGCGCTCCCGGCGTGGCGCATGCGTCGAGCGATCGGGTGACCGCCCGGGAAGCAACCGCCGCGCTGGCCACGGCTGCTGATCTGCTCACCGACACCACCGACACCTCGACGAGCACCGCCACCGACGCCGTGGTCACCGACACGGTCGCGATTCCCCGCCGCGCCGCCGACGGCGTCGAGTTCAACGGGTTGACGATCGGCCTGCCGGGCGCCGCCGACGACGCCCCTGCGGTGACACTCGACGCGGGCACCGTCGTGTACCCGTCACCGGGCAGGTACGCGAACGCCGTGCAAGCCACCGACGACGGCGGGGTCCGCGCACTCGTCGTGATCGAACACGCCGGCGCACCCACCGAGTACCGGTTCCCGATCACCGGGGCCACCCACCTGAGCGCCAACCCCGACGGCACCATCTCGGTCCATCGCGACGACACGCACCTCGCCACCGTCGCCCCACCCTGGGCACGCGACCGCAACGGCGCAGCCGTCCCCACCGACTACCGCATCGACGGCACCACCATCACCCAAACCATCCACCACACCGGCGCTGCGTTCCCGGTGGTCGCGGACCCCAAGATCTCCTGGGGATGGCGGTCGACGACCGTGTTCTTCAACAAGACAGAGACGAATCACATCGCACTCGGTATTGGCGTTGCGTCCGCCTTACTGGGTTCCCGGTTTCCACCGCTCGTTATCCCTTTCGGCGTTCTGACGGCATATGCCGCCTGGGTGCAAGGCGCCGGAGCCTGCCTACGGGTGATTGTCAATCATCTCAATCCGTGGACTCCATACGTTCTTTCCCACTACAACGGTGGCAACTGCAAGTAGGCGACGGCATGTGGCTAGCTATCGGATTCGCTCTCGGCTTGGCATCGGCGTCGCTGCAGCTGACCTCAAGGCCAAGAACAAAATCGGGACGACTACTGCTCGTCGCTGTGATTTGTGCGATTGGGGTTGCGATCTACCTTGCGGTTCCATTCGACGGGTATTCGAGCCCCCGAGCCCATCTAACGATTGGTTACGGCTCCGCAGCCCCGTTGATCGTCGCTTTCGCCCTGGTCGGAGCGCGTCGACGGCGACGGGCGTAGTTATTGAGAAGCGCATCCAGTCGCGAAACCTTCCGCTCTCGCAGACAACGAGGCCGCACAACACCTGGAGCGGTGCGAGGGTCTCGGCCAAGACTCGCCGTCAGACTCACAACGCTGTTCTTCATCATCGCTATGACAGCCTTGGCAATGTCGAGGCGCTGGAACAAGAAGCGCGGAACGTCGTGACGAAGCACGGGACGAAGATCAAGGGCACCTCTCCCCGCCGGCCGTCCTTCACCATCTCCTGGTGGCCGGATATCTATCGGGGGTCGCAATGCCGTTGAGTCGAAATCCCCGCATGCACCTTGTCGTGTGGAGCCTTGCTGCGTGGGCCGTGATGCTGTGGGTGACCTACGGATCCGGCGAGAGCGCTGCGGGCCTCGCCCTTGCGGTGGCACCCGGTGGGGCGGCGATCGTCACCTCCCCGAGTCACTACTTCGGCGGCTCCTGCAGGTAGTGGCCGACGTGTGGCTCGCAATCGGTGCCGTGCTCGCACTCGTCGTCGCCGTCACCTGGGGACTCCCCAGACGGATGACCGTGCTTCTACTACTGACAAGCGCGGCGCCTGCTGTTCTGCTTTTGACCCTCGTCCTCGTCCTACCGTTCGATGGGGGATCAGGGCCATCAGGCCAACTCGTGAAGGGACTCACGGCCGGGGGGCTGCTGGGAAGCGTTCTCGTGGCAGTGGCGAAACGTCGACGCCGTCACGGGCACAACGGCGAAGGCCACGGCAGATGACCGAGGGAACACGACGCAGGTCGATCGCAGGAACGCTGACGCGCCGGGGGCCCGGCCGTGTGGCCGGGCCCCCGATGCGGTTCGAATGATGCGGCCGGCGGACCCGGCTCCGATCACGGCCCGGTGAACACCGAGCCGCGCGACAGGTGGTCGGCGGCGCGGCCGGCCGCCAGGCGCTCGGCCTCGCGGTTCTTCACCTCGGCCCGGGCCACCACCTGGTGGTGGACCTCGTCGGGGCCGTCGGCCAGGCGCAGCGTGCGCTGGCTGTGCCACATGTCGGCCAGCGGGAACCACTGGGAGATGCCGGCGGCGCCGTGCATCTGGATGGCCTCGTTGATGATGTCGCAGCACTTCTCCGGCACCATCGCCTTGACCGCGCTCACCCACACGCGGGCCTCGGCGTTGCCCAGGGTGTCCATGGCCTTGGCGGCCCGCAGCACCATGAGCCGCATCGCCTCGACCTCGATACGGGCCCGGGACACGACCTCCATGTTCTTGCCGAGGTTGATGAGCTTCTTGCCGAAGCCCTCCCGGCTCAGGCCACGGTCGACCATCAACTCGATGGCCTTCTCCGCCGCACCGATCGAGCGCATGCAGTGGTGGATGCGGCCCGGCCCGAGGCGGACCTGGGAGATCTCGAAGCCCCGGCCCTCACCCCACAGGACGTTCTCCTTGGGCACGCGCACGTCGTTGAACCGGATGTGCATGTGGCCGTGCGGCGCGTCGTCGGCACCGAAGACGTACATCGGGCCGACGATCTCCACCCCGGGGGTGTCGATCGGCACCAGGATCTGCGACTGCTGCTTGTAGGTGTCGGCGTCCGGGTTCGTCTTGACCATGGTGATCATGATCTTGCAGCGGGGATCGCCGGCACCCGAGATGTAGAACTTCTCGCCGTTGATGACCCACTCGTCGCCGTCGAGCACAGCCCGGGTGGCGATCTGCTTCGCGTCGGAGCTCATGACGCCGGGCTCGGTCATCGCGTACGCCGAGCGGATCTCGCCCCGCAGCAGCGGCTCGAGCCACTGCTTCTTCTGCTCGGGCGTGCCCACCCGCTCGAGCACCTCCATGTTGCCGGTGTCGGGCGCCGAACAGTTCAGGCACTCCGACGCCAGGCGGTTCTTGCCGAGCTCGTTGGCGATGTAGGCGTAGTCGAGGTTGCTGAGGCCCTCGCCGGTCTCGGCGTCGGGCAGGAAGAAGTTCCACAGGCCGGCGGCCCGGGCCTTGGCCTTCACCCCGTCGAGCAGTTCGAGCTGCCCGGGAGCCCAGCTCCAGCGGTCCGTGCGGCTCTCGCCGAGCCGGTGGAACTCCTCGGTGATCGGGTCGACCTCGTCGCGGATGAACGCGACCACTGCGTCGTAGAGCGGGCGGACCTTCTCCGACATCCGCAGGTCGAAGTCGTCCATGCTCGCGGTCTTGAGCGCACCACCAGGCATACGCCGTCCTTTGCTGGTCACATGAGCCCGCCGACGCGGGCGCCCCTCGCCGCCATCATGCCGCGCGGCGGGGTGGTCACGGAAAGGCACCCCGGACGGGCCTCGTGACCCGGGCCACCGGCCAGCGGCGCAGGCGGACCGCGCCCGGCGTCAGCGGCTGCGTTCCAGGCCGGCGAGCTCCCCGCTCCGGCGCCAGTGCTCGAGCAGGCGGGCGAAGGCGACCGGGCCCTTTCCGTAGCTGCCGTTCTGCGCCGCCCGCACCTGCGGCCGGCCCTCGTTGTTGTAGTAGCCGGGCGTGCAGGCCTCGAGGAAGGCGAGGTTCATCGTCGAGTTGGCGACGATCTCGGCCACCCAGGCGTCCTCCGCGGCCTGGGCGGCCTCGACGCGGGTGACGCCGTCGTCGGTCAGCCGGCGCACGACGTGGGCGATGTGGATGGCCTGCTCGTTCAACATGTGCGGGAAGTTGACCGAGAACCCGGACTGGGCGGGCGACACGATGAAGCAGTTGGGGAACCCGCGGGAGAACAACCCGTGGAACGTGCGCACCCCGTCGGCCCACTTGTCGGTGAGGGTGAGCCCGTCGGCGCCGAACACCTGGTAGCCGGACCGACGGGTGAAATCGGTGCCCACCTCGAACCCGGTCGCGTAGATCAGGCAGTCGAGCTCGTATTCGACACCGTTGGCGACCACGCCGCGCGGGGTGATCCGGTCGACGCCCTTGCCGTCGGTGTCGACGAGGGTCACGTTCGGCCGGTTGAACGTGGGCAGGTAGTCGTCGTGGAAGCAGGGGCGCTTGCAGAACTGCCGGTACCACGGCTTGAGCGCGTCGGCGGTCCCGGCGTCGTCGATCACCTCGTCGACCCGGCCGCGGATCTGGTTCATCTTCTCGAAGTCGGCGAGCTCGACCACCTTGGCGATCTCGGTGGGATCGGTGCCGAGACCGCCCTGGCGGGCCCGCAGCAACAGCTTCGCGATGATCTCGGTCCAACCGTCGGCGACGAGGTCCTCGGTGTCGAACGCGCCCGAGGTGAGGTTGGTGAAGTTCTCCTGGCGGCGGCGCTGCCAACCGGGCTGCAACGACGCCGCCCACTCGGGATCGGTGCTGCGGTCGTTGCGGACGTCGATCGACGACGGGGTGCGCTGGAACACGTAGAGGTGCTGCGCGCTTCGGCCCAGGTGCGGCACGCACTGCACCGCGGTCGCCCCGGTGCCGATGATGCCGACGACCTTGTCCGCGAGCCCGGTGAGGTTTCCCTCGCTGGTGCCGCCGGTGTAGTCGTAGTCCCAACGGCTCGTGTGGAACGAGTGGCCGGCGAAGGTGCCGACGCCGTCGATGCCGGGGAGCTTCGGGCGGTGCAACGGACCGTTGGCCATGCACAGGAACCGGGCCCGCACGGTGTCGCCGCGGCCGGTGGCGATCGTCCAGCGCCGGGCGGCCTCGTCCCAGCGCGCCTCGGTCACCTCGGTCTGGAGCATCGAACGCTCGTAGAGGCCGTAGTGCTCGGCGATGCGCCGGCTGTGGGCGAGGATCTCGGGGGCCGGGGTGTACTTCGAGGCGGGGAGGAACCCGAGCTCCTCGAGCAATGGCAGGTAGATGTACGACTCCACGTCGCACGCCGCACCCGGGTAGCGGTTCCAGTACCAGGTGCCCCCGAAGTCGCCGCCTTTTTCGATGATCACGAAGTCGTCGATGCCGGCTTCACGCAGGCGGGCGCCGATCAGCATCCCGCCGAAACCGCCACCGACCACGGCGACCTCCACGTTGACCGTGCGTGCCGGGCGCTCGAGCGGTTCGACGTAGGGGTCGTCGAGGTAACGGGCGAACTCGCCGGCGATCTCGACGTACTGCTCGTTGCCGTCGGCGCGCAGGCGCTTGTCGCGCTCGGCCCGGTAGCGGTCCCGCAACGCGTCGGGATCGAAGGCCTCGGGAGCGGACGCACTCGGCACGGTCATGCGCGGACTCTAGCGAGGCGTTCCATCGGCCCTGGCGGCCCTCCCGAGCAGCGGGGACAGTGGCCCGACGGCACCGCCGGCACCGCCGGCACGAGCACCGCCACCCGGGGAGGCAGCGACGATGCGCGACGAGATGGAGGGACTGTTCCACGAGGACGAGAACGATCTCGACGTCCGCGACGACGAAGCCGCCGAGGACTTCTTCGGCGCCGCCGAACGTACGGAGGCCGACCTCGACGCCGACCTCGACGCCGACCTCGACCGGGACCTCCAGGGGGACGAGGACTCCGACGGCGAGGGTGTGCGGGACGAGGACGTCGACCTGGACGTCGAGCTCGGCCCGGACCTCGGGCTCACGCCGGGCGTCGACGAGCGCGCCGAAGCGGGCCCCGGCCGCCGCCTCGGGGCGGGCGCCGCGGACGACGACACCGACGACACCGACGTCGAGCTGGGCCTGGACGAGGTGCTGCGGGAGCGGCTCGCGACCCCCGAGGACGACGGCGACGAGGAAGCTCCCGAACTCGTTGCGGCGACAACGATCCTGGAGGACGAACTCCGCCCACGCCGCGACGACGAGTTCGTGTGCCGGTCCTGCTTCCTGGTCAAGCACCGCAGGCTCCTCGCCGACGCCGACCGAGCGGTCTGTGTCGACTGCTTCGTGTCGTGACGGCCCGGCACGCCGTCACCTCGGCCAGGTTCCACGCTGGAGGCGACGCTGGGAATCGAACCCAGGTACAGGGCTTTGCAGGCCCTTGCCTAAACCACTCGGCCACGTCGCCAGACCGCCCGGTTGCCCGAACGGCGAAGGGGCACCCTAGCGCGGCGATCCTCGATCCGGCACCGGGAGCACCGTGCCGTCTCGCACCGTGCGCGCCACGCCACTGGCCTGCTCGATCCCGTCCGGCGTCAACCGCACGTCGGTGTTCGGGCACGTCCCGTTTCCCTGGAAACTCACCCGCACCGACGCAGGACGCACCACCGCACCCGAGGCCGTCGTCGCCGACAGGCCGCTCCAGCGCACCACCACCGGCGGATCGCTGCACGCCGCGAACACTTCGGACCACACGACCAGACCGGCGAGCCGATCCCCGCCGGCGTACAGCGAGCGGATCACCACCGGGGCCTCCCCGACCGGCCCGACATCGGCCGACCACCCGTCGGGTCCGCGCCGGATCGTGAACCGGTAGGGCCGAGCCGGCTCCCAGGCGTAGTCGCGGGTGTTGGGGTCGTCCGGTGCGCTCGGCAGCGTCGAGGCCGAGCCCCGCAACACGTTCGACTCCGGCGGGTCGGCGTACCCACCCCAGTTCACCGCCCGATTCCGCGGATGCCGCGGGTTCCACTGCAACCCCGTGTGTGCACCACCGTAGGAGCGGGCGCCGTCGAGGAACGTCGCTTGCAGCGCCCAGAAGTAGAGCCGATCGACGGCAGGCGGCCGGACCACGGTCAGCACGGCGGAGGCCTCGACGATCGGGGTGCCCCCGTCGAGGTCCTGCCACCACAGGTGGAACGAGGTGACCCCGAGTGCCGGCTCGACGGGCGGACCGTCACGCGGGGAACGCCAGCGGGCTGCGAGTCCACCGAGCGATCGCCGCTGCCTCCCCATGTCGACCCCCGACAGGCTCCAACCGACGGGCCGAGCCTAGGGGGTCGCGCGAACCAGCGGTTCCGCTCTCTTTGGGAGTGATTCTCAGAATCAGTAGACTCGTAGCATGCCTCGCTCTCTCCGCATCGCAGCGGTCGCTGCTTGCAGCCTGCTCGGCCTCGCCGGTTGCGGGTCGTCCGAGCCGACGTCGGCCGCGCCGTCGTCCACGAGCCCGGGGGCGGCGGCGGCCACGAGCACCGCGACGACGTCGGCACCACCGGCGGGCGGGGCGACATCGAGCCCGACGACCGCTGCGCCGAGTTCGACCCCCGCGGCGAGCTCGTCCGCTGCGCCGACGGCCGTCCCCGCGGCACCCCTGCCCACGGTCGTCGTGTCCACCCCGGTCCTCGGCGCCGTCGTCCGTGACATCGTCGGTACCGCCGCCAAGGTGACCGTCCTGATGGGCAACGGGGTCGACCCGCACGACTGGGCCCCGTCGGCCAAGGACATCGCGGCCGTGGGCACGGCGAAGCTCGTCGTGGTCAACGGCCTCGATCTCGAGGCCGGCTTCGACGAGACGCTCGACCAGGCGAGCGCGAAAGGCGTCCAGGTGTTCCGCGCCTCGGACCACATCACGCCCCGGGCGACGGCGGACAGCCACGACCACGATCACGACCACGACCACGGGGCCGAAGACCCGCACCTGTGGCTCGACCCGATCCGCATGGCCGACGTGGCGACCGCCCTCGGCGCTGCCCTCGACGCCGCCGGCATCCCGACCGCCGGCCGCGCCGCCACTGCGGCCGACGGTCTGCGGGCCCTCGATGCCCGCATCCGCGACCAGCTCGCCGGCATCCCCGCCGCCCGCCGCAAACTCGTCACGGGCCACGAGTCGATGGGCTACTTCGCCGACCGCTACGAGTTCGAGCTGGTCGGTGCCGTCGTGCCTTCCCTCAGCTCCCAGGCCGAGGTCTCGGCGAAGGAACTCGCCGAGCTCAAGCGAATCATCGCCACCAAGAAGGTGACCGTCCTGTTCACCGAGATCGGCACCCCGAAAGCCACCGCCGACGCCCTCGCCCGGGAAGCCGGCGTCCGCGTCGTGGAACTCGCCACCCACACGATGCCTGCCGACGGTCGGTACGCGACCTTCCTGACCCTCCTCGCCAACGGCATCGCGGGGGCACTCGGCACGCCATGATGTCGGCCGGATGAGCCTCCTGAGCCCCTTCGTCGACAACGAGTTCCTGCTGCGAGCGCTGCTCGCCGGTTCGCTCATCTCCGTCGCCTGCGCCGTCGCCGGCACCTACGTCGTTCTGCGCGGGCTCGCCTTCATCGGCGACGCGCTCGCTCACGGCGTGCTGCCCGGGGTCGCCGGCGCGCT
>JBILVB010000165.1:0-8219 GCA_044370695.1 Acidimicrobiales bacterium | reverse complement strand
GCCGTATCGCCGAGGCGGTGCGCCGACGCCGCATCGACGCCGATCCGTCCGATCTCTTCGTCGAACGGCTCTTCGGTCTCACCCTGACGCGGGCAGCGGTCGAGCGAGGCAGCGCGTTCGTCGCCGGAGTGGTCGAGCGGGCGGGCAGCGCCGGGGTGAGCCGGCTGTGGGCCGGTGAGGTCGCGCTCCCGACCCCGGCGGAGGTGGACGCGCCCGGCCTGTGGCTGGCGAGGCTCGACCTCGACGGCTGACCGCTGCGGCCGCTCGCCCGCCGCTTCGCTCAACTCCCGGTCGCCGACGCCGATTCCACGAACGTGACGGAGCGTTCACCGACCTGGCTGCCACGACCGGCTGCGCTCGACGCCCCCGAGTTCGAGCGTCGGCACCGGCTCGTCCTGGGTCTCGTGGCGCTGCATGCCGTGGCGCTCGCCGGGCTGGCGGTCGCCGGCCCGCGTGGCCCCGTCGGCCTGATCTGGGTTGCGGTCGTCGTCGTGTGCGGTTTCGCCGCTGCGCCCCCCGGGTCGCAGCTCCGGCGCGGCGCTCTCGTCGTCGTCGCGCTTGCCGTCTGTTCGGCAGCCCTCGCCCACCTGAGCGGCGGAGATCCCCACGCCCGAGCCCACGTGCTGGTCGTGCTCGTCGTCGCCGCGGCGTACCAGTCGTGGTTCCCGGTCGCGGTTGCGTCGACACTGCTCGGGGCGCACGGCGGGGCAGCGATGATCTGGCGGGACGCCGTGCTCGGCGCGGCCACCGGGTCGATGACCTGGGCCTGGCACCTCGGGTACGCCGCGTTCGGCCTCGTGACCGTCGGTGTCGTCGCGACGCTCTGGCGTGGCCTCGAGCAGATCCGTCGACATGCGGTCGAGGTCGAGGAACGCGGCGCCGGCGACCGCGCCGCCCTCCTCGAGGCGCAGCTCGAACGGGCGACCGCGGAGCGCCGGCTGACCGAGCGCGCCGAGGAGGCCCTGGCCCGATCGCGCCGGCTGTCCGACCTCGTCGACGACGAGGCCGGTCGAGTGCGCGCCTCCATCGACGAGGTGAACCTGTCGGTGCAGACCGTCGCGAGCGCCATGGCACAGATGTCGGCGTCGGTGCGCGAGATCTCCACCAGCGCGACCGAGGCGTCGACCGTCGCAGCCGGCGCCGTCGACGAAGCGACCCGGACGAACGACATCGTCGCTCGACTCGGGGAGTCCTCGCGCGAGATCGGCCGGGTCCTCGAGGTGATCACCTCGATCGCCGACCAGACCAATCTCCTCGCCCTCAACGCCACGATCGAGGCAGCCCGAGCCGGTGAAGCGGGCAAGAGCTTCGCCGTCGTCGCCCAGGAGGTGAAGCTCCTGGCCGAGCAGACGACGCGGGCAGCGGGTGAGATCGCAACGATGATCACGACGATCCAGTCCGATACGGCGACGGCGGTCGCTGCGATCCACGGGATCACCGAGGTGATCGACCACATCAGCCAGCTCCAGAGCTCGATCGCCGGAGCGGTCGAGGAGCAGACGGCGACGGCGGCGGAGATCGTCACGAGCGCACATCGCGCCGCAGACCGCACCGGTGCGATCGCCGACGCCGTGGCCGGGCTCAGCGACATCGGCAGCCAGGTTCGCTGAGCCGGTCCTCAGCCTGACGTCGGGGGCGGGAGCGGACCCGGTGGCGAGCGTCGAGGGCTCGGGTCCGCCCGATCGGCGATGCGCGGGGACGGCACCGCCGGGTCGGGCAGGGCCGGCCCGGTCCGGCGAACCCCTCGCGGGTCCGTGCGTTCCCGCACCACCTGCCGCCGACGCTGCACCTCTCGCCAGGCACGGCCCTTGAGCGACGGAGGGAGCCGACCGGTGCGACGCAGGTAGTTGGCCCCGAAGAGATACGAGCCCAGGGCAATGGCGCTGAGCACGCTCACCGCGAGCAGACCGAGATCGCCCGGGATCGGCACCGCGACCGGAACGAATGCGGCAGCGACCCAGGCCAGCTGGAACTTCGTCTCGAAGCGGGCGAAGGCCCGACCGCGGTTCGCATCGGGCGCGTCGCGCTGCACGATCGCGTCGAACGCGAGCCTCCCGGCCGCTGCCGAATACCCGACCGTGCAGGCCAGCATCGCAGCGGTCATCGTGCCGCCGACCACGCCGGCCAGCAGACCCGCCACTGCGGTGAGGCCCAGCACGGATACCAGGATGCGTTCCTCGGAGAGGCTCTGACGCAGGAGCGGCGCCGTGGCGTTACCGGCGAGCGATCCGAGGGCGGAGAACACTGCGGCCAAGCCGAACCAGAGCACGCCGATGTCGTCGCTCCGGAACCAGAACGCCACGTGGAAGAACAGGAACCCGACCGTGGCGCGCAGGAAGGCCATGGCCGAGGCCGCGAGGACGATGCCGAGGCTGCGCAGCTCGGCCCGCTCGGCGGCCGGGGTGGGTTCGGCAGCCACCACCACCCGACGGGGCAGACGAACCGCCGTCACGACCCCGGCGCAGAAGAGCAGCGCCGCGAAGGCCATCGCCAACTCTGCGGCGGCGAGCTTGAGCAGCAGCGCCGGTAGTGCGGCGGCGACCCCGACCACCCCTGCGATCACCCCGAGCTTCGAGTTCGCCTCGACGAGTTCGGCGTCGGACCGCACCACCGTGGGCACCAGGGCGCTCTTGGCCACCGCATAGGCCTTGGCCAGGACCAACAACACGAACGCCAGCGGGTAGAGCAGCAGGCTGTCGAGATGGCCGACGGCGACGAGCGCCAGGACCCCCCGGCCCGCCGCCGAGAGCAGGACCATCAGGCGGCGCCCTCCGGCCATGCGGTCGATCGCCGGACCGATCAACGGTGCAACGATCGAGAACGGGGCAAGGGTCAGCAGCAGGTAGAGCGCGACCTTGCCCCGCGCCTCGGTCGCGTCGACGTCGAAGAACAGCGACCCGGCGAGCGCCACGGCGACTGCGGCGTCCCCGGCGACCAGCAACGCGTGGACCCGGGACAGCCGCATGAACGGGGTGATGGTGAACCGGCGGACGAGATCGTCCCGGCGAGCACCCGGATCGATCTGGCGACCTGCCGACGGATCCCGACTCACCACGGCGATGATCGTAGGTCGCGCTCGTGCGCCGTCAGCGCGGTGCCGTCCACCGCGGTTCGACCGTGACGCGCAGCAGGGCACCGAGGTCGGCCACCACCGGGGAGACACCACCCCGGGCAGCCTCGTACACGGCTTCCTGGGCCCGTTCGGCCGCCACGGCGAACCCGGCGCGGCCGGCCAGGACCAGCATCGATGCGACCTCCGTGGCATCGGCTCGTTCCACCCCGCGTCGGGTGACCGCTGCGAGCGCCCGGCCCGCTCGCTCCGCCAGCTCCGGGTGGGCGGGACGGAGCCGAAGCAGGTGGCAGTCCTGGACGATGCCCGTGACGTCCTGCAGGGGGCCACCCTGTTCGACCACACCCAAGGCGGCGGCGAGCCGGGAGCCGAGCACGGCGGCGACGCGAGCACCGAGCGGATCGGGTAGGGCACCGTCGGCCACGACGACGGCGAGCAGCGTGTTCCGGTGCCGCTCGAACCAGTCCTCGTCGGCCACCTCGAGCTCCTCCAGGGCGGAGTCGAGCGCCGCTTCGAGCACGGCTTCCTCCCGGCCGGGGCGGACCCGCCGGACCCACAACGTGGCGCCGTCGCCCTCCTCGGGCCGGTTCGAGCGAATCTCGCCGAGCCGATCGAGCACGGCCTCCTCCGACACCCGACCGCCCGCAGCGCGGACGCGCTCCAGGCAGCACGCCGCATGCCGGAGCACCAGTACCGTCTCGAGGCCGGCCGGATCAGCGAAGAACCACCCACAGCTCGTGTACATCGCCAGGGCGTGCCGCTGTGCCTCGAGCAACGCGACGGCCCGCTCGTGTGACGCCCCCCGGCGCAGGTGCCGATCTGCGAACCAGGACCATCGACTCGGGTCGAGAACGACCTCGACGTAGTCGTCGCGCGCCGTCCACGGCTCGACGAACACCTCGGCGCCGAGTTCCTCGAACGCGGCGGCCGCCTGGTCCCGTACGGTGTCCAGTGCCGACCGGAGCGGAGCGCGCCACGCCTGCGACCACCCCGGCTCGCCCCCCGTGGAGCAGCCGCAATCGCTGCGCCAACGCTCGACGCCGTGCACGCAGCTCCATGCGCTGCGACGTACCTCGACGGTGCGCGTCGGTCGGTGGACCGACAGCCAGCGCTCCAGCGAACCGGTCGTATGTCCCTGTCGGGGAACCTCGACGGCCAGCGCATAGGCGACGGCGCGCTCGGTGAACTTGTGATGGTGCCCGAAGGTCTCGCCGTCGGTGGCCAGACAGACGAGCGGCGCGGTCCCGGCCGAGCCGACGGCCCGAGCGATCAGCTCCGCCGAGGACATCGAGTCGATCCCGAACGCGATGTCGTGACTGACCGACCCCTCGTACACGACGAGATCGACCGTCGCACCGGTCGCGCCGCTCCAGCGGTAGGCACCGGGGCCCACCGGCTCAGCATCGACGATCTGGGACGGATCGAGGATCGTGAACGAGAACCCCTCTGCGGCAACGTCCTCGAGGGTCGGGGCGTCCACGGCGGTCTCGGGGAGCCAGATGCCAACCGGTTCCCGCCCGAACCGGTGCCGGAACTCGGCTCGGCCCCACCGCAACTCGGTCCGACGGTCACGGTCGGTGCACAGCGGCAGGATCACGTGGTGGTAGGGGTGGGCGATCGCCGTCGACGCGGCCCGGTCCGCCGCCACCATCCGCGCCAGCACGTCGGGAGCGTGTCGGTCGAGCCAGCGAGCGAGCGTGGGACCGAGGTCGAAGCTCATCAGCTCGTAGTTGTTCACGATGCCGACGACGTTGCCGTCCGTGTCCACGATCCGGGCCCAGGCGTTGGGCCGGTAGCACTCGGCGGTGATGCGCTGGTTCCAGTCGCGGAACGGCGCCGCCGAGGGCTGGCGGCCGACGACGTCGCTCCACGGGTTCTCCCGTGGCGGTTGGTAGAAGTGGCCGTGCACGACCACGTGCGCCATGCGGCCAGGCTACGTAGCCACGGGCGCGATCGCCGACCGAACCGAGCCGCCCGCTCCTAACCTCCCGTGGTGCACCGGGCTCGCCTCCTGACCGCCACCGTGGTCGCCGTCGCCCTGTCGATCGCGACGGGCTGCGGTGACGGCGGCGCCTCCGGCGGCACCGAGGCCTACGTCGATCGGATCTGCCGATCGATCGGCACCATCGTGGATCGGACCGCCGACGCCCAGTCGACACTGGGCGCGCTCGCCGGCGCCGACCGTGCCCGGCTCGACGGGGTGCTCGCCGAACTCGCGGGCAGCGTCCGGGCCGGACGCGACACGCTGGCCGTCGGCGGCGGTTCCGAAGCCCCCACCGAGGCGACCGCCGCGCTGCTCGCCGCGCTCGGCCGCTTCGAGAGCGGGGTGGGGTCGCTGCGGCGTGATCTCGCCACCGTCGACCCGTCACGACCCGGAGCGAACCAGGCGCTCTCGGATCTCGCCACCCGCCTGGCCGATCTGACGACCGTGCTCGCCGGCGGCCTCGACGTGCTCCAGGCCCCCGGCCTGCAGGAGACCTGGCGCACATCGGCCGCCTGCCGGCCCCTACGGGGCGAGTGACCCGCGGGGGTCCGGCCTCAAACCCCCAGTTGCCGGATCCCGGCCGCGACCAGCGCAGCGATGGCGATCACCGCCGGGAACGGCGCCCGCAGCAGCGCGGCGGTGCCCCCGGCGGCAACGCCCGCCGCTCGGGCGTCGAGGACCAGGCTGCGGCCCGAGGAGAAGGTGTCGACCACCACCAGCGCAGCGAGCAACGCCGCGGGCACGAGGGCGAGCACTCGCTCGGCCGCTGCCGGCAGTTTCCGATCGCCGAGCCCGAGCAGACCGAGCGCCTTGAACGAGTAGGCGCCGACCGCTATCAGCAGGATGGTCGTCCAACTCACGTCGGTCTCCGTAACCCGACCAGCGTCGCGAACGACGCGACGAGGATCGGCACGCCCGCCGGGACGAACGGGACCAGGGCGAGCGCAGCCGCGCCCCCGATCCCCGCCGCCAACCGGCCGGGCCGGGTTCGCAGGTGTGGAAGCAGCAGGGCCACGAACCCTGCGGGGAAGGCTGCGTCGAGACCCAGCGCCGACGGGTCACCGATCCCTCGGCCGACGACCGCACCGCCGAGGGTGCCGGCGTTCCAGAACACGAAGACCGCCATCCCGGTCGCCCAGAACGCCCGCTCCCGAGCGGCCGGATCGGCCTGCGCCGCAGCCATCGCGGTCGATTCGTCGATGACCAACTGCGCAGCGATCGCGCGGCGCACGCGTGACCCGCGCACGACACGCGACATCGCCATGCCGTAGACGCCATTGCGCGCAGCCAGCAGCAGTGCACCGGCGACCGCCGCCACCGGTAGCCCTCCGTCGGCGACCACCCGCACGGCGAGGAACTGCGACGCGCCGGTGAACACCAGGATGCTCATGGCGCACGCCTGGGCGATCGAGAGCCCCGAGGTCGTGGCCAGGACCCCGAAGGCCACACCGAACACGCCGACGGCGGCTCCGAGCACGACGCCGCCCGCGATCGGCGACCGGGATCGGTTCACGCCGGAGATCCGAGGAGCAGGACACCCAACGGTGGGAGGTCGACGACGGCCGAGCAGGCCTGCCCCTGGTGGGGCCAGTCGCCGGCCTCGACGGTCTGGCCGGTCGCGAAGCCGGAACCCTCGAAGCGGGCATCGTCGGAATCGACGAGCACCGTCCAGCGTCCTTCCCACGGCACGCCGAGCCGGTACCCGGGGCGGGGAACCGGGGTGAGGTTCGCCACGCACGCGACCGCCTGCCCCCCGTCGTTCGACCAGCGCAGGAACGCATAGACCGAATGGTCGGCGTCGTCGGCGTCGAGCCACTGGAATCCGGCGGCGTCGTGATCGCGCTGGAGCGCCGGCCACTCCCCGACCACGCGGTTCAAGGTGCGCACCAGCTCGAGTACGCCGCGGTTCGCCGCTGCGTCGAGCGCAGACCAGTCGATGCCCCGGTGGTCGTCCCACTCGCCTCGCTGCGCGAGTTCGCCCCCGGCGAAAAGCAACTTGGCTCCCGGGTACGCCCACATCCAGCCGTAGAGGGCCCGGAGGTTGGCGAAGCGTTGCCACTCGTCACCGGGCATCTTGCCGAACAACGACCTCTTGCCGTGCACCACCTCGTCGTGGCTGAGCGGCAGGACGAAGCGCTCCGTGTAGGCGTACAGCAGCCCGAACGTGAGATCCCGGTGGTGATGTCGCCGGTGGACGGGGTCGCGCTCGAAGTACCCGAGGGTGTCGTGCATCCACCCCATGTTCCACTTGTGGGTGAACCCGAGGCCGCCGTGATCCACCGGGCGGCTCACCGCCGGCCACGAGGTCGACTCCTCGGCGATCATCAGTGCGCCCGGCACCTCGGCGCGCACCACCCGGTTGAGGTCCCGCAGGAAGTCGATCGCCTCGAGGTTCTCCCGGCCGCCGTATCGGTTCGGGATCCACGCTCCGGCCGGCCGGGAATAGTCGAGGTAGAGCATCGAGGCGACGGCGTCGACGCGAAGGCCGTCGACGTGGAACTCCTCCAGCCAGTACAGCGCGTTCGCGATCAGGAAGTTACGGACCTCGTTGCGGCCGTAGTTGAACACCAACGTTCCCCAATCGGGGTGCTCGCCCTGGCGAGGGTCGGCGTGCTCGTAGAGCGCCGTGCCGTCGAAACGGGCCAGCGCCCAGTCGTCCTTGGGGAAGTGGGCCGGAACCCAATCGACGATCACGCCGATGCCACGCCGGTGGAGGTGATCGACGAGGAAGCGGAAGTCGTCGGGCACGCCGAAGCGCGCCGTCGGCGCGTAGTACCCGCTGACCTGGTAGCCCCACGACGGCGCGTACGGGTGCTCGCTCACGGGCAGCAACTCCACGTGGGTGAACCCGAGGTCGGCGACGTGATCCGCCAGTCGGACCGCGAGTTCGCGGTAGCCGAGGCCCGGCCGCCAGGAGCCCAGGTGCACCTCGTAGATGCGGAGCGAACGACCCGATTCGCCGCGGCCGGCCATCCAATCGCCGTCACCCCAGGCGAAGTGCGACGAGGTGACCACGCTCGCCGACGCCGGCGGGACCTCGGTCGCTCGCGCCAGGGGGTCGGACTTGAGCACCGTGGCCCCGGACGCCGTGACGAGTTCGTAGCGGTACCGTGCGCCGACCTCGACCTGCGGAACGAAGCCCGCCCAGACCCCGGACATACCCTG
>JBILVB010000164.1:0-8245 GCA_044370695.1 Acidimicrobiales bacterium | reverse complement strand
TCGACGTCGTGCGGCGGGGCGGACGGATGGGCGTGTTCCCCCGGGCGGTCGCCGCCGAGCTCGCCGGCCGCCACGGTCCGTGCGACGCGCTCGTCGAGATCTGGAACGGGGTGCCGTGGGGCTCGCCGGTGTGGTGCCGGGGCCCGCGGGTCACCTGGCTCCATCACGTCCACGGGCCCATGTGGGAGTTGATGCTCGGCCGGACCGCCGGACGGGTCGGCGAGTTCGTCGAACGGCGGATCGCGCCGCCGCTCTACCGGCGCATCCCGGTGGTCACGCTCTCGGAGGCATCGCGGGCCGAGCTCGTCGGACACCTCGGGTTCCGCGCCGAGCGGGTCCACGTCGTGCCGCCGGGCATCGCCCCCCGGTTCCACGGTCCGGCCTCGCCGGCCGCCCATCCCCTCGTCGTCGCCGTCGGGCGTCTCGCCCCCGTCAAGCGCTTCGACACACTCGTACGAACGCTCGCCCCGCTCGCGCAGCGCTTCGATGACCTCGAGGTCGTGATCGTCGGCGAGGGCGACGAGCGGGCCCGGATCCAAGCGACGATCGACGAGCTCGGTGCCCGACGCTGGGTCCGCCTCGCCGGCCGGCTCACCGACGACGAGCTCGTCGCGCTGTACCGACGGGCCTGGCTGGTTGCGAGCGCTTCGCTCGCGGAGGGGTGGGGCATGACGATCACCGAGGCGGCTGCCTGCGGCGTACCGGCGGTCGTCACCGACGTCGGGGGCCACCGGGACGCCGTCGACGCCGGTGTCACCGGCGAGCTCGCGGCCGTCGAGCAGCTCGGTGCCGTCGTGGCTGGCGTGCTCGCGGACCCCGCCCGACGCCACCGTCTCGCCACCGCGGCACAGGCCCGAGCGGCCCGGTTCACCTGGGACGCCACGGCGGCGGCAACGCTCGCCGTGCTCGTCGAGGAGGCTGCTCGCCTCAGGGCGCCACGCCGGCCAGGTGGGACACCTCGTTGAACGAGCCGAGCACGAGGCCCGTCGGGCGCACGTGCACCTGCATCAGCGATGCGACGTCCACGTGGCACCGCCACGACACTTCGACGCCGACCCCGAGCACCGCCGCGAGGGCGGCCTTGATCGGCGAGACGTGGGTGACCACCACGACGTGGGCCGATCGTGCCTCGGCGGCGAGGTCGGTGAGTGCGCCGGCCACCCGCTCGGCCAGGGTCACGAGCGATTCCCCACCCGGCGGAGCGAAGAACGGGTCGCGGCGCCACGCCGCCCACTCCTCGGCGGGCACCGCCGAGAGCTTCACACCGTCCCACGACCCGTAGTCGAGCTCGATCCACCGCTCGTCCACCCGGACCTCGGCGCCACTGACCGCCGCAACGGCGTGCGCCGTCTCCCGGGTGCGCCGCAGCGGGCTCGTCACGACGAGCTCGGCGGCGGCGAGCGGACCGGCGGCGAGCGCCCGGGCCTGGGCCCGGCCCAGATCGTCGAGCTCGGGGTCGGCTCGACCGAGCAGGAGACCCGATGCGTTCGCCGTCGTACGGCCATGTCTGGCGATGCTCAACACGGCTCCACCACCCCCGTTCGTAGGAACCGACCTCGGACCGCCCGATCGGCCAGACCGAACCGCCGCCACGCCCACCAGCACCCGAGCGCGCCCAGCACCTCGAGACCGATGGCGACCGCCACCGGTCGCTCCAACGACGGCAGGCCGGCCCCCGACCAGGACCACCCGGTGAGGGGCCACCAGAACGTCGTGGTGTCGCTGAAGGCCCCGTCGAGCACCAGGTGGAGCAACACGCCGATCGGCAGCGCCAACAAGCGACGCCGCAGCGGCTTGCGACCGAACGTTGCGAACATGACCCCGGCCAGGACGGCCACTGCGGTCACCACCGAGTGCAGGAGCCGAGCACCGCCGAGGATCCCGTCGACGACGTCGGGCACGAGCGCACCGACGACGACGAGGCGCAGGTCGAGGCGCGGATCGCGAAAGACGTTCCAGACGATCACGATCGAACCGCCGACGAACCACAACACCACGATCCGCTCACCCCTTCTTCGTGGTCGGCACGGTCGTGGCGGGCGCCTTCGTCGTCGCCGGAGCCTTCGTCGTCGCCGGAGCCTTCGTCGTGGGCACGGTCGTGGCGGGAGCCTTCGTCGTGGCCGGCGCCTTCGTCGTCGCCGGCGCCTTCGTCGTCGCCGGCGTCGAGGGCCGCCCGGTGTCGGCGCCGCAGCTGAAGGTGACGAAACCCGTCGGCACGGTGGCCGCGGGGCCCGTCAGGTCCGTCGGGTCCGTGGCGATCGGATCGACCTTCGGTCGCACCGGGGTGAACACCACCGCCGGCGCGGTCGTCGGTGTCCCGGAGGCGATCGGCGCAGCACCCCCGGGAGGGGTCGAACCGGCGGTCGTCGCCGGCGCCGCGACGAACTGCCCGAAGCAGTCGAACCCCGGCGCATAGATGCGCGCCGGCGCCCGGGGCGCTTTGGGTGGCTCGGGCCAGTCCACGGGTTCGAGCCCTTCGTGCGCTGCTTCCATGAACTGTTTCCACACGAGCGCCGGGTACGTGCCGCCCTGCACGCGGTCGGTCGGGAGTTGACCGGGCGCAGGGTTGCGGAACTCGGGCACGTTGCGCATCGGGTCGTCGAACCGGGGATTCCCGACGTACACCGAAGTCGTGTACTGCGGCGTGAACCCGATGAACCACGAGTGCGTGTTCTCGGTGTAGGTGCCGGTCTTGCCCGCCGCCGGACGGGCGTCGGCCAGCCGCGCCCGGGTCGCCGTGCCGGCCCGCAGGACACCCTTGAGCACGTCGACAGCCGTCGCCGCCACCTCGGGCGAGAGCGCCTGGCGGCTGGTGTCCGCGTGTTGGAACAGCACTCGGCCGCTCGGATCCTCGATGCGATCGATGAAATACGGCGTACGAGCCACGCCCAGGTTGGCGATCGTCGAGTAGCCCGCCGCCATCTCCAGCGGCGAGATCTCGTTGCCCCCCACGGCGAACGCGAAGATGTCCTGGAGCGGCGCCCGAGTGACCCCCATGCGCTTGGCGGTCTCGACCACCCGAGGACCGCCGACCGCGAAGTAGAGCCGCGTGTAGGCGCAGTTGCTCGACAGCCACGTCATGCGGTCGAGCCGTTCCGAGGTCCCGAACGTCTCGCCGTCGTCGATCACGAACGGCTTGGTGCGCCCGTCGGGGTAGCGCCACGTGCACGGCAACCGGCCGTCGATGAGGTCCGAGGGTTGGATTCCGGCGTTGAGCGCCGCAGCGAGGATGAAACCCTTGATCGACGAACCGGTCTGGCGCGGGGTGAGCGCCAGGTTCACCTCGTTGCCCGCGTAGTCCCGCCCGGCGACGAGGGCGCGCACGGCGCCGCTCGTGTTGTCGAGGGTGACGAGGGCGAGGTCGAACCGGTTGTCCGGCGTGACGGGGAACTGGTCGTCGCGCGCCTGCTCGGCAAGCTGTTGGAGGCGGGGATCGAAGGTCGTGTACACCCGCAAGCCGCCCCGGAACACTTTGTTGTAGCGCTCCTGGTAGGTGTCGCCGAGCAGGTTGGTGTTGAGCAGTTGCCTCCGGATCTCGGCGGTGAAGTAGTCCCTGGCCTTCGGAGCGGCGGGCTGGCGCCCCAGCTTCTCCGGGATCGGGAACGTCTCGACGAGCACGTCGGCCTCGGCCCGGGTCAGTTTGCCGACGGCCACGAGCCGGTCGCCCACCTGGCGGAACCGCCGTCGGGCGAGGTCGGAGCGGGCGATCGGGTCGTAGCCGACCGGGTTCTGGATCAGGCCCGCCAGGAACGCGCCCTCGCCGAGGCTCAGCTCGGTCACCGACTTCGAGAAGTACGTCTCGGCCGCGGCCTCGAGGCCGTAGGCGTTGTTCCCGAAGTACACGGTGTTCAGGTAGCGCTCGAGGATGAACTCCTTGGAGAACTCCTGCTCGAGCCGGACGGCGAGCACCGCTTCTTGGATCTTGCGATCGGCGTTGCGCTCGGCGCCGGTGAAGGCGTTCTTCACGAGCTGCTGCGTGATGGTGGAGCCGCCCTGCGTCGTCGATGCCGCCGAGAGGTTGCGCAACACGGCGCGCAGGATTCCCTTGGCGTTGACCCCGCGGTGGGCGAAGAACCCGGCGTCCTCGACGGCGAGCACGGCGTCGACGACGTCCGGCGGCACCTGGGCCAGGGTGAAGGGCTCGCGGTTCTCGACGTAGAGCTGATCGATCTCCTTGCCCGTTGCGTCGAACACCAACGACCGCTGCGCGAGCGGAGCGAAGTCGGGCAGGGCGGGCGCTTCGCCGTCGAAGGCCGAGGCGATCGCCGTCACCTGCGGCGTCATCGCCGCTACGGCACCGGCGAGGCCGAGGCCGGCCAGGACGATGACCGCGAGGAGTCGGACGAGGGCGCGCACGGCCCGGCCACGGTACCGCCGGGGGTGCGCCCGATGGTGGCACTCCGCCCGGCGGCCGCTCGCCGCCCTGTGCCACGCTGACGTATGCCATTGCGCCGACCGGCCGCCCGCCCCGCCGCTCGGCCGGTGCTGGGATTGCACGGAGCCGGCATGATCGCCACCGTCCACGCCCTGGCGGCAACCGCGCTCGGCGTGCCCGTCGGGCCGGTCGCGTCACGGACCGACGCCCGGGCGCGCGAGCGGGCGTCGCGCGTCGGCGGTCGACCCGTCCGGTACGAGGACCTCCCCGGTGGAGCCGACCTGGTCGTCGTGGCCACGCCCCCCGGCGACCATGCGGCGGCCGCGCTGCGCCTGCTCGCCGCCGGGACGACGGTGCTGGTCGAAAAACCGCTGTGCACCACGGCGGCCGACGCCGACGCGCTCGTCGCCGCAACTGCGGTCGGGGGCCGGCTCGTGTACGCCGAGAACCTGGCCTTCGCCCCGGCCGTCGAGGCGTTCCTCGCCGCTTGCCGGCGCGCCGGTCCGCTGCACCACCTGGAGGCCCGGGCGCTACAGGCCCGCCCCGGCTGGGGCGAGTTCCTGACCGAGGGCTGGGGCGGCGGCGCCCTGTTCGACCTCGGCGCCCATCCGATCGCGCTGGTGCTGCTGGCAGCGGGCCCGGCGCGTCCCGTGGCCGTGCAAGGCGTGCTCCGGGGCGGACCCACCACCGACGAGCACGGCACGGCCCGCATCCGGTTCGACGACGGCCTCGTCGCGACGGTCGTGGCGAGCTGGCTCGACGGCCCTGCCCCGCTGTGGGACGTCGAGGCGGCAGGCTCTGGCGCCGTCACCCGGCTGGAACTGCTGCCCGCCACCTCCCTCGAGCTCGACGGGCGGCCGGTCGCGCTGGCGCCGTCGACGAGCGCGCCAGCAATCGTGGAGGAGTTGGGGTACCTGGGGCAGCTCCGCCATGCCGTCGCCGTCGCCGCCGGTGCCGAGCCCCGGATCGACGCCGTGTTCGGGCGTGCGGTGCTCGAGGTCACCCTCGGCGCCTACGCCTCGGCGGGCCGCGGGGGCGCGTGGGTCCCGCTGCCGTGGGCCGGACCGCGGGACCGGACGCCGCTCGAGCTCTGGCGAGCCTGACGCTCGGGCGAGGACCTTGGTCGCTGGCGACGGGCGCAGCCGCCGGGCAAGGCTGCGAGGGCATGGAGCCGCTCGCCGTCGTCTGTGTGGACCGCGACGGTCACGCCACACCCGAATGGCACCCCGAAGCCCCGGACCGGGTCCCGAGTGCCGCCGCCGGGATCGCGGACGCGGGCCTCGACGCGGGCACAGTCCGGCTCGAGGCCCGA
Source organism: Acidimicrobiales bacterium (assembly GCA_044370695.1). Taxonomy (GTDB): domain Bacteria; phylum Actinomycetota; class Acidimicrobiia; order Acidimicrobiales; family Ilumatobacteraceae; genus JBEIFW01. Next base: position 2,558 of record JBILVB010000164.1, on the reverse strand, counting down.
CTCGCGACCCTCGACGAGCTCGCCCGCGCCCACAGCGAGCTCTACCTCGACGCGCTACGCCGGTTCTGCGCCGCCGGCGGCGGCGAGATCGATCCCGACACCGTCGCCGTGCCTGCGTCGTGGGACACCGCCCGGCGCACCGCCGGCGCCGTGCTCGAGGCGATCGACGCCGTGCGGTCCGGCATCGCCGGCGCGGCCGTGACGATCGGCCGCCCACCGGGCCATCACGCCACCCGGTCCAAGGCGATGGGGTTCTGCCTGGTGAACAACGTCGCCGTGGGGGCGGCCACCCTCGCCGAGGCCGGCGAACGGGTGGTGGTGTTCGACTGGGACGTGCACCACGGGAACGGGACCCAGCAGATCTTCTGGGACGACCCGCGGGTGCTCTACGTCTCGATCCACCAGAGCCCGCTGTATCCGGGCACCGGCCGGGCCGACGAGACCGGCGGTCCGGCGGCACCCGGCTCCACCGTGAACCTCCCACTCCCGGAGGGCACGACGGGCGATACCGTGCGCGCCCTGCTCGACGAGGTCGTGAGCCCGGTCGTCGAGCGCTTCGCGCCGACGTGGCTCCTGATCTCGGCCGGCTTCGACGGCCACCGCGACGATCCGCTCGCCGGCTGGCGGCTCACCGCCGGCGACTACGCGGATTTCACCGCCCGAGCGATGGCGTGGATGCCGCCGGGTCGCACGGTGCTCACCCTCGAAGGCGGCTACGACCTCGGAGCGCTGCGGCGCAGCTTCGGTGCCGCCGCCGCCACCCTCGCCGGGCAGCCGTGGCGCCCCGAACCGGCATCGAGCGGTCCGGTCGACCACCGCGTGCTCGACGCAGCGCGCGTGCGCTGGACGGCGCACCGATGACGTGCGGCAGGCTCCAGGCCCGGCCGGGTACGACGAGGGGGAGGTCGTGATGCGGTGCATCGTGGTGGGGGTCGACGGTTCGGACAACGCCCGGCTGGCGCTCGGCTGGTCGGCCGCAATGGCGCAGCTCGCCGGTGCCGAGGTGGTGGCGGTCCACGCCCTCGGGATGCTCGAAGGGGCACACCGGGCCGACGTGATCGCACGGTTCGAGGACTGGCTCGCACCGCTCGCCGCCGTCCCCCACCGGGGCGTGGCCGTGGACGGCGACCCGGTGACGGTGCTGCTCGAGACCGCCGAGCGCGAAGGCGCCGACCTCGTCGTGGTCGGGTCGCGCGGGGTGGGCGGCCATCCCGATCTGCTCCTGGGCTCGACCAGCCACCAGGTGATCCGGTTCTCCCGCCGACCCGTGGTGGTCGTGCCGCCGGTCTGGGTGGGTCCGGCCGCCGAGACGGCCGTCAGTCCGGACTGAGCGCCTCGTCGAGCCTCCCGGCGAGAGCGTCGCCCAAGCTTGCGTCGAACGCGCTGAGATACCGGTCGAGCGCGGCGTCGTCGTGGGCGAGCGAGACGTAGATCTTCGTCAGCATGGGGTTCAAGAACACCCCCCGCCGCACCATCGCGAGATCGAGCGAACGCCGCAGGCCGGGGTCGGCAGAGCGCTCTCCGGCGACGTCCCGGACCGGTGTGGGCGTGATGCGGTACTGGACGAGCGGACCGTGGCCGTAGGTCTGCACCGGCAACCCGTGCCGACCGGTCACCTCGGCGATCCCCGCACGGAGCCGGTCGCCGACGGCCCGCAACCGCTCGTAGGTGCCGGGGGTCTCGAGCACGTCGAGCACGGCGAGGGCGGCCGCGCAGGTGAGCGGGGATCCGCCGGTGGTGGAGGCAGCCCAGACGTAGCGGTCCGTGAGGTGGCGGTCCTCGCGAACCTCGTCCATCAGGTCCGCCCGGCCGCCGACGACCGCGACGGGCGCTCCCCCGCCGAGGGCCTTGCCGAAGGCCACGAGATCGGGCACGACCCCGTAGTGCTCGACGGCGCCGCCGAGAGCGATGCGGAAACCCGACACCACCTCGTCGAAGACGAGCGGTACGCCGCACCGAGCCGTCACCGCGCGCAGGCCGCGCACGAAGGCCGGGTCGGCGAGGATCGCCCGCTGCACCGGGTCGAGGATGACGGCGGCCAGATCGCCCGCCCGCTCGACGATCAGGCGCTCGGCCGTGGCCAGGTCGTTGTAGGGGGCGACGAGCAGGTCGCCGACGGCCGCCCGGGTCCCCCCGGTTCCGGTCGGCCCAGCGGCCGGGAGCGTCGCCGGGTCGGACCAGAAGAAGTTGGCGACGCCCTCGACGTGGCTGCCGTGGAACGCGCCCTCGAACTTGAGCACCGTCGGCCGCCCCGTCGCACCCCGGGCGATCCGCAGCGCCGTGAGCGTGGCCTCGCTCCCGGTGGCGACGACCCGCAGGCGCTCCAGCCAGGGGTGGACGGCGACCACCCGCTCGGCGAGCTCGACGAGCCGGGTGCTCATCGCCGCCACGTTGACACCTCGGCGCGCCTGGCGGGCGATCGCTTCGACGACGTGGGGATGCGCATGTCCGACGAGCGCCGATCCCCACGCCATCGTGTAGTCGACGTAGTCGCGCCCGTCGCCGTCGAGCAGGCGGCACCCGACCGCCTCGTCGAACACCGGCACGAGGTCGTCCGG
>JBILVB010000163.1:0-8327 GCA_044370695.1 Acidimicrobiales bacterium | reverse complement strand
GCATGGTTCGTCTCGCTTCTCAGTACACGCGCTCGCGGCGGCGCTCGTCTTCGTCGTCCGACCCACGCTCGGGCCGGGAGATGTCGATGCCGAGTTCCTCGGCCGTGCGGAACACGTCCTCGTCGAGTTCCCGCAGCTCGATCTCGGTGCCCTCACGGCTCAGGACCTCGACGTTGAGGCAGAGCGCCTGCATCTCCTTGATGAGCACCTTGAAGCTCTCCGGGATGCCCGGCTCGGGGATGTTCTCCCCCTTCACGATGGCCTCGTAGACCTTCACTCGACCGAGCACGTCGTCGGACTTGATCGTGAGCAACTCCTGGAGGCAGTAGGCCGAGCCGTACGCCTCGAGCGCCCACACCTCCATCTCACCGAATCGCTGGCCGCCGAACTGCGCCTTCCCGCCCAGCGGCTGCTGGGTGATCATCGAGTAGGGACCGGTCGAGCGAGCGTGAATCTTGTCGTCGACGAGGTGGGCCAGCTTCAGGATGTACATGTACCCGACCGTCACCGGGCGGTCGTACGGCTCCCCGGTGCGGCCGTTGTACAGCTGGGCCTTGCCGTCGGGCCGCACGAGCCGAACCCCGTCGACCGATTCGGGACGCAGGTTCTCGAGGATGCCCTGGATCGTGGGGTGCTTGCCGGCCTCCTCGATCTCGTCCCAGTGCGCTCCGTCGAACACCGGCGTGGCGATGAAGGTCGACGGAGTCGTGGCCGGGCGGGTCTTGGTCTCGGTACCGCGGATCGGCTCGGCGCCGACCATCGACCCGTCGTGAGCCCAACCCCATCGAGCGCAGTAGCCGAGATGGGCCTCGAGCACCTGGCCCACGTTCATGCGTGACGGCACGCCGAGCGGATTGAGGATGATGTCGACCGGGCTGCCGTCGGCGAGGTACGGCATGTCCTCCAGCGGCAGGATCTTGGAGATCACGCCCTTGTTGCCGTGCCGGCCGGCGAGCTTGTCGCCCACGGAGATCTTCCGCTTCTGCGCCACGTAGACCCGCACGAGTTGGTTGACCCCGGGCGGCAGCTCGTGGTGCTCGTCGCGGCTGAACACCTTGACGTCGATGACCTTGCCCGACTCGCCATGGGGCACCTTGAGGGAGGTGTCGCGGACCTCCCGGGCCTTCTCACCGAAGATCGCCCGCAGGAGGCGCTCCTCGGGGGTCAGCTCGGTCTCACCCTTGGGGGTGACCTTCCCGACGAGCACGTCTCCCGGGCCGACCTCGGCGCCGATGCGGATGATGCCGCGCTCGTCGAGGTCGCGGAGGATGTCCTCGGACAGGTTCGGGATGTCCCGGGTGATCTCCTCGGGGCCGAGCTTGGTGTCTCGGGCGTCCACCTCGTGCTCGTGGATGTGGATCGAGGTGAGCACGTCGTCGCGCACGATGCGCTCGGACAGGATGATCGCGTCCTCGAAGTTGTAGCCCTCCCACGGCATGAGGGCCACGAGCAGGTTCTTGCCGAGCGCGAGTTCGCCCATGTCGGTCGACGGGCCGTCGGCGATGACGTCGCCCTTGACCAGCTTCTGGCCTTCGACGACGCGCGGCTTCTGGTTGATGCAGGTGTCCTGGTTCGAGCGGCGGAACTTCGACAGGCGGTAGACCCGCTTGCCGCCCTTTGCGTAGTCGACGGTGATCGAATCGCCGGTGACGTCGACGACGACCCCGTCGCCGGTCGCCTGGATCATGTCGGCGGCGTCTCGCGCCGCGCGCGCCTCGATACCCGTCCCGATGTACGGCGCCTCGGCGCGTACCAACGGGACCGCCTGTCGCTGCATGTTGGCGCCCATGAGGGCCCGGTTGGCGTCGTCGTGCTCGAGGAAGGGGATCAGGGCGGTCGCGACCGACACGATCTGCTTCGGCGAGACGTCCATGAAGTCGACCTCGTCGGCCTTCACGTACCCGATGTCGGTGGTCGCCCCGAAGAACACGTCACGCTCGAGCTGCAGCTTGAGGTCGGCGAGCGACGCTGCCTGCGGCGACCGCCGCACGAGCACCCGGGGCTCTTTGAAGGTGCCATCGGGGTTGAGGGGTGCGTTCGCCTGCGCGATCACGTACTCCTCTTCCTCGTCGGCGGCCATGTAGACGATCTCGTCGGTGACCCGTCCGTTCGTCACCCGACGGTACGGGGTCTCGATGAACCCGAATTCGTTGACGCGGGCGTACGTGGCGAGTGCACCGATGAGACCGATGTTCGGACCTTCGGGCGTCTCGATCGGACACATGCGCCCGTAATGGGAGAAGTGCACGTCACGGACCTCGAAGCCGGCTCGCTCGCGCGACAGGCCGCCCGGTCCGAGCGCCGAGAGGCGCCGCCGGTGCGTGAGGCCCGACAACGGGTTGACCTGGTCCATGAACTGGGACAGCTGGCTCGTGCCGAAGAACTCCTTGATCGCTGCGACCACGGGCCGGATGTTGATCAAGGTCTGGGGCGTGATCGCCTCGACGTCCTGGGTGGTCATGCGCTCTCGGACCACCCGCTCCATGCGGGACAAGCCGATGCGGACCTGGTTCTGGATCAGCTCACCGACCGAGCGGATGCGTCGGTTGGCGAAGTGGTCCTGGTCGTCGAGGCGGTAACCCGGCTCGTGCTTGGCCAGGTGCAACATGTAGCTGATCGCCGCGAGCACTTCGCAGCGGCTGAGCACGTCTTGGCCCTCGACCGGGGCGTCGACGAGGTCCGCCGGCAGGCCGAACAGATCGGCCAGCTTGGCGACCTCGTTGCCGAGCTTGCGGTTGAGCTTGTACCGGCCCACCCGGCTGAGGTCGTAGCGGCGGTTCTCGAAGAACGCGTTGCGGAAGTACGCCCGAGCCGACTCGACCGTCGGGGGCTCGCCGGGCCGAGCCCGCTTGTAGATCTCGACCAGGGCCTCGTCCTGGGTGGGTGCCAGGTTCCGATCCTTCTCCCACTGCCCTTCGAGGAAGTCGAAGTGGTTGACGAACCGCTCGAGGAAGCCGGGGGCGTTCTCCTCGTCGTAGCCGAGCGCACGCAACAGCACGAAGACGCTCATGCGTCGCTTGCGGGCCACGCGGGTGCCGCACGTGACGTCCTTGCCGGGCTTCTGTTCGACGTCGAACTCGAGCCATTCGCCGCGGTAGGGGTGGATCGTGGCCTTCACCAACTGGTGCTTGGACAGATTGCGAAGTCGGAAGCGCTCACCGGGCTCGAAGATCACGCCCGGGCTGCGAACGAGCTGGGACACGACGACGCGTTCGGTGCCGTTGATGATGAAGGTGCCCTTCTCCGTCATCATCGGGAAGTCCCCCATGAAGACGGTCTGCTCCTTGATCTCGCCCGTGTTGCGGTTCATGAACCGCGCCCGCACGAAGATGGGAGCGGAGAAGGTCATGTCCTTCTCCTTGCACTCCTCGACGGAGAACTTGGGCGGTGGCCGCAGATCCTCGTCGTCGGGGTCGAACTCGAGCTCGAGCTGCAGCGTCTCGCTGAAATCCTTGATGGGGCTGATGTCCCGGAAGGTCTCGGCCATCCCGTCGGACAGGAGCCACTCGAAGCTGTCTCGCTGGATGGCGATCAGGTCCGGGAGCGCCAGCGGCTCGACGAGGTTGGCGAACGAGTACCGCTCGCGTGCGGGGGACCGAGAGGGCACGGCCTACTCCTCTGTTCCAGCGGCGGAAAGGAAAAGCCGTGCGCGACGAACCACGACCCAGGACGAGCATGAGGGGGGACGACGCACGGCAACCGGGGATCCTACGGCCGATACGCCCGAGAACGCAACGCACCGGGACCCGCATCGAAACGGGCCCGTACCGAGCTGCTGGACTTTGGGCAGGGTACGGGTGCGACCGGCGGCCGTCAAGGTGTCGACCCCGTCCGTGGCCCAGCGCGACGACGCCCCCCGGCACCAGGCCGGGGGGCGTCGTCGAACGGGTCGAGACGGACTACTTGACCTCGACCGTTGCGCCGGCCTCGACGAGCGCCGCCTTCGCCTTCTCGGCGTCGGCCTTGTTCGCCTTCTCGATGACGGGCTTCGGCGCGCCGTCGACCAGGTCCTTCGCTTCCTTCAGCCCGAGGCTGGTGAGCTCGCGCACGACCTTGATGACCTGGATCTTCTTCTCGCCAGCGGCCACGAGGACGACGTCGAACTCGTCCTTTTCCTCCTCTCCGGCAGCGGCGGGGCCCGCTGCCGGGCCGGCCATCATCACGGCTGCCGGGGCGGCGGCCGTGACGTCGAAGCGCTCCTCGAAGGCCTTCTTCAGCGCGACCAATTCGAGGACGGTCATGTTGCCGATGGCGTCGAGGATCTCGTCGGTGGTGAGTGCCATGGTGGTGGTTCTCCTGTGCAGCGTGAGCGTGGGGTTCAGGCGGCAGCGCTCTCCGGAGCGCCGCCCTTGTCGTCGATGAGGGCCTGGATGCCGTAGGCGAAGGTGCGGGGCACGGCTTCGAGAAGGCTGGCCATCTGGCTGAGCGGGGCTGCGAACAGCCCGGCGATCTGGGACAGCAGGACATCGCGCGGAGGCAGGTCTGCCAAGGCGTCGACATCGGCGGCGGAGATCACCTTGCCGCCGAGGACACCACCACGGATGACGAGTTGCGGGTTGCCGGCGGCGAAATCACGTAGCGCTTTGGCGCTGGCTGCGACGTCACCGGAGACGAAGGCGATCGCCGTCGGTCCGGTGAAGAGCGCATCGGCACCTTCCACGCCGAGATCCGTGGCGGCACGGCGCACGAGAGTGTTCTTGAACACCTTGTACTCCGCGCCTGCCGGCTTGAGTTGGCGCCGCAATTGCGACATCGCCTTCACGCTCAGGCCTCGGTACTCCGTGAGTAGCGCCGCCTCCGCCGAGTCGAGGCGCTCTCGCACCTCGTCGACCACGGCGACCTTTTCCGGCCGGGGATTCTCCATCGACACCTCCTTTCAGGGTTCGGGCTCGCATGTGCGAACGCCGAACGGCCCAGGAGGGCTGCACGAGGTTCACCTGCGTCGGCGGCACTGCCATTGTCCCGGAGCGACCCGGGAACCGACGGTCTTGGGCGAGCGATCAATTGTTGGCCCGGGGATGTTAGCGACCGGCGTGCTGCCGTTCCAGCCAGCGCTGCACGGGCCGCGTCAGGGTACTGAGGCCGATGACGCCGGCGAGCACGAGGCTGAGGCCGAGCACCGCGCCGGTCCCGATGATCACCGGCACCAGCACACCGGCAACGATCAACCCCGCACCAGAGACCACGAGCAGCCCGCGTCCGGCGGCAGTGCCCTGCACTCCCACCATCGCCTTCGACGCCGAAGCTCTCGTTCGGTCGAGCGCCCGCTCGGCCCATGCGAACTCGGTGGCGAGGATGGCCAGGCCGACGATGATGATCAAGACCCCGGGACCGGGGAGGACGAGCATCGCCAGGCCGGCAGCGAGCACGCTGCAGCCGAGCACCAGGACCAGGAACCGCTTGGCATTGCGCGTGAAGAAGCGCCACAGGATGCTCGGGCCGTGGAGACCGAGCCGTCGCCAGAACGGCGGCGGCGTCGTCAGCGCGAGGTCGACGTCGGTGACAGCCCCGTCGCCGTCGAGATCACCGGGGAGACGATCCATGCAATGAGTCTAGGGAAGTCGTCCTCGGCAGCGATCGGCGGCCGAGGACGACGGCGTCAGACCTCGGCGCGCAGCCGGTTGGTGTCGACGCGGATGCCGGGGCCCATGGTGGTCGCCACGACGATCTTGCGAAGATACCGGCCCTTGGCCGCCGCAGGCTTGGCCCGCTGCAGTTCGTCGAGCACGGCCCGGAAGTTGACCACGAGCTTGTCGACGTCGAACGACACCTTGCCGACCGGCACGTGCACGTTGCCGTAGCGGTCCGTGCGGTACTCGACCTTGCCGCCCTTGAATTCGGTGACGGCCCGGGCGACGTCGGTGGTGACGGTTCCGGTCTTCGGGTTGGGCATGAGGCCTCGTGGACCGAGGACCCGCCCGAGCCGGCCCACGAGGGGCATCAGGTCCGGCGTCGCGATCGCGATGTCGAAGTCGTAGAACCCGCCTTGGATCCGCTCGGCGAGGTCCTCGGCGCCCACCACGTCGGCGCCGGCTTCCCGAGCGGCGATCGCCGCCTCGCCGCCGGCGAACACGGCGACGCGAACGTCCTTGCCGGTGCCGGCGGGCAACGCCACCGTCCCCCGCACCATCTGGTCGGCCTTGCGCGGATCGACGCCGAGGCGCACGGCGAGCTCGACGGTCTCGTCGAACCGAGCCGTGGCGAGGGTCTTCGCCAGCTCGAGCGCTTCTTCGGGTGTGAACAGCTGGTTGCGGTCGAAACGCTTGCTCGCGTCGACGAACTTCTTGCCGGACATGTGTCTCCCTCGTGGTTCGAGCCGGCCGGGCGAGGTGCTCCCGATCCAGGCGGATGGATGGTGCGGGCAGAGCCCGTCAGACGACCTTCAGGCCCATCGAGCGGGCCGTGCCTCGGACCTGCTGCTTCGCAGCATCGAGGTCGTAGGCGTTGAGGTCGGGCATCTTGGTCTTGGCGATCTCTTCGACCTGGGCCTCGGTGACGCTGCCGGCGACGACCTTCGACGGCGTCTTCGAGCCGCGATCGATGCCGGCGGCCTGCCGCAACAGCACCGGCGTGGGCGGTGTCTTGAGCACGAAGGTGAAGCTGCGGTCCTCGAACACCGTGATCTCGACGGGCACCACGGTGCCCACCATCGCCTCGGTGGCGGCGTTGTACTGCTTCACGAACTCCATGATCGGAACGCCGTGCGGACCGAGCGCCGTACCCACCGGCGGGGCCGGCGTGGCCTTCCCGGCCGGGATCTGGATCTTGACGACGGCCTTGACCTTCTTCTTGGCCATGACGCACTTCCCTGGGTTCGAAGCGGGAGACCGGCCATTGTGCCGGTCCAGGACGGGTCCGTGCCAGCCGGCACGGTGGCGGGGCCGAACCCCGATGTCACCGAGCGGTGACGGTCAGAGCTTGGCCACCTGGCCGAACTCGAGCTCGACGGGGGTCTCCCGACCGAAGATGTTCACCAGCACCTTGAGCTTCAGGTGGTCGGGGTTGATCTCGGTCACGTTGCCCGTGAAGTCGGCGAAGGGCCCTTCACGAACCCGAACCGCCTCACCGATCTCGAACTCGAGCTTCGGCTTCGTCTTCCGAGCGGCGATCGCCTCGCCGTCACCCTTCGCGGCGAGGAACGTCTCGACTTCCCGACGGGACAACGGCGTGGGCTTCTGGCCGAGGCGACCCTGCCCGACGAAGCCGGTGATCCCGGGGGTGTTCCGGATGACGTACCAGGAGTCGTCGTCCATGTGGCACCGGACGAGCAGGTAGCCGGGGAACACCTTCTTCTGGACGACGACCTTCTTGCCGTTCTTGAACTCGGTGACGTCCTCCATCGGGATGTGCACCTCGAAGATCTTGTCCTCCATGTGCATGGACTGGATCCGTGCTTCCAGGTTGGACTTGACCTTCTTCTCGTAGCCCGACTGGCTGTGGACGACGTACCACTTGCCGGGTTTGAGCCACGCCGGAGTCTCGACCTCGACGACGCCGTCGCCGGGATCGTCGAGCGCCGAGCCGGCCGGTTCGGAGGACTCGTCGAACTCGGTCATCGATCGAACAGCCACAGGACGGCGGAACCGAAGACGTAGTCGAGGCCGGCGACGTACGCCGTGAGCAACACGACGGCGGCCAACACGACCAGCGAGTACTTGCGGACCTCGGCCCGGGTGGGCCACGAGACCTTGCGCAGTTCGCCCTTGACCTCCCGCACGAACTGTGCCGGCGGCGTGCGCTCCTCGACCTTGTGGGGTTGGGGGCGCTCGCCGCGCACGGGCGCGCCGGACTCGTTGATGGCACCCATGCGCCGCATCTGGCGCTTCTGCTCTCGGTTGAGGTTCATCGACATGGGCTCACCCACCAGGCCCCCGGACGGGGCCGATCGGACGGACGGATACTGGCGGGGCAGGAAGGACTTGAACCCTCGACCCTCGGTTTTGGAGACCGATGCTCTGCCAACTGAGCTACTACCCCCGGCAGGACGCCCCCGCAGGGGCGCCCGGTGACCCTACCGGGTCTCCTTGTGGACCGTGTGGGCGCGATCGAACTTGCAGTACTTCTTCATCTCGATGCGCTCGCGGTCGTTGATCTTGTTCTTCGTCGTGATGTAGTTCCGACGCTTGCAGGTCTGGCACTCGAGGGTGATCTTGACCCGCTTCTCGTTCTTGGGCATCTCTCGTGTCCTCGGCTCGTCGCTACTTGATGATCTTGGTGACGCGGCCGGCGCCCACGGTACGACCACCCTCACGGATCGCGAACCGCAAACCCTCGTCCATCGCGATCGGCTTCCCCAACTCCACCAACATCGAGATGTTGTCCCCCGG
>JBILVB010000035.1:0-26805 GCA_044370695.1 Acidimicrobiales bacterium | reverse complement strand
CGCCGTTCGCCCATGTCGGCTTCGCCCGGGAGCGGATCAACCCCGGCTGGGCCAACAACGGCGCCGACGACCTGCACACGTTCAACCTCCTCAACTTCCTCGTGGCGTCGCAGATCGGGCCGCAGGCACTCGTCGCTGCGCTCGTCTACGACGGCGTGCTCGAGCGCCACCCGGGGCTCACGTTCGTCGTCGAGGAGGTCGGGATCGACTGGCTGCCGCACCTGCTCACGGCGATGGACCTCTCGATCGGGCGGACCCGGGCCGAACAGCACGACGACGAGTTCCGCCCGAGCCACCTCGTCACCGGGTCCAGCTACACCCTGCCGTTGGCGCCGGTCGACTACGTGCGCCGTCAGATCCGCGTGACGCCGCTGCCGGCCACCCACCCGATCTCCGGGGTGATCGAGCACGTCCCCGCCGAGATCCTCTGCTTCTCGAGCGACTACCCGCACGTGGAGGGCAGCGCCTCGGCGGTGGCACTGTGCGAGCGACAGCTCGACGCCGTCGGCGCGAGCGCCGAGGTGCGGGCGACGTTCTTCGGCGGGGTCGGCGACCTGCTCGGCGTGTGACGAGCGGGCCAGGGGTAGCCTGCGGTCCGCGTGCCCACGGCACCCGGGCCTCTAGCTCAATGGCAGAGCTGCGGACTTTTAATCCGTCAGGTGAGGGTTCGAGTCCCTCGGGGCCCACTTCGCCGTTGTGGCGTCGACAACAGGCAACGAGACGACCTCGGTAGGCTGAGCGTGCGCGACTGACCGCTGCGATCACTCACGAGGGCGATTGGTACGTCGCGCGTTGCTTGGAGGTCGAGGTCGCAAGCCAGGGTGAGACGTTCGAAGAAGCGCGCGCGGACCTCGTCGAGGCGCTCGAGCTCTTCTTCGAGGATGACGCGGCGATCGAGGTTGCCGAGCCGCCGATCATCGTGCCGCTCGACGTGGCGGTGTGAGTCCCTCTCGTCCTGTCTCCGGGCGTGAGGTCATGGGTGCGCTTGCTCGCGTCGGGTTCGAAGAGGTCAGCCAGCGCGGCAGCCACGTCAAGCTGAGGAACGTCGCGGGTCGAGTCGTCATTGTCCCGATGCACCGAGAGCTTGCTCCCGGCACGCTCGATTGAGCGGATCGAGCTCGTTGGATCCAGACCGCGCCAAGTGAGCCATGACCGTCGTCGGGTGGACGGCGAAGTGCTCCGAGAGTTGGTCGATGGAGTCGCCACAGTGGCCACGGCCAACGAGCTCCGCGATCCCGCACAGCGTGACGCGACGCAGCCGTGTCGAGGGTCAAGCGGTGGGCGCCGGCTCGAACACGTAGGGCGCCAGGGTCTCCTGAGCTCGCTGCCGCCACTTGTGCCAGGCGCCGCCGCCGTAATAGGCGAGGCTGCCGGGCTCGGCGTCGCCGTGCCCGTTGTAATACGACAGGCAGTCCCGCAACGGGGCGGAGGCGATGTCGGCCTGGCGGCAATGCTCGGCGTAGGCCTGCTCCGGCTCCTCGAGCACGTCGACGATGCCGTGGTGGTGATCCCGCATGGTCGACAGCATCCACACCACGTAGTCGGCGTGCGCGTCGATGGCATCGGTGAAGTTGAAGCTGCCACCACCGCCCTGGGGGCCGGTCACGATCAACAGGTTCGGGAACCCGCTGCTGTGCAGCCCGAGGAACGTGCGGGTGCCCATCTCGGCCCACTTCTCGCTGAGCGTGCGCCCGTTGCGGCCCTTGATCATGTTGAACGTCGAGGTGGCCATCCAGGTGAAGCCCGTCGCGTAGATCAGCACGTCGAGCGGGTACTCGACGCCGTCGTGGACGACGCCGCGCTCGTCGATCTCCCGGACCCCCATGGGGGCGGTGTCGACGAGGTGCACGTGCGGCAGGTTGAACGTGGGCAGGTACTCGTCGTGGAAGGTGGGACGCTTGCAGCCGTAGGGGTAGTACGGCTTCAGTGCGGCTGCGGTCTTCGGGTCCTTCACGATCGCGTCGACCCGGGCCCGGATCTGCTCCATGATCCGGAAGTTCGTGTCGAGCTGCTTGGCGATCATCTCCTCGGCCGACAGCGGGCGCTCGTGCTCCTTGCGCTCCTTGAAGTCCTGCACCTTGCCGGCGAGGTAGTCGTCGTTGGCCTTGATGGCGGTGCGGCCGGCCGAGATCCGGGCGAACCGGGCGCGCCGGGCCCGGGCCCAGCCCGGCTCGTGGGACCACGCCTCGATCTCCTCGGAGGTGGTGGCCCGCTGGTCGCGCACGTCGATCGTCGACGGCGTGCGCTGGAACACGTAGAGCTCACCGGCCACCTTGGCCAGTTCGGGGATGGCCTGCACGGCGGTGGCACCGGTGCCGATGATGCCGACCCGCTTGCCGGTGAGATCGATGTGGTAGTTCCACCGCGAGGTGTGGAACGACTCGCCCTGGAACTTCTCCATGCCTTCGATGCGGGCGAGCTTGGGACTGGTGAGGATGCCGTTGGCGAGGACCACGACCCGGGCCCGCATGGCGTCGCCCCGGTTCGTGTGGACGGTCCAGCGGGCGCTCGCCTCGTCCCATTCGGTGCGTTCCACGGTGGTGTGGAACAGGCAGTGGTCGTAGAAGCCGAACTTCTCGGCCATCTTCTGGCAGTACTCGAGGATCTCGAAGCCCGACGCGAACTTCATCGACGGGAAGTAGCCCATCTCCTCGAGCAGCGGGAAGTAGCTGTACGACTCGACGTCGCAGGCGACGCCCGGGTAGCGGTTCCAGTACCAGGTGCCGCCGACGTCGCCGCCCTTCTCGCAGAAGCGCACGTCGGTGAAGCCGGCCTGGCTGAGCTTGTACCAGAGCAATAGCCCGGCGAACCCGGCGCCGATAACGAGCACGTCGCACTCGTCGGTGAGGGCGTCGCGCTCGACCGGTGGCGCCGAGTAGACGTCCTCGAGGTAGCGGGCGAACTCGCCCTCCATCGCCATGTAGTCGGCGGCGCCTCGGCGGCGCTCCTTGAACGCCCGGTACTTCGCCTGCTCGTCGGCGTCGAAGGTGGCGCCCGCAGGCGCCTCGGGCAGGGTGACGAGGGCCTCGTCGGTGACGATCGAGTACCCCTTTCCCTGGATGCGTTCGGTGGCCTTGGCCGCCCGGGTGTCGAAGGTCTTGCGCCCGGTGGCGGGATCGACGCTGATCGCCGGCATGTGCCCCTCCGTTCGCCGGGCCCGACCCGGCATGGCGAGCCTACGGCGCACGACAGCCGGTGGGCGAGCGTGCGGCGGACGCCTCGTTCAGGCCCACATGTGGGAGCCGCCGCACAGCACGAGTGCCTGGCCGGTCATGTAGCGGCTCGCGCCCGACGCCAGGAACACGGCGACACCGCGGACGTCGTCGGGTTCGCCCAACCGGCGCAGCGGGATCTGCTCGTTGGCCCGCTGCTCGGCCTCGGGGTTGTTCCACAGCGCCTCGGCGAAGTCGGTGCGGAACAACCCGGGGCAGATCGCGTTCACCCGGACGCCCGACGGCCCGACCTCGGCGGCGAGGTTCCGCACGAGGCCGATCACGGCGAGCTTCGAGATGCTGTACGCCCCCAGCACGGTCGACGGTGCCAGCGCGCCGGTGCTCGACGTGAACATGATCGACCCCGAACCCTTGGCGAGCATGTCGGGCAGCACGAGCTGTGCCAGCCAGTGGTTCGACTTCACGTTGGTGGCCATGATCTTGTCCCAGGCACCGTCGGGGATCGCCGACAGCGAGCCGTGGAACGGGTTGACCCCGGCGTTGCCGATCAGCACGTCGATCGGCCCGAGGCGTTCCCGGCAGGCGGCGACGAGCGCCTCGAGTTGGTCCTTGTAGCCGGCGTTGCAGGCGAAGGCGTGGGCCCGCTCCTCGCCGCACCGCTCGTTGATCGCCGCGGCCGCCGCCTCGCACTGGTCCAGCTTGCGGCTCGACAGCATCACCTTGGCGCCGTGCTCGGCGAGCGCCTCGGCCATGGCCAGACCCATGCCCTTCGAGGCGCCGGTGAGGAGCGCCACCGAACCGGTGAGGTCGAACAACGAGGTGGGGACCATGGGCGGCGACGCTACCGCCGCCGTCCCCGTGGGCGTGGTGGAGGCGCGGGTTACGCTGCCGCCGGCCCGGGGGGCCGCCGAGGGGAGCACACGATGGAGATCGAGGGTCGGGTCGCGGTCATCACCGGCGGCGGGGGCGGGATCGGCTCCGCCGTGGCCCGCAAGTGGGCGGCCGAGGGTGCACGCGCCGTCGTGGTCGTCGATCGTGACGCGGCAGCCGCCGAGGCCGCCGCCGCCACCTACGGCGGGTTGGGGCTCGGGGTCGACGTCACCGACGAGGCACGGATCGTCGCCCTCGTCGAGCGGGTGGAGAACGACTTCGGCCCGATCGACATCTTCTTCTCCAACGCCGGCGCCGGCGGGGCCGGCGGTGGCGTGGAGGCGTCCAACGCCGCGTGGCAGGCCCAGTGGGAGCTGCACGTGATGGCCCACGTCTACGCGGCGCGTGCCGTGCTGCCCTCGATGCTGGCCCGGGGCGAGGGCTACCTGGTGCACACCGCATCGGCGGCCGGGTTGCTGGCCGCCGTCGGCTCGGCGCCGTACAGCGTCACCAAGGCGGCCTGCATCAAGCTCGCCGAGAGCATCGCCATCGCCCACGGCGACCAGGGCATCGGGGTGTCGGTGCTGTGCCCGCAGGGGGTCAACACGGCGATGGCCCCTCGGCAGCTCGGCGACGGTGGCACCGACGGCATCGTCGAGCCGGAGTACGTGGCCGACGTGGTCACCGAGGCGATCCGGGTCGGGCGTTTCCTCATCCTCCCCCACCCCGAGGTGCAGACCTACGTGGAGCGCAAGGCCGCCGATCCCGACCGCTGGCTCGGCGGGATGCGCCGGTTGCGCCGGCGCTCCCAGGACCTCGCCGGCGGCTGAGCTTCGCGCTCAGCGCAACCCGATGGCCTGCAGACGCTCGGCGCGCATCGCCTCGGGCCACGTGTCGTCGATCGGGGCGAGAATCTCCATGTCGGTCGACCACCGCAGCAGCACGTCGGCGAGCGCCGGGTTGCGCGCCAGGCACGGCCCGTGCAGGTAGGTGCCGATCAACCGGCCCACCCGGCAGCCGTCGGTTCCGGCCCCGGGCCGGTTGCCGATGCCGTGGACGACGTGGCCGAGCGGTTCGACCCCGTCGCCGAGCATGGTCCAACCGCCGTGGTTCTCGTAGCCGGTGAGCACCGGGATCCCCAGCCCCGACGGGGTGGTGGCCAGCTCACCGACCGATCGGGGTGCGCCGGGCACCGTGACGACGTCGACGAGATCGAGCCCGTCGACGGCCCCACCGGCAGCCGGGAAGCTGCGCCCGAGGATCTGGTACCCCGCGCACACCGCGAGCACCGGCGCGCCGCGCTCGACCGCCGCAGCGATCCCCCCGTCCTCTCGGAGCAGCTCGACCGCGCGGGCCTGGGCGAGGTCCTCGCCGCCGCCCAGGAGGTAGACGTCGGCGTGGCGGGGCACCGCATCGCCCGGGTCGATCACGAGCACCTCGGCCCGAAGGCCCCGGGCCCGGGCGCGATGGGCGAGCACGAGCGCGTTGCCCCGGTCGCCGTAGAGACCGAGCACCGTCGGGTAGACGAGGGCGATCGAGAGCGCGTCGGGCTTCACCAGCGCACCTTCCAGGCATCGAGGAGGTCGTGGAACGCGGTGTACGTGGCGGCCAGCACGACGGGGTGGCCGGCGGGGAGCAGCCGGATCCCGTCGGCGACGTCGCCGACGACGAGCGGGTCGATCCCGGCGACCTGGAGCCGCAGGGCGAGATCGGCCCGCCGGTCGCCGCTGACGACGACCCGGCGGCCGGCGAGCCGCTCGAACGGGACGTCCCAGATCCACGACGTGTCGCGACCGTCGGCCGTCCGCGCGTTGAGGCACAGGGCGAGCTCGCGATCGCCGGTGCCCACCAGGGTGAGCGTCTCGGCCCACGACGCCGGGTTCTTGGCCAGCAGCAACTGCACCGGGTGCCCCTTCACCTCGACGGTGGCGTAGCGGCCGTTGACCGATTCGACCGTGCCGAGGGCCCGCGCGGCGCGTTCGAGCTCGACCCCCCGGGCCACGGCGGCAGCGACGGCGACGAGGGCATTGGTCCGGTTGAACTCCCCGGGGAGGGCCAGTTCGAGCGGCGCACGTCCTTCGGGCCCGATCGCCGTTGCGCCCTCGAGGATCCAGTCCGGTTCGGGCCGGTCGAGCCCGCAGGCACAGGTCCACGAACCATCGGCGCGCAACGGCCGCACCCGTCCGCAGGCCGGGCACAGCGCGGCGTCCTCGACCCATCGGTAGCCGGCGGCCACCCACACCACGGGCTGATGGTCGCCGACGGCCCACACGACGAGCGGGTCGTCGGCGTTGGCGACGACCACGAGCCGACGGGTGACGCCGGCGAGCAGCGCGCGCCACAGTTCGGCGATGCGGCGGATCTCGGTGATCCGGTCGAGCTGGTCGCGCGAGATGTTCAGCAGCACCAAGACCTCGGGTCGCACGGCGTGGACCACCTCGGGCACGTAGAGCTCGTCGCACTCGAGCACGACCTCCTCGGCACGTCGCCCGAGCGCCTCGATCATCCCGGTGGGCATGTTGCCCCCGCGGTTGACCGCGACTCGGCGCCCCGAGCCCAGCGCGGCGCCGATCAGCCGGGTGGTGGTCGTCTTGCCGTTGGTGCCGGTGACGACGGTGACCGCCCGCCGCCCGGCGAGACGCCGCAGGGCCTGGGGTTCGATGCGAAGGGCGACCTTGCCGCCGATGACGGCGCCGTGGCCGCGCCCGGTCAACCGGGACAGGGCCGATGCCGTCCGTCCGGCGGCGACGGCGAGCCGGGTGCGAGCCCGGCGTCGGGTGGGGTCGGCCACCGCACGAGCCTACGGCGCCGTCGCCGAAGGGGCCCTGCGGTAGCCTCTCCGGGTCGCTGATCGGGGGATCGACGTGAGCATCGACACTCGGAAGTCCTACTGCCGGTTCTGCCATGCGGGATGTGCGATCGAGGTGGACGTCGACACCGACGCCAACCGCATCGTCGCCATCCGCGGCGACCGGGACGATCCCTACTACGCGGGGTACACCTGCGTGAAGGGCCGGCACCTGCACCTGCAGCACCACCACCCGACCCGGCTGCGCACGTCGATGAAGCGCGACGCCGACGGTCGGCTGCACGAGATCCCCACCGAGGTCGCCCTCGACGAGATCGCCGAGCGTCTGCGCACGATCATCGACGCTCACGGCCCGCGCGCCGTCGCCACGTACTGCGGCACGGCCACGTTCCAGAACGGGGCCACGCAGCCGGTGGTGCGAGGCTTCCACGCTGCGATCGGATCGCCGTCGGTGTACACCTCGGTCACGATCGACCAGCCGGCCAAGTCGATCGCCCCGCTGCGCCACGGCATGTGGGCCGCCGGCCTGCAGCCCGTCGAGACCGCCGACGTCGTGATGCTGATCGGCCTGAACCCGCTGGTGTCGACCTACTCGTACCCGGGCTCGATCTCGTTCATCAACCCGCTCGTGCGCCTGCGCGAGCAGCGCAAGCGGGGCCTCAAGCTGATCGTTGTCGACCCGCGCAAGACCGAGACGGCCCAGTACGCCGACCTGCATCTGCCGGTCCTCCCCGGCGAGGACCCGGTGCTGCTCGCCGGGATGTTGCGGGTGATCCTCGACGAGGGCCGTCACGACCGGGCGTTCTGCGACCGGTGGGTCGACGGCCTCGACGCCCTGCACGCCGCCGTGCGCGCCTACGACCTCGACCTCGTCGAGCGCCGCAGCGGCGTCGATCGCGACCTGATCGTCACCGCGGCCCGCATGTTCGCCGACGGCCCGCGGGGCTGTGCCAACAGCGGTACCGGCCCGAACATGGCCTCGCACCACACGCTGACCGAACATCTCGTGCTCAGCCTCAACACCGTCTGCGGGCGGTACAACCGGGCCGGCGAGGTGCTCGGGCATTTCGGCGGCATCCTCAACGGGCCCGCCGTCCCCAAGGCCCAGCCGGTCCCGCCGATGCCGCACGTGCTCGACAAAGGGGTCGAGCATCGGGTCCGCGGCCTGCGCGGTTACCGCGGTGAATTGCTCACCTCGCAGCTCCCCGACGAGATCCTCACCCCGGGTGAGGGCCAGGTCCGGGCGCTGTTCTCCTGTGGCGGGAACCCGGTGGTGGCGTTCCCCGACCAGGAGCGCACGGTCCGGGCCCTGCGGTCGCTCGATCTGCACGTCGCGATCGACGTCCAGGTGTCGGCCACGGCGGAGCTCGCCGAGTACGTCATCGCCTCGGAACTGTGCCTCGAGCGGCCCGACGTGCCGATCACGATCGACCGGTGGTTCGAAAAGCCGTACCTCATGTACACGCCACCGGTCCTGCAGGCCGAGGGTGACGTGCTCGCGGAGTGGAAGGTCTATGCCGGGATCGCCGAGCGGCTCGGCGTGCGGATCAATCTGGCCGGTGGGCCGCTCGAGCCGGGCGCGACGAGCGACGACGTGCTCGAGCTGTCGTACCCGAAGAGCCGGATCCCGCTCGCCGTGATGCGGGCCAACCCGGGCGGTCACGAGTACCCCGAACTCGGCCCGGTGACCGTGGTCGACGCCGACGCCGACTGCTCGGCCCGGCTCGACGTCGCGCCCGAGGGGATCCCAGCCGAGCTCGACGAGGTTCGCCTCGCCGTCGCCGGGCCCGCGGCGCTCGACGGGTTCGACCCGTCCGTGCACCGGTTCCGGATGTCGTCGCGGCGGCTCAAGGCGGTGTTCAACTCCTCGGGTCGCGAGGTGGAGGAGCTGCGCTCGAAGGAAGGCACCTCCTACGCCCACATGCACCCCGACGATCTCGTCGAGCTCGGGCTCGTCGACGGTGACCTCGTCGAGGTGGCGTCACCCTCGGGTGCGGTGCGGGCCCCGGTGAAGGCCGAGGCCGGTCTGCGGCGCGGGGTGGTGTCGATGGCGCACGCCTGGGGCGGGGTGCCGGTCGAGGGCACCACTCCCGATCCGTACGCCCACGGCGACACCACCGGACGATTGTCGTCGGTCGACAGCGCCTACGACCCGCTCACCGGGATGCCGCTGCTGTCGGCGATCCCGGTCGCGGTGCGCAAGCTCGCCGACGCCCGAGCCTGATCGACCCGGCGTCCGAGCGGCTCAGCCGTTCGGACGCCGGCCGAGCCGGGCGGCGCCGACGCCGACGTCGTAGTGCACGACGATGCGGCGCTCGGCGAAGCGCCAGACGCCGTCGAGCTTCACGAGGGTGTCCTCGTAGCGGCCGTGCGAGCACCGGGCGTCGTCGCTGCCGGCGAGGAGCATCGTCGCCGTCAGGTAGCAGCGGGCGCGTGCCTGATCGGGGCCGTCGAGGTCGACCATCGGTGACTGGACGTGGTGCTGCAGGAACCGTACGGCGCTCGTGACGCCGGCCCAGTAGCGCGTGTACCAGCCGAGGATGGCCTCGTGGCCCCGTTCGGGTTCGTCCTGCATGAACAGCGGCCACAGCACGGCATCGGGTGCGAAGAGCGCGACCGCCCCTGCGACGTCACCCCCGTCGAGGGTGTGGCAGTAGCGGCCGAGGAGATCGAGGATCGCAGCGCGGTCGTCCATGACGCTCGACCGTAGCCACGGCCGCTGCGGGTACGCACCGGTCCGCACCGGTCGATCGATCGTGCCGATTGCGTACGGCGATCGTCAGGAAGTCGTCGACCTGGTGTGCCCGAGGCCCGAGACGGTCGATCGACCCCGCATGATCCGCAATCCCCGACGGCGACCGCTCATCGGAGCCGGCCTTGCGATCGCGGCGTTCCTCGCGCTCGTCGGATGCGGTGGTGACGGCGACGCCACCCGAACCCCGCCGAGCGCGACCGCCGCTCCCGTACCGACCGCCGCGGCGCCGGGGGCCACGACCGTCCCGGTCCAGTCCGGCCCGCCGGCGCGACCGGTGGCCAAGGCCCCGACCACGACCGCAGCGCCGACCGGCGACGCCACGCTCGACGCCATCGACGCCGACCTCCGCGCAGCCGAGCAGACGCTCGCTGCCCTCGACGACGCCCTGGCCGCGGCCGGCGGCTGACGAAAGGCGATCCTCATGCAACGCACACTCGCCGCCGCCTTGCTCTCGGCCGCCGTCGGGCTCGGTGCGGCCGGCGTGATCGGTCCGGCCCATGCCAGCGAGACCGGCACGACCAAGCCGTCGGTCGGGGTGCCGACGACCAAGCCGGGACGCGCTGCCGAGGTGCTCAAGCGCCTCGACGCGATGGCGGGTCGACTCCAGAAGGTCGCGAATGCCGCCAAGCGTCAGGCCCTCGCAGCGAAGGTCGTTGCGGCGCGCAGTGCAGCGGCTGCCGGCGATCTCCCGAGCGACGGGACGCTGCAGGCCCTCGAGGGCGAGATCAAGGCTGCCTCCGAGGACGGATCGGTCTCCGTTCCCCCGCCGCCGTCGGTCCCTCCGGGCAGCGGCGGACCCTCCGTGCCGCCGCCCCCGGGCCCGTCGGTGCCCCCGGTGCCGCCCCCGTCCGCCAGCGCGCCGTCCACCGGCGCGAAGGACCGGGCGCTCGCCGCCCTGGAAGCCGCGACCAAGCGCGTTGCGGGCTCGTCGCTCCCCGCTGCGCAGAAGGCGGCCCTGCTGGCCCGCATCGCCGAGTTGCGAGGCCGGATCGAGACGGGCAAGGACCCGGGTGAACCCTCGGTCGGTGTCGTGCTGAAGGCCGTCGCCGAGGCGCTCGCGCCCGGAACGGGGGGCGACGGGGCCGGCGCTGCGAAGCCGGTCGACCCGGCGACGGCGCTCGCAACGGCTCGGACCAAGGTGACCGAATCCACGCTCGATGCAGCGGCCAAGACGGCGCTCCTCGGCAAGATCGACGCGCTCGCCGCAGCGATCGCCGCAGGCCAGAAACCGTCCGAGGGTGCCGTGCGGTCGGTCCTCGAGCAGGTGCACGAAGCGCTCGGCCGCAAGGCGGACGACGGTGCTGCCAAGCGGTCCGAGGAACTGCGCCGCCGCCTCGAGGACGCCCGGGCCAACGTGGCAGCTGCTCCGATCGAGGCGGCGGCAAAGAAGGCGCTGCTCGATCGGATCGACGCCGTGCTCGGAGCGCTGGCAACGGGGACGCGGCCCAGTGAGGCCGAGCTCGAGTCGTTGGGCAAGGCGATCGCCGCAGCGTTCGAGCAGGCGCGTGACGCGAAGCCGGAGCGCCCCGACGCCGCCGCCCGGGCCGCGGAGGTGTTGAAGGCCCAGATGGAGAAGGTCGCAGCGTCCGACCTGCCCGCCGACGTGAAGGCCCAGATCGCTGCGGCGCTGCAGGCCGCCCTCGACAAGGTGGCCTCCGGTGCCGATCCGAAGTCGGTGCTCGACGGCGGCAAGGACCCGGTCCGCACGGCGCTCGAGCAACAACGAGCGGCGAAGTTGGCCGAGCTCAAGGCCAAGCTGGCGGCGGCGGCCGACACGATGCTCGTGGCGATCGATGCCCTGGCCGCGAAGGGCGCCGACCCCGCCAAGGTCGCCGACGCCAAGGCGCTGATCGCCGACGCCAAGGCCGCCCTGGCCCTCGCCGAGGACCACGAGGACCTCCGTGCGGTGTGGGCGATCCTGCGTGACGCCCGCCTGGCTCTGACCGGAGGGACCCCCGGCTCCTAGCCTGGCCGGCGATGGCCGAGCGCTTCTTGTGGACGCCGATGCGAATCGGACCGGTGACGGTCCGCAACCGCATCGTGTTCTCCGCCCATCTCACCAACTACGCCGTCGACGGCCGGCCCTCCGAGCAGCACGCTGCCTACTACGCAGCCCGTGCGGCCGGAGGCGCCGGCCTCGTCATCACCGAGGAGCACTCGACCCATCCGACGGACTGGCCGTACGAGAAGCTGATCCACGGGTTCCACCGCGACGTGATCCCGGGGTACCGGCGCATCACCGATGCCGTGCATCGGCACCGGGTGCCGATCTTCGCCCAGATCAATCACAACGGCGGGCAGGCGTCCTCGATGTACACCCGCCGGCCGGTGTGGGCGCCCTCGCCGGTGGCCGACCCGCTGTTCCGTGAGGTGCCCAAGGCGGTCGACGCCGCCGAGATCGACGAGATCGTCGCCGGCTACGCCACCGTGGCCGAACACTGCGCCGAGGGTGGGTTCGACGGCATCGAACTGCAGTGCTCCCACTCCTCGATCGTGCGGGGCTTCCTGTCGCCGGCCACGAACCGGCGCACCGACGCCTACGGCGGGCCGCTCGTCCACCGGGCTCGCCTGCTGGTCGAGATCGTCGCTGCGGTCCGGCGAGTGATCGGGCCGGGCCTGGCGCTCGGGGTGCGGATCTGTGGCGACGAGCTGATCGAGGGCGGCACCACCATCGACGAGGCCGTGGAGGTCGCCCGCATCGTCGAGGCGACCGGTCAGGTCGACTACGTCAACACCTCGATCGGGGTGGCGACGGCGAGCCTCTACATGATCGAGGCCTCGATGCACATCCCGCCGGGCTACGCGCTGTTCATCCCGTCCGCGATCCGCAAGGCGGTCGAGCTGCCCGTCGTCGGGGTCGGGCGGTTCAAGGACCCGTTGCAGGCCGAGCGGGCACTCGCCGAGGGTCACTGCGATCTCATCGGCGTCGTGCGGGGCCAGATCGCGGATCCGGAGTTCGCGGCCAAGGCCCGGGCCGGTGCGACCGACGAGATCCGGTTGTGCCTGTCCTGCAACCAGGAGTGTGTCGGCCGGATGGGCCTGAACCGCTGGCTCGGGTGCATCGAGAACCCCGGCACCGGTCGCGAAGCCGCCGGTGTCGGATCGGTGCGGCTCACGGCCGCGCCGAAGCGGGTCATGGTGGTAGGCGCCGGCCCGGCCGGCCTTCAGGCGGCGATCGCCGCGGCCCGCAACGGCCATCGGGTCACCGTCCACGAGCGCGACGCCGAGCCCGGCGGCCAGGTGCGGGTGGCGGCGGCCGTGCCGTCCCGGGCGGAGTTCGGCGACCTCGTGCGCAACCAGCTCGCCGAGTGCCGCCGTCTCGGGGTGGAGATCCGCTGCGGTGAGGCGGTGTGGCCGGGGTTGGTCGCCGAGCGGCGGCCGGACGTCGTCGTCGTGGCGACCGGGGCCGAACCCGCCCGTCCGTGGTGGGTGCCGGCCGAGGCCGCGAACGTCTGCGACGTGCGTGACGTGGCCTCGGGTGCGATCGATCCGACCGGCGACGTGCTCGTCGTCGACGAACTCGGGTTCCACCACGCCACGTCGGTGGCGGAACTGCTCGCCGATCGCGGGTGCCGGGTCGAGATCGTCACCAACGGCATGGTCGTCGGCCAGGACCTCGGGGTGACGCTCGATCTCGAGACGTGGTGGATGCGAGCCTCGGCGAAGGGGATCGTGCAATCGACCGATCTCGTGCCGATGGGCCTCGAGGGCCGCACCCTGCAGCTGCTCCACCATCCGACCGGCGTGATGCACCAGCGCACGCCGGATTGGATCGTGCTCGCGGTCCCCGCCTCACCCGTCGAGTGGCTCTACCAGGACCTCAAGTCCGCAGGGGTCGACGTCCGGCGGGTCGGCGACTGCGTGGCGCCGCGCCGGGCGCACGCCGCAGTCATCGACGGCGAACGGGTGGGCGCAGCGATCTGAGCGCCATCAGTTGTTGGCGGCCCGGGCGCCGCTGCCGCCGCCGGCATTGAGGACCGCGGCGAGCACGGCGGCGTGCACCTCGACCTCGCCGGACAGCGTCACCGCTCGTTCGACGGGATCGACGGCGCCCTGCAACACGTCGGAGGTGGCGGCGATGCGCTCCGGGAGTTCGGCCATACGGCGGGCGTCGTCGCGGACCTGATCGACCATGTCGTCGTGCGCGCTGCGGTACCCCTGCACGGCGTCGCGGAATTCCTCGACGAACCCACCGAGCCGGGCCGCCTGCTGGGTGAGACGGCGCACCTCGGCGCCGATGTGCTCGGCGACCGACGCAGCCTCGGCGGCGAGCGCTCGGACCTCGCCGGCGACGACACCGAAGCCGGAGCCGCTCGCGCCGGCGCGGGCGGCTTCGATGGAAGCGTTGAGCGCCAACAGGTTGGTCTGGGTCGCGATCCGACCGATCGCCTCGGCCATCATCCCGACGCGAGTCACGTTCGTGTCGAACCCACCCGCCACTTCCACCGCCCGTGGCACGGTAGCCAGGATGCGCTCGAGCTTGCCCGAGCCTTCGGCCATGCGTGTGGCGAGGTCCTGCTGGATCCGGCCGATCTCCGCAGCGTCGTCGACGAGTTCGTCGGCGGCGTCACGGGCCTGGCGGACGGCGTCGGAGACGGTGGTCGCGGCCCGGGCGAGGTCGGCGGCATGTTGGGCCAGCGACACCCGGGTGCCCTCCATCTCGACGTCCTCCTCCGACACGGCCCGGAACAGGAACAGCCGGCCCCGGAACCCTTCGGTCCCCCCGACGACGGAGGTCCGCCCCCGCAGCACGATCGAGCCGACCGGTACCTCGACGGCGCCCGTCGACGGCGCCGGCGGGACGAGTCCGTGCACCGTCTGGCCCACGAGACTCCCGGCGCCGACCCCGAACAGCCGGGCCAGGTGCGGGCCGCTCGAGGCCAGCGCCGTCTCAGCGCTGGGGTTGACGTAGATGACGGTGTCCTGGTGGTCGACGACGACGATGTTGGACGGCACCGCGCCGAGCGCTGCCGCGAGGGACTCGGCTCGTGCGAGCCGCTCCATCAGGTTCCGTTCCTCTGTTGCGCTGATGAGCCGCATGCCGCGTCACCTCCGGTCGGGCCCCGGCCTCATCGACCCATCGGCGGCTCGGTTGAGGCGCTATTCGGTGGCGCCGCTGATCAGCACCTCGGTGATGCGCTCGTCGTCGTAGCCGAGGAGGTCGGTGAGGACGTCCATCGTGTGCTGCCCCATGGTCGGGCCGGGCCAGGCGACCTCGCCAGGGGTGCGCGACAGGCGCGCCCGAGGACCCTCGACGGTGATCTCCCCGAGGGCCGGGTGCGGCAGCGTGCGGAAGTGCCCGCGGTGGGCGAACTGCGCGTCGGTCACCGACTCGGGGCTGTTCTGGACCGTGTGGGCCGGGATGCCCTGGGCCTGGAGGGCGATGGTGGCCTCGTCGGGCTCCTGGCCAGCGGTCCAGGCGGCGATCGTGGCGTCGTCGAGCCCGCCGGTGAGCGCCGCGAGCGCGGCCCGCTGGGCGTCGTCGGTACAGGCGATCGCGACCCAGCGGTCCTCGCCCGCAGCCGGGTACACCCCGTGCGGGTGGGACTGCGGATCGTCGTTGCCCCGCCGGGGCGGCAGCGTGCCGAGCGCCGTCCACTGGAGCAGCGCGGGTGCCAAGGCGTGGATCGCCGCCTCGGCCTGCGCGAAGTCGATGTACTGACCTCGCCCGGTGCGGCGCCGGTGGTCGAGGGCGGCGACGAGCGCTGCGGTCGAGAACCGGGGCGAGATGTAGTCCGAATACGCACCGAACGGCCCGCACGGTGCACGGTCGGGCCAACCGGTGATGCCGAAGAAGCCCGACAGTGCCGCCGCCATCGTCCCGTATCCGGCGAACTCCGCCAACGGTCCGCTCTGGCCGAACAGGCAGCTCGAGAGCATCACGAGGCCCGGGTTGAGCGCCCGCAGGTGTTCGTAGTCGAGCCCCCAGCCCTTCATCGCGCGCGGCGAGAAGCTCTCGGTGACGACGTCGGCCCAGCGCACGAGGTCCTCGATGATCGCCTTGCCCTCCGGCATCGACGGATCGACGGTGATGCCGAGCTTGCCGGCGTTCATCGACGCGAACAGCGAGGAGTTCTCGAGCCCGGAGACGTCGTTCTTGAACGGCTGCAGCGTGCGGGCCGTCTCCACGCGGTGGCTCGACTCGATGCGCACGACGGTGGCGCCCAGGTCGGCGAGCACGCGGGTCATGGCCGGCCCGGCCATGACCCACGTGAAGTCGAGCACCTTGAGCCCGTCGAAGGGCCGGGTGGTCGGCGCTGGTTGCACGGGTGCCGGTGCGCTCGGGCGCCGGCGGGGCTCGGCGCGCACGGCTGCGGTGTCTGCGCCGAGGGCGGGCGGCAGGCCCGGGTGGTCGAGCGGGGTGCCCGAGCAGCGCACGAAGCGCCCCGGCCAGCGGATCCCGTCGTGGTCGAGCCAGTAGTCGCGCTCGGCGAGCTGCGGCGAGCCGGCGACGTCGGCCATCGAGGCGACGGGTGCGATCAGCAGCCGCCGGTCGAGCGCACCGGCGAGGAGCTCGGCCTTGGTCTTGGTGGCGCAGAAGGCGCCGACGACCTCCTTCACCCGCTCGAACTCCGAGACGGGCTCGGCGCCGGTGAACAGCAGCTCGCCGTAGCCCACCCAATCCTTGTCCCGGGTCGCCTCGTCGCAGTGGCCCTCCTCCCACACCCAGTGCATCAGCCGGGCCGTCGCCGGGCCGATGGCGGTGCCGAACAGGAACGTGATCGACACGTGGCCGTCCGCGCACGGCCACAGCAGTTGCAGGCGCAACGGTCCCAGCTTCACCGAACCGGCCGAGCGCTTCACCGCGGTCGCCCCGTTGTGGGTGGCCAGGATCATGCACTGGGTGGCCTGAGCGGCGGCCTGCTGGGCGGATACGTCGACGTGCTGGCCGTGCCCGGAGGCCCCTCGTTCGTAGAGGGCGCACATGGTGGCTGCGGCGGCCTCGGCGCCGGCGTGGACGAAGGCTTGCGGCACACCGACCTGCACCGGGGCGCGGTCGTCGTCGCCGGTGAGCGCGAGCGGTCCGGCGGCCGCCCAGACCGTCAGGTCGGTCGCCGCCCAGGAGGACTTGGGGCCGTCCTGCCCGAACGCCGTGACGCTCGTGAGCACGATCGACGGGTTGACCGAGCGCAACGCCTCGAAGCCGAGACCGAGGGCGTCGAGAGTACCGGGGACCCAGGACTCGAGGACGGCGTCGGCGCCGGCGACCAGTTCGTCGAGGAACCAGGCGCGGTCGTCGGCGGAGCCGGCGAGGTCGAGCACCACGGATCGCTTGCCCCGGTTCCAGGCCCAGTGGGCCAGGCTCCGATCCGGGTCGGACGTGCCGCCGGCGAACGGCCCGTCGTGGCGGGTCGACGTGCCGCCCGGTGGTTCGACGGCGATCACCTCGGCGCCCAGTGCGGCGAGGATCGCCCCGCCGAGTTGCACGCTCCCCTCGGTCAGATCCAACACCCGGTAGTGCGAAAGCACGATGCCCCCCTTGGACGGAACCCCCGCGAGCGATGGTAGGCCGGATCGACCCCGCTGCTTGCCGGCCCTCACCCCGGTACGTTCGGCTCGTGGTTTCCCCGCTGCTGCCCACCCTGACCGGCGTCGCCGGGGAGGGAACCCTCACCGTCGCCGGCGAGACGATGCACTGGTCCGAACTGGCCGCGGCCGCAGCGGCGACCGCGGCGGAGCTCCCGGGCGCCGGCGTCGTCGCCGTCGAGGCCCTCCCGGTGCTCGACACGGTGATCGCCGTGGCGGCCGCGCTCGTCGCCGGCGTGCCGATCGTGCCCATCCCGCCCGACGCCGGGCCGGTCGAACGCGAGCACCTGCTCGCCGACTCCGGCGCCACGGTGCAACTCGGCCGCGACCTGCCCGTGCGCCGGTCCGGGCCGGCCCCGTCGTTTCGCGAACCGCCGGCCGATTCGGCGGCGCTGATCATCTACACCTCCGGGACCACCGGCCCGCCCAAGGGGGCCGTGTTGGCGCGCCGGGCGCTGGCTGCCGGGCTCGACGCGCTGGCCGACGCCTGGGCGTGGACACCGGCCGACACGCTCGTGCACGGCCTGCCGCTGTTCCACGTGCACGGCCTCGTGCTCGGGGTGCTCGGGCCGTTGCGCGTGGGTTCGCGCCTGGTACACACCGGTCGCCCGACACCGGAGGCGTATGCCGCGTCGCCGGGTTCGATCTACTTCGGAGTGCCGACCGTGTGGCACCGGATCTGCGAGCAGCCTGCGGCCGCAGCCGCGCTGACCCCTGCCCGACTGCTGGTGTCGGGTAGCGCCGCGCTGCCCGTGCCGGCCTTCGAGCGGATCGAAGCCCTGACCGGACACCGCCCCCTCGAGCGCTACGGCATGACCGAGACGCTCGTCACCTTGAGCGCTCGCCACGACGGGGAACGCCGCCCCGGTCACGTCGGGTTGCCGGTCGCCGGGGTGTCGACCCGGATCGCCGGCGACGACGGCGCGGTGCTGCCCCACGACGGCACGGCCATCGGCGAACTGCAGGTGCGCGGCCCCCTGCTGTTCGACGGCTACCTGGGGCGACCCGACGCGACCGCGGCGTCGTGGACGGCCGACGGCTGGTTCCGCACCGGTGACGCCGCCACCATCGGCGTCGACGGGTTCCACCGCATCGTGGGCCGCCAGTCGGTCGACGTGATCAAGACGGGTGGGTTCAAGGTCGGTGCCGGCGAGGTCGAATCGGTGCTGCTCGCCCATCCCGGGGTGCAGGAAGCGGCCGTGATCGGCGTACCCGACGACGAACTCGGCCAGCGGATCGTGGCGTTCGTGGTCGGCGACGGGCTCGCCGGGGTCGACCTGTCCGCATTCGTCGCCGAGCGGCTCTCGGTGCACAAGCGCCCCCGCCGGGTCCACGTCGTGGACTCCCTGCCGCGCAACGCGATGGGGAAGGTCACCAAGGGGCAGCTGCGCGAGCCGGGATAGGGTCGGCGCCCGTGACCATCCGGGGGAAGGCCTTCATCGCCGGCGCGTACGAGCACCCGAGGCGGGTGATCCCCGACCGGACGCTGGCCGAGATCCACGCCGAGGTCGCGATCGGTGCGCTCGCCGATGCCGGCCTCACGTTCGCCGACGTCGACGCCTACTACTGCGCCGGCGACGCCCCCGGGTTCGGCGGGCTGTCGATGGCCGACTACCTCGGCCTGCGATGCCGGCACATCGACTCGACCGAGACGGGCGGCTCCAGCTACCTGATCCACGTGTCGCACGCCGCCCAGGCCATCGCCGCCGGGCACTGCCACGTGGCGCTGATCACCCTCGCCGGCAACCCGCGCAGCGGCGGTGCGCCGCCCGGTGGGAGCGGTCGCTTCGACGAGGCCCCGGAGGCCGAGTTCGAGAACCTGTGGGGTCCGAGCGTGCCCGCGAACTATGCGCTGGCCGCCACCCGCCACATGTTCGAGTTCGGCACCACGAGCGCCCAGTTGGCCGAGATCAAGGTGGCGGCCTCGATCCACGCCCAGCACAACCCGAACGCGTTCCTGCGTGACGTGGTCACCGTCGAGGAGGTGCTGGCCTCCCCGCTGGTGGCCGACCCGCTGCACCGGCTCGATTGTTGCGTGATCACCGACGGCGGGGGTGCGCTCGTGGTGGTGAGCCCGGAGGTGGCCCGCACGCTGTCGCGCCCGCCGGTGGCGGTGCTCGGTGCCGGTGAGGCGATCAAGCACACCACCAACGGCCGGCCCGATCTCACCTTCACCGGCGCCGTGTGGTCCGGGGCGAAGGCGTTCGAGGAGGCTGGGGTCGCCCCGGCCGACATCGACTACGTCTCGATCTACGACAGCTTCACCATCACGGTGCTGCTCACCTTGGAAGACCTGGGCTTCTGCGCCAAGGGCGAGGGCGGCCGGTTCGTCTCCGACGGGGCGTTGGTGGCGCCGTTCGGCCGGTTGCCGTTCAACACCGACGGCGGCGGCCTGTGCAACAACCATCCCGGCAACCGCGGTGGGATCACCAAGGTGATCGAAGCGGTGCGCCAACTGCGCGGCGAGGCGCACCCTGCGGTGCAGGTGCCCGACTGCGAGCTGGCGCTGGCCCACGGCACCGGCGGGTCGCTGTCGACCCGGATCGGTTCGGCGACGTTGATCCTCGGGAGGCACGCGTGAGCACGGACCGCACCCCGACGGGCCTGCCGACACGGCCGGCCCGGCGTACCCACGAGACGGCGCCCTACTGGGAGGCGGCCGGTCAGGGCCGCCTCGTGCTGCCGCGCTGCGACGCCTGCGGCGAGACGATCTGGTACCCGAGGCGGTTCTGCCCGTTCTGCGGTGGGCGCGACGTGACCTGGTTCGAGGCGTCGGGCCGGGCGGTCGTCTACACGCACACCACGGTGCGCAAGGGTGTCGGGCCCTACGCGAAGGTCGGGCCGTACGTCCTCGCCTACGTCGAACTCGAGGAGGGTCCCCGCATCCTCACCAACATCGTCGGAATCGACCCCGGCGAGGTGCGCTGCGGCATGCCGGTGGTCGCGGTGTTCGACCCGGCCGGCGACGGCGAGGCCGTCGTGCGGTTCCGTCCGGCCTGAACCCGGTCGAAGGCCGTCGCGGGCGGACCGGCCGCGGTCGCGGGGAACCGTCGGGGCCGTAGCGTCGTTGCGTCGGGGCCGCCTGGCCCTGCGAGGAGCGTCATGGATCCCGAGACCCGGACCACCCCATCCGGTCCCACCGACGTGTCGTTGCTCGAAGACGCGCTGTTCCAGGTGAAGCGGGTGATCGTCGGGCAGGACCGGATGGTCGAGCGGGCGATGGTCTGCCTGCTCGCTCGCGGTCACTGCCTGCTCGAAGGGGTCCCGGGCCTCGCCAAGACCCTCACGGTGTCGACGCTGGCCACCGTCGTCGGCGGCAGCTTCGCCCGCCTGCAGTTCACGCCCGACCTCGTGCCGGCCGACATCGTCGGCACTCGAATCTGGCGGCCGTCTCGCGAGTCGTTCGACATCGAGTGGGGTCCGGTGTTCGCCAACGTCGTGCTCGCCGACGAGGTGAACCGGGCGCCGGCCAAGGTGCAGTCGGCCCTGCTGGAGGTGATGGCCGAACGCCAGGTGTCGATCGGTGGGGTCACCCGGCGCCTCCCCGATCCGTTCCTGGTGCTCGCCACGCAGAACCCCATCGAGTCCGAGGGGGTGTACGCGTTGCCCGAAGCCCAGCGCGACCGGTTCCTGATGCAGGTGGTCGTGCCCCAACCGTCCTACGCCGAGGAGACCGAGATCGCCCGTCGGATGGGCGTGCGGCCCCCGACCGCCGAGCGGGTGCTCACCCCCGAACAGCTGGTGGCGCTGCAGTCCGCCGCCGACGACGTGTTCGTGCACCACGCAGTCGCCGACTACGCCGTGCGCGTGGTGATGACCACCCGTGATCCGGCCCAGTGGGGGCTGCCCGATCTGGCTCGCCACGTCGCGCTCGGCGGCAGCCCGCGAGCGACGCTCGGGCTGCTCGCCGCCGGCCGGGCGTTGGCGCTCCTGCGGGGCCGGCGCTACCTGCTCCCTCAGGACGTCTACGACGTGGCCCCCGAGGTGTTGCGCCACCGTCTGCTGCTCTCGTACGACGCGCTGGCCGAGGGCGTCAAGGTCGACGACGTCGTGCGTCACGTGCTGTCGAGCGTGATCGCACCACGGGTGTCGGCCTCGCAGGACATGGTGCACGCCGTCCCGCCGCCGCCGGCGCACGGGTTGTCCGCATGAGCCCGCGGACACGACGGGAGCGCACCGTCCCGTCGGCCGGCGTGTCCGAGGTGGCGGCGCGTGCGGCGGAGCTGCGCCGGCTGGAACTGCGCGTGAGCCGCCTGCTCGACGGGGTGCTCGCCGGCGAACACCGCAGCGCGCGCTCGGGCCCCGGCAGCGAGCGGGCTGCGCCGCGGCGCTACACGCCCGGCGACGATGCCCGTCGCATCGACTGGAACCTCACGGCTCGCAGCGCCGAGGTGCAGGTTCGCTCCACCGACGCCGACCGCGAGCTCGAGACGTGGATCGTGGCCGACCGCTCCGCCAGCCTCGATTTCGGTACGACGGTGCGAGAGAAGCGCGAGGTGGTGCTCGCGGTCGTTGCGGCCTACGGGTTCCTCGCAGCGCGTGGCGGGAACCGGATCGGACTGCTGGTGCCGGGAGCGTCGGGCCTCGTGCGCCTCGAGCCTCGCAGTGGCCGGGCTGCCCTGCTGGCCTCGTTGGCCCGCCTCCACGACCTCGGCCGCCAGGCCGGCGCGCCGGGGGCAGGGGCCGATCTCACCGGCGCGCTCACGCAGCTCGAACGGGTCC
This sequence comes from Acidimicrobiales bacterium, assembly GCA_044370695.1. GTDB lineage: Bacteria > Actinomycetota > Acidimicrobiia > Acidimicrobiales > Ilumatobacteraceae > JBEIFW01. The sequence continues at coordinate 4,949 of JBILVB010000035.1, read as the reverse complement.
AGCGTCGCCGGGGCCAGATCGTGGTCGTGAGCGATTTCCTCGATCCGTCGGAGTGGGCGTTGCCGTTGCGGCGGTTGGGGTTGCGCCACACGGTGGTCGCCGTCCAGGTGGTCGATCCCCGCGAGTTCGCCCTGCCCGACGTCGGCCTGCTGGCGCTGGTCGACCCCGAATCCGGTCGGACGATCGAGGTGAACACCGGCTCACGAGCGCTGCGAGACCGGTATGCCGCCGCTGCGGCCGACCGCCACGCCGACATCGCCCGTCGGGTGCGCCTGGCCGGTGCCGGCCACCTCGTCGTGTCGACCGAGGAGGACTGGCTGGTCGCCCTGGCCCGTTTCGTGGGCCGGGACCTCGCCCACGACCGCGTGTTGGCACGGGTGCCGTGAGCTTCCTCGAACCCTGGCGCCTGGCGTTGCTGGCCGTCCCGGTCGCGCTGGCGGTCGCGTACCCGCTCGTGCAGCGCCGGCGGCGTCGGATCGCCGTGCGGTTCACGAGCGTCGACCTGCTCGCATCCGTGGCGCCGCGCGCGGCGGGCTGGCAGCGCCACCTCGGCCCGGCGGCGCTCGTCGTTGGCCTGGCCGGCCTGGTGGTCGGGTTCGCCCGCCCGTACTCGGAGGAGCGCGTGGCCAAGGACCAGGGGACGATCATGCTGGTGCTCGACACCTCGGCGTCGATGGGCGCCGAGGACGTCACCCCCAACCGCCTCGCCGCCGCCCAGGCCGCGGCGAAGGCCTTCGTCGCCGAACTGCCGCGGGGCGTGCGGATGGGGGTCGTGTCGTTCGACCGGTCGGCCCGGGTGCTGATGTCCCCCACGGACGATCGCGACGCCGTGGTGCGCAGCATCGACCGGATGCAGCTCGGCCCGGGCACGGCGACCGGCGAGGCGATGCTGCTCACCCTGGAAGCGATCCGTATCGCCGCCCCCGACCGGAAGGGCAACTCGGCGGCCATCGTGTTGATGAGCGACGGCGAACCGACCGTCGGTCGGGCCGGGGAGGATCCCCGCGAAACCCTCGACGCCGCGATCGGCGAGGCCCGGACCGCTGCGGTGCCCGTCACGACGATCGCGTTCGGGACCGCCGACGGGTTCGTCGTCGCGCAGGGCCGCCGGGTCGCCGTGCCCGCCGATCCCGACACGATGGCGCAGATCGCGACCGAGACGGGTGGCCAGACCTTCACGGCCGAGACCGCCGACCAGCTCGCCACGGTCTACGACACGATCGGGCGCTCGGTCGGGTTCGAGGTGGAGACGACCGAGCACACGGCGTGGTGGACCGGGTTCGGCCTGCTGCTGGCCAGCCTGGCCGCGGTGGCCGGGCTCGTGTGGTCCCAGAAGCTGGTGTGACCCGGCTCGTGCGGCCGTCGTCGGTACCCTCGGCCGCCGTGCGCCCGCTGCTCGTCGCCTTGCCGCTCGTCCTCGCCGCCGTGGCGGCCTGCGGGGACGACGACCCCACGGCGGTGCGCACCGTCCGGCTGACGGCGGTCGACTACGACGTGCCCGAACTTCGCGGCTTCAGCGCGGTGAAGGGCGAACGGATCACCTTCACGATGGCCAACGACGGCGCGCAGCCGCACAACCTCGAGCTGTTGACCGCCGACGGCACGCGCCTCGGCCGCCTCGAGATCGTGCAGCCCGGCGGCACCGGCACGTTCACGGTCCGGATGCGATCGTCGGGCACGGCGAAGTGGGTGTGCGACGTGGCCGACCATGTCGCGCGCGGCATGCGCGGCACGTTCGCCGTGGCCTGATCCGCTCAGCCCAGCCCGGTGAGTGCGCGTTCGGCCCCGTCGATCAGCAGCGGGATCGAATCCGCGATCGTGGCCATCCGGGGATCGGTCGACTCGCCGCGCACCCAGCGCATGTGCAGTTGCTGGACGACGACTGCGGTCTTCCACTGGGCGAACGCCTCGTACCAGCCGATCGAGGCCAGGTCGACGCCGGTGCGCTCGGCGTAGCGGCCGGCGATGGCCGCCCGCGGGGGCAGGCCCATGGTGAGCATGCCTTCGTGGCTCGCTCGGCGGACCGCGGGCGGGTCCGACGGGTCGGGCCAGTAGTTGAGCAGCGTGCCGAGATCGATCAGCGGATCGCCGATCGTGGTCATGTCCCAGTCGAAGAAGCTGCCGACGCGGTCCGGGTCGGACGGGTCGAACTGGCAGTTGTCGAGCTTCAGGTCGTTGTGCACGAACGACACGCGTGGGCTGGCGGGCAGCGCGGTCTCGAGGCGCCGGTGCAGGTCGTCCATCTGCGGGTAGCGGGGATCGCGTACGAGATCCCACCGCTTGGCCCAACCGGACACCTGCCGCGCGACGAAGCCGTCCGGTTTGCCGAGGTCGCCGAGCCCGCATGCCGCCGGGTCGAGGGCGTGCAGTTCGGCGATGGCATCGACGAGCGCGAGCGAGATCCGCTCGCCGACCCGATCGTGATGGGCCATCGAGGCGGGGATCTCGCCGCGGATCACCTCGCCGACCCGGCGCTCCATCACGACGAAGTCGCTGCCGATCACCGAGTGTTCGTCACAGAACAGATAGGCCCGAGGGGCGAGGTGGGTGAATCGCCACAGGCGGGAGAGCACCTTGTGCTCGCGGCGCATGTCGTGGGCGCCCGGGGCGACGATCCCGAACGGAGGTCGGCGCACCACCAGCTCCAGCGGGCCGAACCGCACGCAGTACGTGAGGTTGGCCGACCCGCCCGGGAACTGGGCGACCTCCATCGGCGGGGTGCCGGCCAACTCCTCGACGTTGGCTCGCAGGTGCGCCTCGAGGGCAGCCCAATCGAGGTCTTCCCCGGCCCGTACCGGGGCGGTGTCCGCAGCGGGCAGGTCGGCCATGGTCGGGCTCAGACCTCGTCGTGGAGGCCGAGTTCGAGGGCGTCGGCGAAACGCTCCCGGGCGGCGGCGGCGAGCGCGGGCAGGTGGGTGGTGGGGAACATGCCCGACGTCGGGGTGGTCTCGGACAGGATCAGCCGGGCGAGTGTGACCTTGTGGACCTCGGTGGGGCCGTCGGCGAGACCCATGTGGAAGCTCTCGATGACCATCGACGCGAACGGCATCTCGTGGCTCACCCCGAGCGAGCCGTGCATCTGCAGCGCCCGGGAGGCCACGTCGTGGAACACCCGTGGCATGAGGGCCTTGACCGCTGAGATGTCCTTGCGGACCCGCTTGTAGTCCTTGTACTTGTCGATCTTCCACGCCGTCTGCATGACGAGGAGCCGGAAGGTCTCGATGTCGATCCAGGAGTCGGCGATCATCTGCTGCATGAGCTGCTTGCGGCCGAGCATCTCGCCCTGCGTGGCGCGCGAGACGGCCCGCTCGCACATGGCCTCGAACGCTTTGCGGACCTGGCCGACGGTGCGCATCGCGTGGTGGATGCGCCCGCCGCCGAGGCGGGTCTGGGCGACGACGAAGGCTCCGCCGCGCGGGCCGAGCATCGCGTCGACCGGGACGCGCACGCCGGTGTAGCGGACGTAGGCATGGCTGCCCTCGCCGGCCGGCTGGTAGCCGAGGCCGACGTTGCGGACGATCTCGACCCCGGGGGTGTCGGTGGGGACCAGGAACATCGACATCCGCTGGTACGGCGGGTTGTCGGGGTCCGTCACGGCCATCACGATGAGGAACGAGGCGTACTTCGCGTTGGACGAGAACCACTTCTCGCCGTCGATGACCCACTCGTCGCCGTCGAGCACGGCGCGGGTGTTGAACACCTTGGGATCCGCGCCGCCCTGGGGCTCGGTCATCGAGAAGCACGAGACGATCTCGTTGTCGAGCAGGGGTCGCAGGTAGCGCTCCTTCTGCTCGGGGGTGCCGAAGTGGGCCAGGATCTCGGCGTTCCCCGAATCGGGTGCCTGGCAGCCGAACACGATCGGCCCGTGGCGCGTCTGACCGAGCATCTCGTTCATCAGGGCCAACTTGACCTGGCCGTAGCCTTTGCCGCCGAGGTCGGGCCCGAGGTGACACGCCCACAGCCCGCGCTCGCGGACCTTGGCCTGCAACGGCGGGATCAGCTTCTGGCGGACCGGGTCGGCCAGGTCGTAACCGCTGTGCACGACGTGGTCGAGCGGTGCGACCTCGTCGGCGAGGAACTGCTCGATCCAGTCGAGCTCCGACTGGAACTCCGGATCCGTCTCGAATTCCCAGGCCATGGTGATACCCCTCGATCAGCGTGTCGCGCGGACCCCGGCGTACTCGACGGCGAGCTCGCGCTTCAACACCTTGCCCGACATCCCTCGGGGGAGCTCGTCGTCGCGCCACACGACGACCCGGGGCACCTTGTAGTCCGCGAGCTCGACGCGGCAGGCCGCGAGCACTGCGGTGTCGTCGACCGTCGAGCCCGGAGCCCGGCGCACGATGGCGCACGGCGCCTCGCCCCAGCGTTCGTCGGGCACGCCGATCACCGCCACCTCGGCCACGCCGGGCACGGCGGCCACGACGCGCTCGACCTCGGCGGGATACACGTTCAGACCACCGGAGATCAGCATGTCCTTGGCCCGGTCGACGATCCGCACGTAGCCGGCCGCGTCCATCGTGGCGAGGTCGCCGGTGTGCAGCCAGCCGTCACGGATCGCGAGCGCCGTGGCGTCGGGGTCGCGCCAGTACCCGAGCATCACGTCGGGCCCCTTGATCAGCAGCTCGCCCACCTCGCCGGCCGGCGCCGGTGAGCCGTCGTCGCGCACGACGACGAGGCGGTTGAACATGAAGTGGCGCCCGGCCGATCCGATGCGCTCGAGTGCCTCGGACGCCGGCAGCGAGCACGACATCCCGGTGCCCTCGGTCAGGCCGTACCCCTGCGACATGGCGATCCCTGCGGCCTGCAGCGTCCGCAGTAGGACCTCGGGCACCGGCGCCCCGCCGGACGCGCACAACCGCAGCGACGACAGGTCGGCGTCCGCGAAGCCGGGCACGCGGGTCAGCATGTCCCAGATGACGGGGACGGCGAGCAGGATCGAGATGCGC
>JBILVB010000162.1:0-8356 GCA_044370695.1 Acidimicrobiales bacterium | reverse complement strand
CGACACCTTCAACCCGTTGATCTGGCTGCGCAGGCCTTCCGAGATGGCCAGGCCCGCCGCGTCGTCGGCCGCCCGGTTGATCCGGAACCCCGACGACAGCTTCTCCAACGACTTCGACATCATCGAGTCGGTGGCGTTGAGGTTGCGGTACGCGTTCAGTGCCGCAACGTTGGTGTTGATCCGAAGAGCCACTGCGTCTCCTCCGTGATGATCCCGGTCCGTCCGTGGGCCGGTCGCCGTCGCCTCCTGCGACAGCTACGGCGCCAATCGGGCATCCGAGACACCCGTTCCAGCAAGGAGGACCCAACGCTCCTTCCAGGTTTCCTCATGGTCACGGATCCGCCGGTCGATTCGCGACGGCCGTCACCGCGCGACCGAGGCCCCGACGAGCGGGGACCGCACGCGACCGAGGCCCCGACGAGCGGGGACCGCACGCGACCGAGGCCCCGACGAGCGGGGACCGCACGCGACCGAGGCCCCGACGAGCGGGGCCTCGGGAGCGATTTCGGGGGGAGCGACGGGGTCAGGCGCTGCGCTGACGGGCCAAGCGCTCGGCGAACTGCTCGGGGTCGGCGTTGAGCCGGGTCCGGTGGGTCGACGCCTCGGAGACCGCCGCCACGTAGGCGGCCCGCCGTCGCGCCGCACGACCCCGGGGGAGCTCGACCGGCGCCGGTGGCGGGCTCAGTTGTGCGTCGAGGCCCTCGCGCAGCAGGTCGAGCGCCTCGGCACAGAGCTGCGACACCCGGGACAGCGACACGCCGAGATCCACCGCGATGCTCTGCATCTCGCGGTTCTCGAAGAAGTACTCGACCACCACGTGACGCAGACGCTCCGGCAACGACAGCACGGCGTCGTGCAGATACCCACGCAGTTCCTGGTCGAGCAGCAACGCGTCCGGTCCGTCGGACGGATCCGCCGGCGGCTGGACCGGCCCGGACGGGTCGGCGTCGAAGCGGACCATGCTGGCGCGCGACATGTCGGCACGGAGTTGCGCCACGACCTCACGCCCGCAGCCGAGCTCCGCGGCGACCTCGTCGTCGGACGCGTCTCGGCCGAGCCGCGCCCGCAGACGCTCGTCGGCCGCCTCGACGCGGCGGGCGTTCGTACGGGTCGTCCGGGACAGGAAATCGAGCGAGCGCAGTTCGTCGACGATGGCACCGCGGATGCGGACCCGGGCGAAGCGGTCGAAGGGAACACCTCGGTCGCTTCGCCACGTCTGGGCGGCCTGCACGAGCCCGGAGAGCCCGGCGGAGTACAGGTCGTCCCGATTCACGTGCCGAGGCACGCGAGCCGCCACGTCGCCGACGATGGCGCGGACGAGATTGACATGAGCTGCCACGAGGTCGTCGACCGACCCGGGCGCGACCTGGTCTCCGGTGCGCATGCCAAACCGGTCGGCCCCCGGTCGGGGGCACTCCATCCCCCGGATGGGTGATCGGCCGTCGGAGCCCTCCCCCGTCCTCCCCCATTTCGCCCTCAAGCCGACCCGCTGACCGGTCGATGCCTGTCGTGTCGTGGAGCGCGGAACGGATCGGGCAACGCAAACGAACCGCACGGCCCGAGCCGTCGTCGCCGAGGAGTGGGCACTGCTGCGCCTCGGCCTGCGCGCCGTCCTCGCGGACACCGCCATCCGGGTCGTGGCCGACGGCGCCAACCTCCTGCCCGTGCTCGACGACGCCGATCGCCTCAACGCCGGCGTCGTCGTCGTCGGTCGCTGCACCGACCTCGAGTTCGGCGACGCCGTGCGAGCCGCCGCCGGCAGCGGGCGCTCCGTGATCGCCGTGCTCCCACCCGACGAACCGAGCGACCCGCTGGACCTGTTCGCGCTCGGCGCATCGGGCGTGGTGGCGCGGCTCGACACGGAGTACGACCTCCACCAGGCACTGTGGCGCATCACTCGCGGCGAACGAGCGCTCACACCCGCGGCGCTGGCCCTGGTGGGTCGGTCCGACACCCCCGACGACTCGAACCTCGGCCTCACCCGCCGGGAACGAGCGGTGCTGGCCCAACTCGCACGCGGGGCCAGCAACCGCAGCATCGCCCGGACGCTGTTCATCGGCGAGGAGACGGTCAAGACCCATCTGGCGAACATCTACGCCAAGCTCGAGGTCCGTGGGCGGCGAGAGGCCGTCGGGCGAGCAGCCGAGCTCGGCCTGGTCGGATGATCACCACCGAAAAGGCCGACGAGCTCAAGTGGCGCTCTCGGTCTGCCGATCGAAGCCTGGTGGACCTCGCCGACATCTCGACGATCCTGTGGCGTGAGCGTCAGATGCTCGAGCAGCTGCTGTTCAAGATGACCGTCGAACACCTGGTGCTCTCCACGGGTGACACCCGCTGGCTGCCGAAGGCGACCGAGGAGGTCGAACTCGTCCTCGAGTCGATCGGCCGGGCCGAGTTGCTGCGGGCGATGGCCGTGCGGGAGGTGGGCGAGCGGCTCGGTCTCGGCGCCGCACCGACGCTGCGCGAGCTGATCCCCCAGGCACCCGCGCCGTGGGACGCCGTGCTCCAGGAGCACCGCAACGCCTTCCTCGATCTCACCGCCGAGATCGAGGAGATGGCCCGCACGAACCGGGAACTCATCCAGCGAGGCGCGATCGCGGTCCGCCAGCTGCTCGAGAGCCTCGGCGCCGCCGAGCCCGACGCCCTGTCACGTCGCCCGGAACGACGGCCGACGGGGACGATGATCAACGAGGTGCTCTGATGAGCAGCACCGGCGGCTTCAACATCGGGCTGACCGCGCTCATCGCCCACCGCCAGACGCTGGACGTCATCGGGCAGAACCTCGCCAACGTCAACACCGAGGGCTACTCGCGCCAGCGGGTCAACCTGAAGCCCGACGCCGGCCCGATCAGCCCGGCGGTGTTCTCGATCTACGACGGCACCGGCAGCGGTGTGCGCATCAACGGGATCGCTCGCCTGCGCGACCAGTTCCTCGAGGCGCGAGCCCACCAGGAGTTCGCCTACGACGCACAGCTCAACCGCACCAAGGAGCTGATCGACGGTGTCGAGACGACGTTCTCCGAGCCCTCCGACAACGGGTTGGGCGCACTGCTGGGCGACTTCATCGCCTCGTGGTCGTCGCTGGCCAACGCTCCCGGGGAACTCGCCTCGCGCAGCCAGGTCGTCGAACGCGGCGAGACGCTCGCCGCGGCGATCCGCAACCAGGACAGCAACCTGCAGGGTCAACGGAGGGCGGCCGCCGACCAGCTGGCCAACCAGGTCAGCCAGATCAACCTCAAGACGCGCCAGTTCTCCGCCTTGAACGACCGCATCCGCAGCGCCCAGGCCGACGGCGATCCCGCCAACGAGCTGCGCGACCAGCGCGACCAGCTCGCCATCGAGCTGTCGAAGGCGATCGGAGCCCGGTTCGTGACCGGCACCGAGGGTGCCGTCGACGTGTTCCTGGGCGCACAGGTTCTCGTGCGGTCCGAGAGCTCCGAGGAACTCCGGGTCGCGACCGCGCCCGGCACCGGCAACGTGTCCGTCAACTTCGTCGCCAACGGTTCGCCGGCGAGCGTCGGTGGCGATGCGCTCGCCTCGATCCAGGGGGTCAACGAGGTGATCCCCCGCTACCGGACCGAGTTGGCCGCCATCGCCACCAAACTGGCCGACGAGGTCAACGCCGTCCACACCGCGTCCTACGACCGGAGCGGGAACCCGGGCCAGGCCTTCTTCACCTTCGGCTCCAACGGCATCGTCATGAATCCGGTGGTGCGCGCCGACCCGAACAAGGTGGCGGCATCGGCGATCCCCGGGGGCAACCTCGACGGCAGCGCAGCCCGTGAGATCTCGCGCAAGACCGGAGCGCAGAAGCTCTACGGCGACACCGTCGTGCGCGTCGCCGTGGAGGCGCAGGCCGCTTCCCGTCGCGTCGACGTGCAGGCCAACGTCGTGAAGCAGATCGAGAACGCCCGCGACGCGACCTCGGGGGTGAACGTCGACGAGGAGATGGCGAACCTGCTGGCCACGCAGCGCGCCTACGAGGCCGCGGCGCGGTTCATCTCGGTCCTCGACGAGGTCCTCGACACCCTCGTCAACCGGTTGGTGCGATGACGATCCCCGATCCCACCCCCTGCCGAACCGCACCGGAACGGCCGACCGCTGAGGAGGTCCGCTCGTGACGCGGGTGACCGAACGCGGCGCGAACCGCGTGATGCTCGACAACCTGCAGGCATCCCTGCAGAAGCTGTCCCGACTCCAGGAGCAGGTGGCATCCGGGCGTCAGATCAACAAGCCGTCGGACTCGCCGGACGGCACCGTCAACGCCCTGCGCTACCGCGACGACCTGCGCCGGATCGACCAGTACAAAGCGAGCGCCCAGGACGGCCTCGACTGGCTCAACATCACCGACACGACGCTGCAGAAGGGTCTCGATGCGGTCGGGCGCGCCCGTACCCTGGTGATCCAGGCCCGCAACGGCACCATGGACGCCGGGTCCCGGGAAGGGATGGCGAAAGAGGTCGAGGCGCTGCGCGATTCGATGCTCTCGCTCGCCAACAGCAAGGTCGGCGACCGCCCACTGTTCGCCGGCACCGCCGACGTCGCCTTCGCCTACGACGGTGCGGGGACCTACCAGGGAACGCCGCCGGGCACGGCGGGCGATCGGATCGATCGCCAGGTCGGACCGGACTCGGCGCTGCGTATCAACCTGACGGGCCCCGAGGCGTTCGGCCCTCCCGGCAGCGACGTCTTCACCGCCCTTTCCACGCTCGCGACGAATCTGCGCTCGAATCCCGACGGTCTGGGTGCAAGCCTGGACGCCATGGCCGCCGTCAACACCCAGATGCGCGCTGCGCTCGCCACGGTCGGCGCCCGGGCCAACCAGATGAACCTGGTGATCGACCGAAACGAGGCGGCCCGACTCGACATCACCACCGGCCTCGCCGACGTCGAGCAGATCGACATCTCGGAAGCGACCCTGAACATCAAACTGCAGGAGGTCGCCTTCCAGGCCGCCCTGAGCGCGGCGGCGAAGGTGTCCCGGAACTCGCTGATGGACTTCCTGCGATGAGCCCCGAAAGGTTCCCCACCGTGCTCGCCGACCCCACCGTGATCACCTTCCCCCTGGGGCTGTGCGGTTTCCCCGAGATCCAGCGTTACGAGTTGAGCGCCTGGGGCGGGGACGGGAGCCCCTACCGGCTCATGCGGGCACTCGAACAGGGCGGTCCGGAGTTCGTCGTCGTCGACCCGGCGCTGTTCTTCGAGGACTACGAAGTGGAACTCGACGACCCCGACGCCGACTTGATCGGCATCGCCCGCTCCGAGGATGCCCTCGTGTTCGTCATCGTCACCCTGGGCGACCCGATCGAGGATTCCACGGCGAACCTGCTCGGTCCGGTGGTGGTCAACACGGTCGACGGCCGCTCCGTCCAAGCGGTGCAGGTCTCCCCGACGCTCACCAGCCGTGCTCGCCTGTTCGCTCACCGAGGTCCACTCGCCACGGTCGGCGGGTAGGGTCCTGGGCACGGTAGGAAAGGATTCCTCGTGCTCGTGCTCACACGCCGCGCCAACCAGAGCATCATGATCGGCAACGACGTCGTGGTCACGGTGCTCGAGGTCAAAGGCGACCAGGTCCGCATCGGTATCAAGGCTCCCCGTTCGGTGACCGTCCACCGTGAGGAGGTCTACGCCGAATTGGCCCGGGAGAACCGGGCGGCGGCGACCACCCCGTCCGCGGCGGCGCTCGAGCGCTTGCGGGAGCTCACCCCACGCGAACCCGCCGGCTGAACCGCCGTGCGCAGGGACCGCCGACCCGACGTCGCGGTCAGGACACCGAGCGGACGATGACGACAGGCCCGGTTGCGTGGTGGGCGCAGTTGGTCGCCACCGAGCCGAGCAGCAGCCCGAGGAACCCGCCGTGCCCTCGCGCCCCGACGACGAGGAGATCGGCCGGACCGGCCTGCGTCGTGAGCGTGGACGCCGGGTCGCCCTCGATCACGACCCCGCTGACCCGGGCGGGCCGATCACCGGCCCCGACCGCCTTGGCCAGCGTGGCATCGAGCGTTGCCTGGGCCCCTTCGGCCAGCTGGGTGCGGGACACCGCCATCGCCGCTTCACCGAAGGGGTCGACCCAGGTCCAGGCGTAGATCACCTCGACCGGGCAGTCCCGCCGCTCGCCTTCCGCGAGGGCCCAGCGGAGCGCGTCGATCGAATGGTCCGACCCGTCCACGCCCACCACGACGCGGCCCGTGGCGTCGGCACCGACCTGAGCGCTCGGCGGTACGACGACCACGCTGCACGACGCATGGCGGGCCAGCTGGTTGCTCACCGAGCCGAGCAGGAGCCGCTCCACCCGGCTGTGGCCCCGCGTGCCGATGACCAAGAGCGCAGCACCGCGGGCGGCGTCGTTGAGGACGGCGGCGGCACCGCCCTCGGTGACGGTGGGCAGGATCTCCACACCCTCGGCGTCCCGCCCGAGACCGGCGATCGCGTCGTCGAGGCGGGACTTGGCGTCGACCGCCTGGTCGGCCAGGGGCTCGAGCGGCACGACCGCGCCCGGCGCTGCGACGACCCACGGATAGCTCCAGACCGACACCGCCTCGACCACCGCACCGAGTAGCCGGGCCTCGGCGACGGCCCACCGCAGCGCGCGTCGTGCGGTGTCGGAACCGTCGACCCCGACGACGATCCGGGGGCGTTCCTGGTCGACCATGGCGATGTCCTCCTCGACGGCGTCGGGCGACCCGGCGCTGGCGACAGCATGACGCACCGCGCCGGCTCGGGCGTACGGACGGAGGTCCCGGCCTCCCTCAGACCTCGGGGCCGCCGAGACCGTCGAGGGTGTCGAGGTGCTCGACGACGTGATCGAGCACCCGGGCGACGACGAGGTCCTCGGTCCGCTGGGCGACGCCCGACACGAGCACCGCCGAGCGGCCCCAGTCCTCGGCGGACAGACCGGCGACCGTGGCCCGCAACGCGTCGAGGTGCCGTGCGACCGCCGTGACGTCGGCCGAGCAATCCGTGACGCCGGCGGCGGCCCGAACCGGGTCGAGGCGGGAGGCCGCGTCGAGCGCACGACCGACGACGACGGTCCCGGCGGCCGGGTCCGTGTCGACCAGCCGGGCGAGTTCCCCCGGCCAGAACGCCGTGAGTTCGGCCAGATGGGCCCAGAGCTGGGCGACGTCCCAGTCACCGGCCGAGGCGGCCCCGGAGGTCGCACCGTTGCTCCGGGTCGCCGTGAGCACGGTCCGCACCGAGAGCTCGTCGATCCGGTCGACGACGGCCTGCACGACCCGGGCGCCGGGTCCGGTGGGAAGCCGCCAGTGCTCGGCCAACGGGAGCACGGTGGTCACCTCGTCGAACGCGTCGAGGAACCGGTCGTTCTCGGCTTCGGCGCCGACGGTGACCCGGACTCCCTCCCCGGGGAACGGCCGGGTGACCACGCCGCGACGCTCGAGGGCCAGCGTGAGCTCGGCGGCCGGCTCCCCGACCGGGAGCCACACGAAATTGGCCTGGGCATCCGGGGTCGAGAACCCTCGCTCGCGCAGCCCGGCCTGCACCCGGGCGCGCTCGGCCAGGGTCACGTTGACGCGCTCGCCGAGTTCTTCGTCGGCGGCCAGGCTTGCGAGCGCGCCCACCTGCGCCAACCCGTTCACGGCGAACGGCACGAGCGTGCGGTCGACGGCCGAGATCACCTCGGGGTGGCCGAACAGGTAGCCGATACGCAGCGCGGCGAGCCCGTAGGCCTTGGAGAAGGTCCGCAGCACGGCGAGGTTCGGGTAGCCGTCGAGCAGGGACGCAGCGTCGTGCACGTGCGCGCCGGTGACGTACTCGTGGTACGCCTCGTCGAGCACCACCAGGCACGACGGCGGCACGGCGTCGAGCAGCCGAACGAGGTCCTCGTGGGCCACGGCGGTGCCCGTCGGGTTGTTCGGCGAGGTCACCATCACGAGGCGGGTCCGCTCGCTCAGGGCGGCGACCATCCCGGCGATGTCGAGCGCCTCGCGCCGGTTCGGCACGGTGACCTCGGCCCCGCCGACCGTGCGGGTGTAGATCGGGTACGCCTCGAAGCTGCGCCAGCCGTAGAGGACCTCCTGGCCCGGGTCGACGTACGTGAGCAGCAACTGCTGGAGGATGCCCACCGAGCCGCACCCGACGGTGACGCGGTCGGCGGTGAGACCGAGGCGGTCGGCCAGCGTCTCCCGAACGGCGGTGGCCCGATGGTCGGGGTAGCGAGGCAGCCCGCCGAGCGCGGCCGTGAGCGCCTCGCGCACCGACGGCAGCGGGTCGTAGGGGTTCTCGTTGGAGGCGAGCTTCACGGCCGAGGTGAGGTCGTGCTCGGCCATCGCCACCTCGAGGGCCTTGCCCGGCTTGTAGGCAGGCAGACCCGAGACGGCGGGGCGGGGAGCGGGCGGAG
>JBILVB010000034.1:0-26990 GCA_044370695.1 Acidimicrobiales bacterium | reverse complement strand
CGGTCGCTCGCGCCAGGGGGTCGGACTTGAGCACCGTGGCCCCGGACGCCGTGACGAGTTCGTAGCGGTACCGTGCGCCGACCTCGACCTGCGGAACGAAGCCCGCCCAGACCCCGGACATACCCTGCGGCTCGAGGGGGTCGGCCTCCCCTCGCCAACCGTTCCAGTCGCCAACGACCCGCACGGCTCGGGCGTTGGGAGCCCACACGGCGAACCGGATCCCCGCGATGCCGTCCCGCTCGTGGGCGTGCGAGCCCAGCACTTCCCACAGGCGCCGGTGCGTGCCTTCGCCGATCAGATGGAGGTCGAGTTCGCCGACCAGCGCCGCAGGCACAGCGGTCAGGTTCGCACCGGACTCACGTCCGTGACAACAACCGCCGGTTCTTGAACTTGGCCTTCGCGTAGTCCCGGTTCATCAAGGCGATCCAGTCGATGGAGATCGCCTTCGGGCAGGCTTGCTCGCACTCGCCGTGGTTGGTGCACGAGCCGAAGTACTCCTCCATGGTCTCCACCATCGCTTCGACCCGCTTGTACCGCTCGGCCTGGCCCTGCGGGAGCAGGTTGAGATGCGAGATCTTCGCCGAGGTGAACAGGTTCGCAGCGCCGTTCGGGCACGCCGCCACGCAGGCACCGCAGCCGATGCACTCGGCGGCGTCCATCGCTGCGTCGGCAACCGGCTTGGGGATCGGGATCAGGTTCGCGTCGGGCGCGCCACCCGTGGGCGCCGTGATGAACCCGCCGGCCTCCACGATGCGGTCGAAGGCGGAGCGGTCGACCATCAGGTCCTTGATGATCGGGAATGCCGTCGCCCGCCACGGTTCGATCGTCACCTCCTGGCCGTCCCGGAACGAGCGCATGTGCAGCTGACACGTGGCCGTTCGCTTGTTCGGTCCGTGCGCCTGGCCGTCGATCATCAGCGAACACGTGCCGCAGATGCCCTCGCGGCAGTCGTGGTCGAACGTGATCGGCTCACCGCCGTCGTTGGTGATGCGTTCGTTGACGACGTCGAGCATCTCGAGGAACGACATGTCGTCCTTGATGCCTTCGGCCTTCACCGTCTCGAACCGACCGGCCTCGGTCGGACCGTTCTGTCGCCACACGCGCAGGGTGAGATTCATCGTCTTCGACATGGATCAGCTCACTTGTAGGACCGGACGGCCAGCTTGATGTTCTCGAACACGAGGGGTTCCCGGTGCTCGACGGGGGTACGGGCGTCGCCGGACCATTCCCAGGCGGTGACGTGGGCGAACGCATCGTCGTTGCGCTTGGCCTCGCCGTCGTCGTACTGGTGCTCGGCACGGAAGTGCCCACCGCAGGACTCCTCCCGCATCAACGCGTCGAGGCACATCGCCTGCGCCAGCTGGAAGAAGTCGTCCACTCGCCCGCAGCGTTCCAGGCTCTGGTTGAGCGTGGCACCCGAGCCGGGCACCCGCACGTCGGTCCGGAACTCCTCGTAGAGCGCCGGGATCTCCGACAACGCCTTCTCGAGACCCTGCTGCGTGCGCTCCATGCCGCAGTAGTCCCACATGATCTTGCCGAGCTCGCGGTGGAACCAGTCGACCGACCGGGTGCCCTTGGCCGCCAGGTACCCGTCGAACCGGGCCTTGGCCTCGGCTTCGGCCGCTTTGAAGGCGGGGTGGTCGGTGCCCACCAGTTTCTCGCCGAGCTTGGGGGCCAGGTAGTTCGAGATGGTGTTGGGCAGCACGAAGTAGCCATCGGCCAGACCCTGCATCAACGCGGAGGCCCCGAGACGGTTGGCACCGTGGTCCGAGAAGTTCGCCTCACCGGCGGCGTAGAGCCCGGGGATGGTCGTCATCAGCTCGTAGTCCACCCAGAGCCCGCCCATCGTGTAATGGACCGCCGGGTAGATGCGCATCGGGACCTTGTACGGATCCTCGTCGGTGATCCGCTGGTACATCTCGAACAGGTTCCCGTAGCGCTCCTGGATGACCGGGGCGCCAAGACGCTTGATGGCGTCGGAGAAATCGAGGTACACGCCGTTCTTCAGCGGCCCGACACCCTTGCCGGCGTCGCAGGCCCGCTTGGCCGCCCGCGACGAAACGTCACGCGGCGCCAGGTTGCCGAAGCTCGGATAGAGCCGCTCGAGGTAGAAATCGCGCTCGGCGTCGGGGATCCGGTCGGGCGACCGGGTGTCGTCGGGGTCGTTCGGGACCCAGATGCGCCCGTCGTTGCGGAGCGACTCCGACATCAAGGTGAGCTTCGACTGGAACTCGTCGCTCTGGGGGATGCAGGTCGGATGGATCTGGGTGAAGCACGGGTTCGCGAAGTACGCACCCCGGCGGTGGGCCCGCCATGCCGCCGACACGTTGCAGGCCATGGCGTTCGTCGACAGGAAGAACACGTTCGAGTACCCGCCGGTGGCCAGCACCACGGCGTGCGCGGCATGGCTGCGGATCTCGCCGGTGACGAGGTCCCGGGTGACGATGCCCTTGGCTTCGCCGTCGACGACCACCACGTCGACGAACTCGCAGCGGTTGTAGAGCGTGACGTTGCCGAGCCCGATCTGGCGGGCGAGCTGCTGGTAGGCGCCGAGGAGCAACTGCTGTCCGGTCTGTCCCCGGGCGTAGAAGGTGCGCGACACCTGGGCGCCGCCGAAGGACCGGTTGTCGAGCATGCCGCCGTACTCCCGGGCGAACGGCACGCCCTGCGCGACGCACTGGTCGATGATGTTCACCGACTCCTCGGCGAGGCGGTACACGTTCGCCTCCCGGCTCCGGAAGTCCCCGCCCTTGATCGTGTCGTAGAAGAGCCGGTACACGCTGTCGCCGTCGCCGCGGTAGTTCTTGGCGGCGTTGATCCCGCCCTGGGCGGCGATCGAGTGGGCACGACGAGGCGTGTCGTGGAACGTGAAGGCCGAGACGTTGTAGCCGAGCTCGCCCAACGTCGCCGCCGCAGCCCCACCGGCGAGGCCCGTGCCGACGACGATCACGTTGTACCGCCGGCGGTTGGCCGGATTCACGAGCTTGCGGTTGAACTTGTAGGACTCCCACTTCTCGCTGACGGGGCCCTCGGGGATCTTGGATTCGAGCACCATGGCAGGACTCCTCAGTTGCTGATGATCCCGGCGAGGACCGCGATCGGGAACGAGACGTTTCCGGCGACGACCACGGCGGCGAAACCCGTGGCGAAGGCACGACGCCACCGGTTGAACCGGGGGCTGTTGGCGCCGATCGACTGGAACAGCGACCAGGCGCCGTGGAACAGGTGCACGCCCAGCGCCAGGTTCGCCACGACGTAGAGCGCGGCCACCGGCACTCGGGAGAACGACTCCACGACGTAGTCGTACGCGTCGTCACCGCCCGGGTTCACCCAGCCCCAGGTGAGGTCCATGAGGTGCCAGATCAGGAACAGCAGCACGATCGGGCCGGTCCAGCGCATCGACCGGCTGGCCCAGTTGGCTGCCACGTAGTCCCGCTTCGACTGGTACCCGACGGTACGTGCCCGCCGGTTCGTCATCGTCAGCGAGTACGAGGCGTGCATGTGCAGGACGAACGCACCGAGCAGGCCGCCACGCAGGATCCACAGCACGCCCGTCTCGGGCACGATCGGCACGAGCAGTACTCGCAGGAACTCCGCGTACTCGACGAAGTGGGAACGGCCGAGGTACAGCTTGAGGTTGCCGATCATGTGCGCGAGCACGAAGCCCATCAGCATCACGCCGGTGATCGCCATCACCCATTTCTTGCCGACGGCGGATCGGTAGAAATCGACCAGGAAGGGGGCCTTGCGGGCCGGCTTGAGCGCCGTCCCCGTGACCGGGCCCCGGGTGATCGTTCGCTCGGAAAGTGCTCGTGCCATCTGGGGCGACGGCCTCCTCGTGGTGGATTCCTGCTACCGAACGGTACTCCCGCCCGATCGACCGTCGCGAAATGGTCCGAGGCTGGTCGCGCCGGGCGTGCCCCGGTTCACGTCGCCGCGACCACCCGGTTGCGGCCGCTCCGCTTGGCCTGATGGCAGCCGTCGTGGGCCGAACGCAACAACGCACGACCCGACGCCGCCGGACCGGCAGCGACCCCTGCGCTGACCGTGACCTCCAGCCCGGCGGCCACGGCGTCCCACGGATGCGCGGCCACCGCAGCGCGCACTCGTTCCGCCGCCTCCGCCGCGGCATCGCGTCCGTCGCCGGCCGTCAGACCGAGCACGGCGACGAACTCGTCGGCGCCGAGACGGGCGGCGAGGTCGCCCGTTCGGACCAGCCCCTCGACGAGGCGCGCGACGCGACGGAGCACCTCGTCAGCGACCGGGCGTCCGAAGCGCCCGTCGATCTCACCGAACCGGTCGACGTCGAACACGACGACGGCGCTCGCACCGACCCGGCCGGACATGCCCTCGAGATGCACGCCCAGACGCTCCCGCTGAGGCAACCCGGTGACGGGGTCGACCTGCAACGGCGGCGCCGCCGGAGCCGGGGCGCGACGGGCCATCGACACGAGCGCGGTCACCAACGCGTCGCGACGCAGGTCTGCGAGGTCCGCTCCGACGGTCTCCACCCACAGCGACCCGAGCCCCAGCCGGGCGGCGACCGCCGTGGTCACCGCGCGTATCTCGGCGGCGGCGCTGCGGCCGCCCCAGGCGTCGAGTGCCTGCGCCAGCGCCTCGCCCGCCGTGACGAACTCCGGCCGGTCGTCGGCATGGGTGACGAAGAGGGCCACGGCCTCGGCGAGCGCCGCGGCGCCCTGGGCGAGCACGGTCGCTTCGCCGGTACGGGCGGCGCTGCGGGCCTCGAGCGACCGCCGGACGACCTCGACGAGCCCCGGGACGGGGCCGTCGTCGGATGCCGGTTCGGGCTGCACCCGGGGACCGTATGCCCCCGGGTGCCCGCGCCGCCCGGAACCGGCACCGCAGCGCCGGGTTGCGGTTCGACCGGAGGGCTTCTTTATGCTGCGGGGCCGCTTCGACGGCGCCGTCGGCGCGACCGGAATCCAGGGGAGCCAAGTGACCGGAATCTTCGCCGCAGAAGGCGGCTACCAGGAGTTCGTACTTCGGGGAGGCGAGTGGTTCATCCTCGTCGGCTCCGCCATCACCGCCCTGCTGGCCATCGCCGTCGGCTTCCTGCTGATGAAGGGGGTGCTGGCTGCGGACCAGGGCTCGCCCAAGATGATCGAGATCGCCAAGGCGATCCAGGAGGGCGCGCTCGCCTACCTCAAGCGCCAGTTCCGCACCATCGGCCTGATCCTGATCCCGTTGGCGATCATCGTGTTCATCACGTCGGTTGCGGTGAAGAAGCCGGACGGGACCGAGGCGCTGAGCTTCGGCGCCAGTGGTGCGTTCCGGACGATCGCGTTCGTGTTCGGCTGCATCATGTCGGGCCTCACGGGCTACATCGGCATGACCCTGGCGACCCGGGGCAACGTGCGGACCGCTGCGGCGGCCCGCTCCGGGAAGATGCCCCCGGCGCTGCAGGTGGCGTTCCGTACCGGCGGCGTGGCCGGCATGTTCTGCGTCGGCCTGGGCCTCATCGGCGCCTCGGCGATCATGATGATCTTCCAGAACACGTCCTCGGCCATCCTGGTCGGGTTCGGCTTCGGCGGTTCGCTGCTGGCGCTGTTCCTGCGGGTCGGCGGCGGCATCTTCACGAAGGCGGCCGACGTCGGCGCCGACCTGGTGGGCAAGGTCGAAGCGGGCATCCCCGAGGACGACCCGCGCAACCCGGCCACGATCGCCGACAACGTCGGTGACAACGTGGGCGACTGCGCCGGCATGGCGTCGGACCTCTTCGAGAGCTACGAGGTGACGCTCGTCGCGTCGATCATCCTCGGCGTACCGGCCTTCAAGTCGATCTTCCCCGACAGCCCCGAGCTGTGGGCGATCGGCGCGCTCTTCCCGCTCGCCGCCCGCGCCATCGGCGTGCTCGCCTCGATCGTCGGGGTGTTCGCGGTGCGGGCCAGCGACAAGGACCGCAACGCGCTCGCCCCCATCAACCGGGGCTTCCTCACGGCCGGCCTGCTGACCGTCGTCGGCACGCTCGGACTCGCACTCGCCTACGTGGGCAATCCCGAAGGGAAGATCTCCCACGTCGGCCTGCGCATGTTCGGCGCCGTCGTGATCGGCCTCCTGCTCGCCCAGGCAGCGAGCCGCATCACCGAGTACTTCACCTCCACCGAGACCAAGCCGGTGCAGGAGATCGCCGAATCCACCTCGGGCGGCCCGGCCACCGTGGTGCTCTCGGGCACCTCGTACGGCCTCGAATCGTCGGTGTGGGCGGTCGTCGCGATCGCCGTGGCCCTCGGGGGCACCATCGCCCTCGGTGGCGGCAACATCCAGTTCGCCCTGTATCTCGTGGCCCTGGCCGGCATGGGCATGCTCGCCACGACCGGGGTCGTCGTCTCCGAGGACACGTTCGGTCCGGTGGCCGACAACGCCGCCGGCATCGCCGAGATGTCGGGCGAGTTCCACGGCGACGCGGAGCGGGTGATGGTGAGCCTCGACGCCGTGGGCAACACCACCAAGGCCGTCACCAAGGGCTTCGCGATCGGGTCGGCGGTCATCGCCGCAGTAGCGCTGTTCGCCAGCTTCATCGAGATCATCGGCAACGAGACGCTCGGCGCCGAGGGCATCAAGAAGCTGGAGGAGACCGGCAAGACGGTCTTCGACGTGGTCCTGATCAACGTCGCCGACCCGAAGGTCTTCATCGGCCTGCTGATCGGCGGCGCCGTGCCGCTGCTGTTCTCCGGGCTGGCCATCCAGGCCGTGTCCCGTACGGCCGGCGTGGTGGTCCAGGAGGTCCGCAACCAGTTCGCCGACGGCAAGATCATGAAGGGTGAGAAGCGCCCCGACTACGCCCCGGTGATCGACATCTGCACGGCGGCGTCGTTGCGTGAACTCGCCACCCCGGCGCTGCTCGCCGTGCTCACCCCGGTGATCATCGGGTTCGGTATCAACTACTTCGCGCTCGGCGCCTTCCTCGCCGCGGTGATCCTGGTGGGTCAGCTCATGGCGAACTACCTGTCCAACGCCGGTGGCGCCTGGGACAACGCGAAGAAGTACATCGAGGACGGCCACCACGGCGGCAAGGGTTCCGACGCCCACAAGGCCGCCGTCATCGGCGACACCGTCGGCGACCCCTTCAAGGACACCGCCGGTCCGGCGCTCAACCCGCTCATCAAGGTGATGAACCTGGTGTCGCTGTTGATCCTGCCGGCGGTCATCAACCTCCAGGACCAGGACGGTGCCCGCTACGCGATCGCCGCAGTGGCGCTCGTGGTGCTGCTCGGCTCCATCGCCTTCTCGAAGCGCAAGGCCCCCGGCCTCCTGTCGAGCTGACCCCGTCCGATCACTCGTCGAACGGCCCGGCCGGGTTCCCCGGCCGGGCCGTTGCGCGTACGGGCACCGGCGTCGCTCGGACCGAGCGCTCGACGGGCACGGCGAGCGCCACTGCGACGAGGATGAGCACGGTCGAGGCGGCGAAGGCCGCCGGCGGACCGACGTGCTCCGCGAGCGCCGCACCGACCACGCTGCCCGCCGACGACAGCACCGTGCTCGCCGCGAGCATCGAGGCGAAGACCCGGGCCCGGGCCGACACGGGTGCCACCTGGCCGGCGAGCGCGTTCACGCCCGACATGAACGGCGCCACCGGCACGCCGCCGACGGCGAGCACCACCCCGAGGCCGAGCAGGCCGGGTGCGCCGGAGAGTACGCCGACCCCGACGGCCACGGCGACCCCGAGCACGCCGAGGCCGGGCGTACGCCGGCCGGTCGCCACCCACCAGCCTCCGAGCACACTGCCCACCCCCCAGACACCGATCAGCAGCCCGGTCAGTTCCGTCGCATCGACCTGTTTGGCCCGTTCGGCCAGGCCGACCATCGCCACGTTGAACCCGGCGCCGATGACCGCGAACGCAACGACGAGCCGAACCACCGGTCCGCTCAACCAGGGCCCGGCTCCGCCGTGCCCACCCCCGATCCTGGCGCTCGTCGACCCCGTCATCATGCCGATCGAGCCGGCGACCGCCGCCAACCCCGACGCTGCGACTGCCACCCAACGATCGGTCAGCACCGCGAGCAGCGACACGAGCAACGGCCCTGCGATCCAGACGAGCTCGACGGTCACCGACTCGAGCGCGAAGACCCGGCGATGATCCGACTCGGCGACGGCCCCGGTGAGCCGGGCCCGGACCACACTCCCGATCGGCGGAACCGTCGACCCGGCGACGAAGGCCGCGACGGCGACGGCCGCCGTCGGGCCACCGTCGACGACGGCGAGGAAGACGCCGACGGCAGGGAGGTGGGCGGCGGCGAGCAGGCCGATGACCCGGTGTGCCGCTGCCCCATCGAGCCAGCGGCCCGTCAAGACCCCTGACGCCCCGAGGCCCAACGACACGGCGCCGGCCGCCACACCGGCGGCCGTCGTGGATGCCTCCTCGGCGACGAGCACCAGCACGGCCAGCGGCAGCATGGCCGCCGGTAGCCGTCCGAGGGATCCGACGGCCAGGAGCCGCACCACGACGGGGTCGGCGCGCAGCCCGCTCTTCATCGACCCAGGCTCGCCTGCCGGCTCCCGGGCGTCCAGCGGGTTGCCTCAGGCCCCGCCGAACCACCAGCCGTCGACACCGAGCACGCACCACCAGGGAACCGGGCCGTCGGGTCCGACGAGCAGCGCCGGCGCTTCGAGCCCGTCCGGGCGGCCCGTCGTCGGCGCGGGGAACGGCCAGCGACCCCACCGGTGCTCGTGACATCCCGGGACGTCGTCGAGTTCGACCGGCCCGTCCCGCAGTTCGACGAGCCCGTGCACCCGTCCGTCGATCCGGTAGCCGGCCGGCTCGACGTCGTTCGGGTCCCCGTCGGCGTACCACTCGAGGTCGAACGCGACCGGCGTCGGTTCGCCGTACGCCCGACCGAGCGCATCGGTGGGGCACTCCAGCGCAACGGCATACGTCTCGTTCATGATCGTCCACTGCCGCAGGGGCTCGTCGCACACGTGGTCGACCCAGAGGTTGCCGTTCCGGAGACGAAGACCGCGAGCGGGTAACCCCTGTGCCACGTCGACGACCGAGAGCAGCGGGCGGTCGGGCGCAACGACGGCCGCCACGTACAAGGCCCGCCGCTGGTGCGGGAGCAGCACGATCACCGAGCAGGCGCCGAGGCCATCGCCCGACGGGCCGACCCCGAAGGCGAACGACTCGGCCCACCACGGGTCGTCGGGCGGTGGCTCGCGGCGGGCGTCATCCTCCGGCCCGACACGCACCGCAGCAGCGTAGGGCAGACTTCGCCGGTGGCCCGCTACCTCAGCCTCGACTGGATCGACGAACTGACCTCGGCGGTGTCCCGTTCCGAGACGCTGACCTCGGCGGCCGCCGGCCGGTGCTTCGGTGTCACCCAGGTCGTCACCGACGGCCCCGAGGGCGAGGTGGTGTACCACCTCCAGGTGGACGGCGTGGCGTCGTTCGGCGCCGGGCCGGCCGAGCCGGAGCACGTGCGGTTCGTCCAGGACTGGGACACCGCCGTCGCGGTCGCGACCGGGGCCGCGAACGCCCAGGAGGCGTTCATCAAGGGGCGGATCGTGCTCTACGGCGACGTCCAGGTCGTGGTCGCCAACCAGCCCGTGTTCGCCGCCCTGGCGGCGGTGTTCGACGCCGTCAGACCGACCACCGACTACCGCTGATGCCCGAGCTGCCCGAGCTCCAGGCCCACGCCGAGCGGCTGACCGGCCGGTTCGCCGCAGCGGTGCTGGAGGAGTTCCGACCCCTCGCCTTCACGGCGCTCAAGACGGCCTCGCCCGATCCGGCCGCCGCGCGTGGGGAGGCGCTGGTCGAGGTCGGTCGGCGCGGCAAGTACCTCCTCGCGACGTTCGGTGCGCTGACCTTCGTCGTGCATCTCATGCAGGGAGGCCGGCTGAAGGAGGATCCGAAACCGTCGGCCCGCCCGCGCACCGGGGTCGCCCGATGGCGCTTCACCGACGGGCGCGCCTGGCTGCTCACCGAGGCGGGCACCGAGCGGCGCGCCGGCGTCTGGTGCGTACCGACCGCCGACCGCTCGCAGCTCCTGCCGCTGGCCGACCTCGGGCCCGAGGCCGACCGGACATCGGTCGCCGAGCTCGCCGATCGGTTCGCCGGTCACAACCAGCGGCTGCACGGCTTCCTGCGCGACCAGACCTGCGTCGCCGGGCTCGGCCGGCGGCTGGCCAACGAGGTCTGTCACCGGGCCCGGCTGTCACCGTTCGCGATGACGGGTCGCCTCGGCCGGGCCGGCGCCGAGGCCGTCGTGGACGCGATCGCGGCGGCCTGTGCCGAAGGCCTGGCGGTGGAGCGCACCCGGAACGAGATGAGCGCTTCGGCCGACCGCCCCGGTGGGGTCCATGGCCGAACGGGTCTGGCGTGCCCGGTGTGCGGCGACACCATCCGCGAGGTCGCCTACAGCTCGTACACGGTGCACTACTGCCCGACCTGCCAGACCGGCGGGAAGGTGCTCGCCGACAACACGACGAGTCGGTTCCTCAGGTGACCGGCACCGGCCGCAGCGCCGGGCGACCGATCGACAGCGATCCGACCGCGGCGCCCAGGCAGAACACACCGGCGAGCAGCCACGCCGCCGTGTAGGAACCGGTGAGGTCCCGCAACACCCCGGCACCCCACGCCGCGGTCGCGCCGCCGAGTTGATGGGCGGCGAACACCCACCCGTAGGTGACGGTCGCCAGTTCCGGTCCGAAGCACTCCCGGCAGAGTGCGACCGTGGGCGGGACCGTCGCCACCCAGTCGAGCCCGTAGAAGACCATGAACACCACGAGCGGCGCGCTCCCGGCGGCGAGCGACGGCTCGAGCACCAGCAGCGACAACCCTCGCAACGCGTAGTACGCGAAGAGGAGCCGACGCGGGTCGTAGCGGTCGGTGAGTGCGCCCGAGGCCATCGTGCCGACGATGTCGAACACCCCGATCAGCACCAGGTAGCCCGCGGCGGTGGTGCGGGCCAGCCCGTGGTCGTGAGCCGCCGAGATGAAGTGGGTCTGCACCAGGCCGTTGGTCGACAGCCCGCACACGAAGAACCCGCCCACCAACAGCCAGAACGCTCCGCTCCCCGAGACCGACCGCAGCCCCGTCCATGCGAGGCCGATCGGACGGGCGGGCGGCGGCGGCGTGCGGTAGCCCTCGGGCGCCCCGAGGGCCCGCTGTCCGACATCTTCGGGTTTGTCCCGCATCAGCAACAGGACCGGGACGATCGCGAACGCGGCGCTGAGCGCCGCCACCCGGATCACCCATCGCCAGCCCGGCCCGTCGGACAGCGCCGTCAGCAGCGGCAGGAACACGAGCTGGCCGGTCGCCGTCGCTGCGGTCAGGCACCCCGTGATCAGTCCCCGCCGGGCGACGAACCACCGGTTGGCCACCGATGCGGCGAGCACGGTCGCCATGCACCCGGTCCCCGCCCCGACGACGACGCCCCAGGCGAGCACGAAGTGCCAGGGCTGGGTCATCACGCTGGTCAGCCCCGTCCCGATCGTCACGGTGACGAGCGCCGACGTGACGACCCGCCGCAGACCGAAGCGCGCCAACAACGCAGCGGCGAACGGGCCCATCAGTCCGAACAGCACGAGGCTCACCGCCTGAGCCGCCCCGACCGTTCCTTTGGACCAGCCCAGCTCCTCGTGCAGCGGGTCGAGCACGACGCCCGGCACCGGAATCCGGGCCGACGCGAGCAGCAGGGTGACGAAGGTGACGCCGAAGACGACCCAGGCGTACGGCCGGCGAATCGTCCGGGCGACCGCCGTCAAATGAGTCCGAGGTCGCGCACGGCAGCGCGCTCGTCTTCGAGCTCGGCGACGGTGGCGTCGATCTTGGAGCGGCTGTAGTCGTCGATGTCGAGGCCTTGGACGATCGACCACTGGCCGTCCGCGCAGGTGCACGGGAAGGACGACACCAGGCCCTCGGGCACGCCGTAGCTGCCGTCCGACACGACCGCCATCGAGACCCAATCGCCCTCGGGGGTGCCGTGGGTCCAGTCACGGACGTGGTCCATG
Source organism: Acidimicrobiales bacterium (assembly GCA_044370695.1). Lineage (GTDB taxonomy): Bacteria > Actinomycetota > Acidimicrobiia > Acidimicrobiales > Ilumatobacteraceae > JBEIFW01. The sequence goes on along the minus strand of JBILVB010000034.1, from coordinate 15,022 downwards.
GCCGCACGTGCCGCGGAGGCCGCCGACGACAGACCCCGTGCATCGATGATCGCTGCGCCCCGCTTGGCGACGGTCGGGATGTAGGTGCCGTCCACCCAGGCGTGGTCGCCGACGGCCTCGTAGGCGTTGCGACCCCCCACCGACGCGTGGAACAGGTCGGGGTACTGGGTCACCGAGTGGTTGCCCCAGATGGTCATGCGCCGAACCTCGTTGACGCTGACGCCGAGCCGCTGTGCGAGCTGCGTCTTGGCCCGGTTGTGGTCGAGGCGGGTCATCGCCGTGACCTGGCGAGGATCGAGCCCCGAGGCGTTGGAGACGGCGATGAGCGCGTTCGTGTTCGCCGGGTTCCCGACCACGAGCACCTTGACGTCCTTGCGGGCGTTCGCAGCGATCGCGGCGCCCTGCGGCTTGAAGATCCCGCCGTTCGCCGACAGCAGGTCCGATCGCTCCATGCCCGCCTTGCGGGGCATGGCGCCCACCAGCAGGGCGACGTCGGCATCACCGAACGCAACCGCCGGGTCGTCGGTCGCAACGGTGCCGGCCAGCAGCGGGAAGGCGCAGTCGTCGAGCTCCATCACGACCCCGCCGAGCGCCTTGAGGGCAGGGGTGATCTCGAGCATCTGCAGGATCACCGGAGTGTCCGGGCCGAGCATCTCGCCCGCAGCGATGCGGAACAACAGGCTGTAGCCGATCTGACCCGCGGCGCCGGTGACGGCCACGCGGACGGGGGTGGCAGAGGTCATGGCGGGCGAGCGTACCCAGGGCCACCGTGCTCAGGGGAGCTTGCCGATGACGAAGTCCCGGATCAGCAAGGCGTACGCCTCCTGACCGGGTGGCTTCAGATGGATACCGTCACCGTAGAACCACGCCGGGTAACCGTCGCCGTACCGTTTCCAGTCGAGGAGGAGCGCGTTCGGATAGCTCGGCAAGGCCTTGGCGAGGATGTCGTTGTTGGCGGCCTCCCAGGCTCGACCGGGCACCCGGGCATTCACCCAGATCACCCTCGGGACCCCGCTGAGTACCGCCATCACCTCGCCGACCTGGGCCGAGGTGATCGGGCCGTTGGACGCGAGGGCGATCACCACCGCCTGGCCGAGCTTGCCCCGGTCCCGCAGCAGCGCGAGCGGAGCGACAGCATCCTTCAGATATCGGCCTTCCTTGGCGTCCACGAACGAGTCGGCGCCGAGCGTCTCTTTCAGTTTGGTGAACGCACCGAGCATCACCGAGTCACCCCAGGCGATGGCGGCGATCCTCCCGGGAGGGAGGGCCGCGAGCGGATCGACCGTCGTGGTGGTCGTCGCAGCGGAGGTCACGGCCGGACCGGTCCCGGCCGTGACCGCGATCGTCGTCGCCACCGTCGTCGTGCCGATCGAGCCCTGCAGCCGTTGAGCTTCGAGACCCTGACGCAGGCTCTCGGCCGCTGCGTCGGGACTCGACGATGCGGTGGCGACCCCCGCGGCGACGAGCAGCAGGGCCAGGCCACCGACACTCGCTGCGGCGAGAGAACGCCGGGCGCGCCGTTCACGATTCCGGAGCCGGTCGAACCAGCGCCCGAGCGCCCCCTGCCGGATCGGCGTCTCCAGGTACCGGTAGCTCAGTTCGGTCAGCAACACGGTCCACGCGGCCCGGAACGCCATGACCTGCCAGGTCGGCCAGAACAGGTCGATACCGGGCCGGGTGAGCACGAACACGGGCCAGTGCCAGAGGTACAGCCCGTACGAGCGCACCCCGATCGCCCGAAGGACCGGGTTGCCCAGCACCGGACCGAGGAAGGAGCCGGGATGGACCGCAGCCGCGATCACCACGAGCGTGACGACCCCGACCACCACGAACCCGCCGTGGTACAGCACCCAGGAGCGCTCGTCCCACGACCGGTGGAGCACGGCGAGCACCACGAGCGCACCGAGGCCGACCGCGCCGAGCGCCGGGACCGGACGGCGCGCCCGGCGCACGAGGGTCTGCGGTCGCCAGAACAGGGCGAGCGCGGCACCGAGGAGCAGGCCGGAGGCCCGCGTGTGGGTGCCGTAGTACACCGCCGACGGATCGGCCTCGGAGTACCCGACGATCATCAGGGCCGTGGAGACGACCACGCCGGCGAGCAGCACCCCGGCCATGCGGTCGTACCGGCGCCCGAACGCACGCAGCAACACCCCGACCACCAGCGGCCACACCAGGTAGAACTGCTCCTCGACCGCCAGTGACCACAGGTGTCGCAGCAGCGGCGGGCGGCCGAGGTTGTCGAAGTACGACGACCCCGTGACGACCAGATACCAGTTGGTGACGTAGGCGAGCGACGCGACCAGGTCGCCTCGGAGGCGGGCCACCTCGTCGGACAGGAACAACACGGCGGCCACCGCCGTCGCGGCGAGCAGCGCGTACAACGCCGGGAGCAGCCGGCGAGCCCGACGCAACCAGAACTGGCCGAGGTCGATCCGGCCCGATCGCTCGTACTCGTCGAGGAGCAGCAGGGTGATCAGGTAGCCCGAGACGACGAAGAAGACCTCGACGCCGAGGAACCCGCCGGGCAACCACGAGGCGTCGGCGTGGTACACGAGCACCGCGAGCACGGCGACCGCCCGCAGGCCGTCGAGGCCGGGCAGATACGGCAGACGACCCGAATCGGGCGCGCGGGAGGCCAGCGTCTGCACCGCACCATTCTGCCTGCCCGATCCGGTCGTGCACCCGACGCCCGGCGCCGATTCGAGGGCGCCCCGGCGCCCTCGACGGCGTCACCGCAGCGAAGCAACCCTCAGGTGCCGCGCCAGCACGCCCGACCGGCCCGCTTCGCGTCGAGCACCGCGAGTTCGGCCCGGGCCAGGGTCGCCACCGGGTCGCCGCCCGGCGAGGACACCGCCACCCCCACGCTGCCGGTCACCGACAGGAACAGGCCGTTCGCGATCACCGGCAGGTCGAGCGCGAGGAGCAGACGATCGGCGACCTTCTCGACGTCCGCCGGGCGACGCAGGTTGCAGGCCAGCACGGCGAACTCGTCGGAGCCCAGCCGGGCCGCACAGTCGTCCCGGCGCAACACCGAACCGAGCCGGCGACCGACCTCGACGAGCGCCTCGTCTCCCAGCAGGTGTCCGTGGGACTGGTTGACCTCGGCGAAGCGGTCGAGGTCGACCACGAGCACGGCCCAGTCGAGCGCCGTCGACTCGGTCACCTCACGCGCCCGCTGCACGAGCGCCACGCGCGACGGCAGACCGGTCAGGCCGTCGACGAGCGACGGCCCGCTCAAGGTCCCGGCGAGCCGAGCCCGCTCGAAGGCCAGGCTCACCAACCCCGAACCCTCCACGAGGACGGCCGTGCCCGCAGGGCCCGGCTCCGCCTCCGAGGACCACACTTCCAGTTGCCCGACGAGCGGCCCGTCCGGGAGTCGAACCTCGCGTCCCCAACAGCCGGCCGGGTCGATCCCGGCGAGCGACGGCATCGACCCCCGGTCGGGCGTCGATCCGGCGAACCAGCCCAGGACGGGAGAGGCGGCGATCACGACCCCGGCGTCATCGAACACCGCAACGGCGCAGCGGCCCGGGAGGGCGACCTCGAACAGCGTCACCACGGCGGCACAGACGTCCCGCAACGACGCCCCCGCTGCCAGGAGTCGCACCGCTTCGGCGGCCGCGATGCGATCGTCATCGGACCGCCGGGCAGGATCACCGGCGCTGGGTTCGGACACAGCCACGGCTCACCTATCGGCAGGACGAGCGCCGGCTTCAGGCCACCGGAAGTCCGAGATTCGCGTAGATCTCCCGGGTCGCGCTCGATCGGTTCAGCGTGTAGAAGTGCAGGCCGGGCGCGCCCTGCTCGAGCAGCGTGGCACAGAGTTCGGTGGCCACGTCGACGCCGATGCGGCGGACCTCGTACGGATCGTGCGCCACCGGAGCCAGCCGATCGGCGAGCCACGCCGGGAACGCCGCTCCGGACAGCTGCGCCATTCGCTGCACCTGTCCGGCGTTGGTGACCGGCATGATCCCGGGGATCACCGGCTTCGAGCAGCCGAGGGCCGCGAGCTCCTCGACGAGGCGGACCCAGTGCTCGGCGTCGAAGAACAGCTGCGTGATCGCGAAGTCGGCCTGTTGGAGCTTGGCGGCCAGATGGCGACGGTCCTCGCTGCGGTTCACGGCGCGCGGGTGCACCTCGGGGTGCGCGGCCACCCCGATCGAGAACGTGCCGTGCGCCGCCACGTCGGCAACGAGTTCGGCGGCGAAGGCGTAGTCGCTGCTCGACGCCGACCCGTCCGTCACCGGATCACCGCCGAGGGCGAGGATGTTCTCGACGCCGACCTCCCGGTAGGCGTCGAGAATCTCGGCGATCTCCGCCCGGGTGTGGCTCGTGCAGGTGAGATGCGCCATCGGCGTGATGGCGGTCTCCCGACGGACCCACCCGACGACCTCGCGGGTCCGATCACGGGTGCTTCCCCCGGCGCCGTAGGTGACCGAGACGAAGCTCGGGGCCAGCGGCTCGAGCTCGGCGATCGTCCGGCCGAGCGTGAGCTGCGCCGCGTCGGTCTTCGGCGGGAAGAACTCGAACGAGAACGTGCGTCCGGCGGCGAGGAGATCCGCAATGCGAGCCATGCCCGCCGGAGGCTACCGGCCGATCCCGGCGTCGTCGGGGTCGTGTGGCCCGGCCCGTCAGTGTCGGAAGTGGCGCTCGCCGGTGAAGACGATGGCGATGCCGTGCTCGTCGGCGGCCGCGACGACCTCGTCGTCGCGCACCGATCCACCGGGCTCGATGACTGCCCGAACCCCGGCGGCGGCGACGGCATCCACGCCGTCACGGAAGGGAAAGAACGCGTCCGAGGCGCACACCCCGCCGACGGCCCTGCCGTCGGCCTTCGTCGCTGCGATGCGGGCCGAGTCGAGCCGGTTCTGCTGCCCGGCACCGATCCCGACGGCCTGACCGTCGCGCAGCAGCACGATCGCGTTCGACGACACGGCCGCTACGACCTGCCACGCCAGCTCCAGATCGCGCCACTCGGCCGCGGAGGGCACCACGGCGCCGGCTACCCGCCACGCGGATCGGTCGACGGGTACCCGGTCCGCCTCCTGCACGAGCAGCCCGCCGTCGATGGGCCGGACGTCGAGCGCGACCGGCGACGGGAGCGGAGCCGACAGGACCCGGAGGTTCTTCCTCGCCGTCAGCACGGCGAGCGCATCGTCGTCGTAACCCGGCGCGACGACGACCTCGGTGAAGACCGGGGCCAAGGCTTCGGCGACCTCACGCCCGACCCGCTCGGTGAGCGCGACGATCCCGCCGAACGCCGACACGGGATCGGCATCGTGGGCGCGCCGGTACGCGGTCACGAGATCGGTCCCGATCGCAGCACCGCAGGGGTTCGCGTGTTTGACCACGACGGCTGCCGGGAGGCCGGCCGTGGCCGAGAGCCGGTGCGCGAGCTGCCAGGCCGCCTCGGTGTCGTACACGTTGAGGTAGCTGAGTTCCTTGCCCCCGTGCTGCACGGCGTCGTCCCACCACCCACGCCGGCCCGTCAACCGGTACCGCGCCCCGGCCTGATGGGGGTTCTCGCCGTAGCGGAGCACGGCGGCGAGCTCGGCGCTCACCTGGACCGTCGGGGGCAGCGGTCCCTCGCCGAGCCGTCGGTCCAGCCAGGAGACGACGGCGGCGTCGTACGCGGCCGTCGTGGCGAACGCCTTGCGAGCCAGGCGCAGCCGGGTGGCGGCCCCCACCGCACCATCGTCGGCGAGTTCGGCGAGCACGATCGGGAAGTCCGTCGGGTCGACGACGACGGCGACATGGGCATGGTTCTTCGCAGCGGCGCGCACCATCGCCGGTCCCCCGACGTCGATCAACTCGACGGACGGATCGGAGGCGAACGGGTAGAGGTTGACCACGACCAACGAGATGGGCTCGATCCCCAGCGCATCGAGTTCGGCCAGGTGGGACGGGTCGGAACGGTCCGCAAGGATGGCACCGTGGATCGCCGGGTGGAGGGTGACCACCCGGTGTCCGAGGATGGCCGGCATGCCGGTCAGCTCGGCGACGTCGGTGCACGGAACACCACCCGCACGAAGCGCTGTGGCCGTCCCCCCGCTCGAGACCAGGTCCCAGCCCAGCGCCAGGAGCGAGCGGGCGAACGGGACGATGCCCGTCTTGTCGTAAACGGACAGCAGGGCACGGGGCATGGGCGCATGCTGGCACGGTCGGGTGCTGCTCCCCCCGGCTCTACGATCGCCGCCGAACGGCCGCAGGCCGGCCCCTCAGGAGGATCGCCCATGAAGCGTCAACCGACCGTACCGGACCTGCTGTCCGGGATCGGGGGCGCCGTCACGTTCCTGTTCTCGTTCCTCGGCTTCATCGGTGCCGACTTCGCCGGGTACTCGAACTCGACGAGCGCCTGGGGATCCGGGTTGTTCCCCTTGGCGACGATCCCGGCGATCCTCGGGTTGCTGACCACCGTCCACGTCGCGCTGCGGCTCGTCGCCGACGTGAAGCTGCCCGACCGCGTCCTCACCTTCAGCTGGCCCCAGATCGTCGCCACCTGGGGCATCACCTCGGTGGCGATCGTCGGGTCGTACCTCGTGATGGACAAAGGCGGGGTGTCGCTCCGCCTCGGCGGCTTGCTCATGCTGCTGGGATCGATCGCCATGGCCGTCGGGGCGGTGCTCACGCTCCTCGGCAAGGCGTCGGCACCCCTCAAGATCGGTGGCGGCTCCGGTCCTGCGTCCGCACCACCGCCGCCACCCCCGCCATCGGCACCCCCGCAGCCCGCACCGCCGCCGCCACCCCCGCCGCCCGGTCCTGCGGCCCCGCCGTCACCCGGGCAGATGCCGCCGCCCCCGCCGCCCCCGTCACGCTAGGGCGCGCAGCACCCCATCGGTCGTGCGCAGCACGAGGACCGAGCCGGCGGTCACCAGGGTTGCGGGCTCGTCGAGACGGATCCGCCAGAGTGGCTGGAGCGACGTCAGCTCGAAGCCGCGCAATTCGCTGTCCGAGACGCCGTAGAGGATCGTGTCGGACACCCCCAGGACACCGTCGCGCGCCGGGACCGAGCGCCGGTCGGCGCCCGAGCGGGGATCGAGTTCGGCGACGCCGTCCGACCGGCGCACGAACAGCCGCGGCCGATCGTCCCGGGCCAACACGGTCTCCAGTGCCCCGCTCACCCCCGACAGCACCGTCGAGCCGGAGGCGAGGTCGAACGCAGCGACCGACGACCCGCTCGTGAGCACGGCACCGGCGCCGAACGGCATGACCACGTCGCCCGCCGCCGGCACGCCCTCCCACGGTCGCCGCCAACGTTCGGCACCGTCCACCCCGAGACCGATCAACTCCTGCCCGACACGAGCCAGCACGATTCCGTTGGCACCGTCCAGCCAACTCGGTGCGGCACCGAGATCGACGCTCCAGCGGACCGTGCCGCTCTGCCAGTCGTAGGCCGTCACCGACGACCTGTCGACGAGTACGAGCACCTCGCTCAGGACCGCACCGCCGAGCCCGGCCGGTGGACGCCACAGTTCGGCCCCGGTGACGAGCGAACGCACGATCAACCCGCCGGTCGCGCCGACGAGCACCACATCGGACCGGCCGGCCGGGACGAGGACGAACTGGCCGGGACCGTCGGCGCTCCAGCGCTCGGACCCGGACGCGAGATCGACCGCCCGGACACGCCGCGAGGTCCGATCGACGACGACCATCGTCGTGCTCGCGATCGCCGGCTGCTGGACGGACCAGTTCACGACGCCGCCGGTCCAGACCTGCGCACCGTCGCTCGCGCGCAACACGAACACGTCCTGGCCCTGCCGGCTTCGCTGGCTCGGGGTGACGAAGACCAGACGATCGCCGATCTGTTCCACCGCGGTCAGCTGCCGGCCGGCGAGCGCGTCGGAGCGCCAGCGTTCCGCTGGCGCTCGCGTGATGCCTGGCGCCACCGCCCGGGTGTCACCGCTCGGCAGCACCTGGACCAGCGGACCACCGGGACCTTCACCCAACCGGGATCCGACGAGCAACGCCACCGCGACGACCACGACCCCGACCAGGCCGGGCCATCGCCGACGCCGTACCGACGGGGGGTCGCTTGCGAGTTCCTCGGCCGCGACGAGGCGATCTCCGACGAGCAGCCAGGCCCCGGGCTCCGGCCGGGGGGGGCCCCCCCGGCCCCCCCCGGCGCCGGGGGCGCACCGGGTGGGGGTGATCGACGACGACCCGGGCGATGCTGCCGTTTCCGACCGCGCCGCACCACAGGAACCGCAGGCTCGATCACCCGGCTGGTACCGGGCTCCGCACCGGGGGCAGGTCACGGTCGCACGCTACGGCGACCTGCGGGCGTTCGTCGGGTCGGGTGTCGTTCAGAGGGAGGCGACGATCCCCGCCATCAACTCGCCGGCCTCGGTCGGGTTCAGACCCACCTGCACCCCGGCGGCCCGGAGCGCATCCATCTTGCCCTGGGCAGTGCCCTTCCCGCCCGAGACGATCGCGCCGGCGTGGCCCATCTTCTTGCCGGCCGGCGCCGTGACCCCGGCGATGTACGCCGACATCGGCTTGGTGACGTGCGCCTTGATGAACTCGGCGGCTTCTTCCTCGGCGGTGCCGCCGATCTCGCCGATCATCCAGATCGCGTGGGTCTCCGGATCGGCCTGGAACTGCTCGAGGCAGTCGACGAACGACGTGCCGGGGACCGGATCACCACCGATGCCCACGCAGGTGGACACGCCGATCCCCTTCAGCTTCAACTCGTACAGCGCCTGGTAGGTGAGCGTGCCCGATCGGCTCACGATGCCGACCGTCGGCTTGCCCGGGATCGGCGGCTGGGCGATCTCGCCGGCGGTGATCCCGATGTTGCACCTCCCGGGGCTGATCACACCCGGGCAGTTCGGACCCAGCAGGCGGGTGTTGGGGAAGTCCCGCCTGAGGGTGTTGAACACCCGCGCCTCGTCCGATGCCGGGATGCCCTCGGTGATGCACACGATGAACCCGATCCCCCCGGCCGCCGCCTCGAGGATCGCGGCGGGCGCTGCCGGCGGCGGCACGGCGACGAACGACGCGTCGGCCCCGGTGGCGGCGACCGCCTCGGCCACCGAGGCGAACACCGGGATGCCCTCGACGTCGGTGCCGGCCTTCACCGGGTTGACGCCACCGACCACCTGGGTGCCGTAGGCCCGGTTGCGCAGGCCGTGGTAGCGACCCTGGCCGCCGGTGAGACCCTGGACGATGACCTTGGTGTGCTGGTCGACGAAGATCGCCATGATCAGTTGCTCCCGTTGGCGATGGCGACGGCCGTGCGGGCGGCCTCGAGCATGGTCGGCTTGGAGATGAGCTTGGACTCCGGGATCCCGGCATCGGCGAGGATCCGGCGGCCTTCCTCGGCGTTCGTACCGTCGAGTCGGATCACGATCGGCGCGCGGAGCTCGACGCGGCGCAGCGCTTCGACGATGCCCTTGGCGACTTCTTCCCCGCGGGTGATCCCTCCGAAGATGTTGATGAAGATGGCCCGGACGTTCTCGTCGTAGTTGATGACCTCGAGCGCTGCGGTCATCACGTCGGCGTTGGCGCCACCGCCGATGTCGAGGAAGTTGGCCGCCTTACCGCCGACCTGGTTGACCACGTCGAGGGTCGACATGGCGAGCCCGGCACCGTTGGCGATGATGCCGACGGAACCGTCGAGGCCGATGTACTGGAGGTCCTTGTCCCGGGCCAGCTTCTCCCGGTCGTCGAGTTCCTCGGTCGCACGGAACTCCGCCCACTCGGGATGCCGGAACGAGGCATTGCCGTCCAGCGACACCTTCGCGTCGAGCGCGTGCACCTCGCCCGTCGGCTTGAGGATGAGCGGGTTGATCTCGGCGAGGTCGCAATCGCCCTTGGTGAACACCTCGTAGAGCTTCACGAGGATGTCGGCCACACCGTCGATCGCCTCGGCGTCGATCTTGGCGTCGACGGCGGCCTGGCGGGCCACGGCTGCCGAGATCCCCTCGACCGGGTCGACGTGCAACTTGACGATGGCGTCGGGGTCGGTAGCAGCGACCTCTTCGATGTCGACGCCACCCTGGGCCGACAGCATCAACAGATGCTTCTTGGCCGACCGGTCGAGCGTGAAGCTCGCGTAGTACTCCTTGGCGATGTCGGACGCGTGCTCGACCCAGACCCGCTTGACGACGTGGCCCTTGATGTCCATGCCGAGGATGTTCCCGGCGTGGAACCGCACCTCGTCGGCGTTCGCCGCCAGCTTGATGCCACCGGCCTTGCCGCGGCCGCCGACCTGCACCTGCGCCTTGACGACCACCGGGTAGCCGGCGGATTCTGCGACGGCCACCGCTTCGTCGACGGTGTCGGCCGGGCCACCGGGCGAGACGGGGATGCCGTAGCGGGCGAAGTACTGCTTGCCCTGGTACTCGAACAGGTCCACCTGGTCTCCTTCGGTCGGCTCGGTCGGTTCGCTCGGCCCGGTCAGTCGGCGCGCTGATCGAGGGTGGCCTCGAGCCAGGCGCAGATCTCCTTGAGCGAGGACCCCGGGGTGAACACCCGGGCGACGCCCATGGCCTCGAGCTTGGGAATGTCCTCGTTCGGGATCACGCCACCCCCGAACACCAGCACGTCGTCGAGGCCGCGTGACCGCAACTCCTCGAGCACCCGGGGGAACAGCGTGAGGTGCGCCCCGGAGAGCAACGAGAGCCCGACGCCGTCCACGTCCTCCTGGAGAGCGGCCTCGGCGATCTGCTCGGGCAACTGGTGGAGCCCGGTGTAGATCACCTCGAACCCGTGGTCGCGCAGGGCCCTCGTGATCGTCTTGGCCCCCCGGTCGTGTCCGTCGAGTCCGGGCTTGGCGACCACGATGCGGTACGGGCGCTTCACGAGATCGGGAGCCTACGCACCCGACGCCCGGAGGGGCGAAACGCCCGACGCTCCGGCAGACTTGGGAGCGCATGTCCGCACCGACGCCTGCCCGCCGCGGTTCCCGGGCGCTCGCGCAACTCGCCGCTCGCGAGCCCCGCCTGGGGTCGCCGTTCGCCCAAGCGGTCGTCCCCGTCGTCGTAGGCATCGTCTTTCTCGCCGTGCTCGGCGGGCTGCTGTGGGGGGTGTCGTTCGTACTGTCCCGGGGCAGCGAGTCCGGTGCCGTCGAACAGCGGATCTCCGACACCCAATTCGACCTGGGCAAGGCCGAATCCCGGGCCGAGTCCGTGCGCCGCTTCGGCCCCTTCGCCTTCCAGGACCCGCTCGTGACCGACCGCCGGCCGGTCTTCGTCAACCACATCGGCACCGACCCGTACACCGGTTGGGTCGCCATCGAGGCCCTGGACCCCGTCACCCGGTGCGTCCTCGACTGGAACCCGACGACCCAGCGATTCGTCGACCGGCGGTGCAGCGGCAAGGACTACCCGGGCACCGGGGACGGGCTCAATCGGTTCGACGCCTTGGCCAACCGGGAGTCCGGTCGGTTGATCGTCGACCTCAGCGCACCGACCGGGTGAGGCGTGCACGGGTGCTGGCTGGCCCGACAGCGACGGTGACCCCTTGCCGGTGGGCCACCGGTCCGGGGATCATCGGGCCCATGACTCCCGAGCAGGCCGGTCTCGTCTTCCTCACGCCCTCCGCCTACGCCGACGAGGTCCTGTTCCACGACGCCTGTACGACGCTGCGACGACAGGACCCGATCCACCTCGTCGAGCACCCCGACTTCGCACCGTTCCACGTGATCACCAAGCACGCCGACGTGCTGGAGATCGAGCTCCACAACGACGAGTGGCACAACGCCCCTCGGCCGGTCATCGCCAACCGGGAGGCCGATCGGCGTCGCGCGGCGAACGGCGAGATGCTCCGGACGCTGATCCACCTCGACGATCCCGAGCATCGCGTGATCCGCAACCTCGTGGCGGACTGGTTCCTCCCCAAGAACCTCGCCCGTCTCGACGCTCGACTCGCCGAGCTCGCCCGGGCGTCGGTCGACAAGATGATGGCCCTCGACGGCCGGTGCGACTTCGCCCGGGACATCGCCGTGCAGTACCCGCTGCAGGTGATCCTCGCCATCCTCGGGTTGCCCGAGTCCGACTACCCGCGGATGCTGAAGCTCACCCAGGAACTGTTCGGCGCGTCGGATCCCGAGCTCAGCCGAGGCCAGAGCCTCGAAGACCTCGAGGCGGTCATCATGGACTTCTTCGCCTACTTCACTGCGCTCACCGCACAGCGCCAGGCCAACCCGACCGACGACCTGGCGTCGGTCATCGCCAATGCCACCGTCGACGGCCAGCCGCTCGGTGCGATGGAACAGATCTCGATGTACGTGATCACCGCCACCGCCGGTCACGACACCACGGCGTCGTCGATGGCCGGCGGGCTGCACGCCCTCGTCGAGCACCCCGATCAGTTGCGACGGCTGCAGGAAGACCCGTCCCTGCTCACGACGGCGGCCGACGAGATGATCCGTTGGACCACGCCGGTCAAGCACTTCATGCGCAACGCAACGGTGCCGTACACCTTGCGCGGCCACGAGTTCCGGCCCGGCGACGCCGTCATGCTGTCGTACCCGTCGGCGAACCGTGACGAGGAGGTCTTCGACGACCCCTTCCGCTTCGACGTCGGTCGCACCCCGAACAAGCAGCTGGCCTTCGGGTTCGGCGTCCACTACTGCCTGGGCCACCTGCTGGCCCGCATGGAGCTCCGAGCGTTGTTCCGGGAGCTGATCCCCCGGCTTCGCTCGATCGAGCTCGACGGTGATCCGGCCTGGATGCAGACCCTGTTCGTCGGCGGCCTCAAGCGGCTCCCGATCCGCTACGAACTCGCCCCCGCCGACTGAGCCGACCACCCGTTCGCCGGGAGAGTCCGTAGAGGACCGAGCGCGGGCGCGAGACTGCTCGGCGTGGTCAGCTTCGCCGACAAGCCGACACTGCGGGGCCGACGGGTCACCGTGCGACCCCTGGCTCTGCGCGACGCCGACGACCTCCTGGCCCTGCTCGAGGACGCCGACACGCGCCGGCTCACCGGCACCCACGACGTGTTCACCCTCGACCAGGTCGAGCAGTGGTGCCGCTCCCGGAGCGCGCAGACCGACCGGCTCGATCTCGCCATCGAGTCGGCCGCGGGCGGCGCGTTCCTCGGCGAGTGCGCGCTCACCGACTGGCACGAGGTGCACCGCACCTGCAACCTCCGCATCGCTCTGGCACCGTCGTGGGCCGGCAAGGGATTCGGCCGAGACGCTCTTCGACTCGTGATCGACTACGTGTTCGCGAACCTGCCCATCGACCGGATCGGACTCGACGTGTACGCACACAACGCCAGAGCCCTGCACGTGTTCCACGCCCTCGGCTTCGCTCCCGAAGGACGCCTCCACGGCCCGAACGGGCACGACGACGTGCTGATCCTCGGACTGCTGCGGTTCGAGTGGGAACACGGCGGCGGCCGGCGGCCGGCGGGGGCGTGCTGATGCGCTGGATCGTCGGGAACGCCACGATCACCGCGGTGATCGAGAGCGAGATGCCCACGTCGCCTCGCTTCTTGTTCGCATCGGTCACCAAGGCCGACGTCGCCGCGATGGCGGAGCGGCACCGCTGGCTCACCCCGCACTTCGTCGACGAAGCCGGCTACCTCCTGCAGCGCGTCCAGTGCCTGGTGGTCGAGGTCGGCGGCGTGCGGATCGCCGTGGACACGTGCGTCGGCAATGACAAGCCGCGGGCGAATCCGGGCTGGGCGAAGCTCCAGCTCCCGTTCCTGGAGCGCCTCACCGAGGCCGGGTACGCACCCGAAGACATCGACGTCGTGCTGTGCACGCATCTCCACGTCGACCACGTCGGCTGGAACACCCGTCTGGTCGACGGGCGATGGGTCCCGACCTTCCCGAACGCGCGCTACCTGTTCGCACGAACCGAGTTCGAGCACTGGCGTGACACGGGCTACGAGGGCGGCGACGACATCTTCGGGGACTCCGTCGCCCCCGTGGTGGCAGCCGGTCAGGCCGAGCTCGTCGCCATGGATCACGCGGTGTGTCCCGGCGTCCGCCTCGATCCGACCCCGGGGCACACCCCGGGCCACGTGTCGGTCGTCATCGAATCCGGCGGACGACAGGCGGTCATCACCGGCGACATGATCCACACGCCCATCCAGATCGCCCAGGTCGGGCTTTCGTCGGCATTCGACACGGATCCGACGCGAGCCGCCGAGACGCGCCGGGCGTTCCTGTCCCGGTACAGCGGCGGCACGCTGGTGATCGGCACCCACTGGGGCGGACCGGGCGCCGGCCACATCGTCGCCGACGGTGACGGCTGGTCCGTCGACGTCAGCGGCGCTGCGACATACCGGGTCTGATCCCCCGTTCCGGCCCGGGGCCCCCGGCTCGGCGCGTCCGGCCGTCAGCGAGCGATCCGCTCCAGGGGCGACCAGGCGAGCAGGAGCGTCTTGTCGCCCTTCGCAGCGAACCGGACGCGGGCCTCGGCCTTGTCCCCGCTGCCGCGAAGTTCGAGCACGACTCCGTCGCCGAACGTGGCGTGGCGGACGTCGTCGCCGACGGACAGGCGGAGGGCCTCGGCCCCGCTCGGTGCCGACCGACCGGCGCCGAGCGCAGCCTCGACGACCCGCTCGCGGTGGCGCTCGGCGGCGTCGTCGTCGGGATCGAAGCTCGACAGGGCCCGCCGGCCTTGGCTGCGCTCACCCCAGGAACGGTCGCCCCTCGAGCGGTCCCCCCAGTCGTCGTCCCGGTCTCGGCGCCGCCACGCCCCCGCTTCGCTGCTGCGCCGCGCCCGCTCACCCACGTGCTCGACGAGTTGGGCAGGGATCTCGTCGAGGAACCGCGACGGCGGGTTGTACTGCGTGGCACCGAACATCGTGCGGCTCCAAGCGTGGCTCACGTGGAGCTTGTGCATCGCCCGGGTGATCCCCACGTATGCGAGCCGCCGCTCCTCCTCGAGCTCGTCGGGCTCGGTGAGCGCCCGGGTGTGCGGGAACACGCCCTCCTCCATCCCGACGAGGAACACGAGCGGGAACTCGAGACCCTTGGCGCCGTGCAGGGTCATCAGCGTGACCTTGGTGGCGTCGGCGCCCTCGGCAGGCTCTTCGGTGTCCGCGACCAACGCCACCTGCTCCA
>JBILVB010000086.1:0-16597 GCA_044370695.1 Acidimicrobiales bacterium | reverse complement strand
GGCTGTGAACTTGACGGCGGCGACCGGGGAGCGGGAGCGGCTCCTCGCGCTCGCCACCGACGTGTGCCTCGCCGAGGGGGTGAGCACGCTCACCCTTCGGAGCCTCGGCACCGCCGTCGGATCCAACAACCGGATGCTGCTCTACTACTTCGGCAGCAAGGAACGACTCGTCCTGGAAGCGCTCGCCGAGGCGGCACGCCGACACTGGGTCCTGAGCGACGCGGTGCCGGCCGAGCCCGGCGAGATGGAGGCGTGGCTGTGCCGGTCGTGGCGGGCGCTCGTCGCTCCGGCCAACCGGGCGTTCATGCGGCTGTTCCTCGAAGTCGCCGGCCTTGCCGTGCAGCACCCGGACCGCTTCACCGGCTTCGTCGCCTCCCTCGAGCCGTTCACGACGCTGGTGGTCGCGTCCTTGCGCAATCAGGGCGCTGCGCCCGCCGAGGCTCGAGACCTCGCGACCGAGATCGTGGCGCTGTGGCGAGGGCTGCAGTACGAGTTGGCGGCCGGCGGCGACGTGCGACGGGTCAACCGCGTGCACGACCGGGGGGTCCGCCGCATCCTCGCCGACCTCGCCGCCGAGGTCGCTGGCGCCTGATCGTGCGGCGTGCCGAGCGGACCCGTGCGGACCGAGGCCAGGACCTCTCTCAGTCGAGCACGTGCCAGACGATGTCGTCGGAATCGCGTCGGCCCCGCACGTACCCGGCGGCGAACCCGCCCTCGCCCTCGACGAGGTCGACGCGTCGCCAGTCGTAGGCGCAGACCCGACGCGCAATCCGCCATTCCCCGAGGCGTCGCTCGAACCGGTCGACATAGCGCAGGCCGGCCGTCATGTCGGTCGGGCGCCCGTCGCCGTCGGTGTAGCGGTGGTAGGCGACGCAGTAGGTCTCCGCCCGGGCGACGCCGCTCCCGAGGTCGACATCGATCAACACGTTGCCGAGGAAGTGGTTCGTGCGCTCGAACCGGGCCAGCGCTGCGGCGACGAACGAGACGAACCCGTCGACGCCGCCCGAGTACCCGCCGTGATCGTCGGTGGCGTCGGGCCAGTAACAGCTGCGCACCAGGTCGAGATCGACGCGATCGATCCCTCGGGCGTACCCGGCGAGCACCCGGGCGATGGCGCGTTCGGCGAGCAAGCGAGCGAGTTCGTCGGAGGCCTCGGTCACGACCGCAGTGTGGCAGGGGAGACGGCGCGGCGACACGGGCTTTGGCGTCGGGCACCTTGCCCTCGATGACGGACAGCCTCCGCAGGGCGCTGAGCGTTTCGACGTACAGGCGCTCGGGCGCCCAGAGCCGGACGTCCACAGGCAGGAGCGCTTCGAGCCGGCGACCGTAGGCGGTGTCCACGGCGATCTCGACGGCGGCGGACGCGTCGATGACGACGGGTGTGGTCAAGGCGTGTCGTCGACGCGTTCGGCCCGGATCGCCGAGGCCGCGCCGAGGAACTCGGGCGCGGGCTTGTCGCCGGTCTTGACCGATAGCAGCCATGCGGCGAGCGCCTCCGCCATGTCCTCGTCGGAGAGCGCGCTGAACTCGTCCTCGATCACCACGATCTCGTCGCATGTCGGGCGAGTGGCCGAGGACGTCGACCACCGCCCGCAGCTCGCCGACGTCCCGGTCGCTGCGCACCATGGGCTGCCCGGTCACTACACGGGCCCGAGCGGCCGATGGATCCAGGGGCATTCGCCCTGGTCGGACTGGTCGGGGAGGTGGGATTTGAACCCACGACCTCCTGCACCCAAAGCAGGTGCGCTTCCGCTGCGCTACTCCCCGTTTCGTCACGAACCCCTGATGAGCAGGGGATTCGTACTGCCGATCTGCCCGCACCTCCTTCCTCTGATGGGGCTGGCGGGGCTCGGAAGGCCCCGAATTCAAAGTTTCGTCACGGCACGGCCGAGCCTGCAGTGAGCAGGGCGGACGCCCTCGAGCGTAGAGGACGGCCTGCGTCGGCGTCCTCCAGGGACGCGATCGGGCGGTCGTGCTGCTCGCCTCACGAGTGCCGAACCGGAACTCGGCTGCGGCCACCCAGCTCATCTGGGGTGTGATCCATGCCGTCGGCCCGTCGAAGAGCCGCCTGACCGACACCACGGTCACCGACACCACGGTCAGGAAAGCCAGGGGCATGCGATCGATCGCTGGCGCAATGCGTTGAACTTGTTCCCGGCCTCGTCCGGCAGGCAGGGTCGTTCTCGGGGGCGGGGAACCTGTACATCGCCGACGCCAGCAACGATCGGGTGCGGAAGGTGACGGTGTCGTGAAGGTGGTGGTGCGGTTCGGGGATCGGTCGTTGCGAGTGATGCTCGACAGGGCCTGAGGCAAGCGCAGGGAGGGCGTCCGTCGACAGCTTCCCCGACCGCCCGGCCTCGCCGCTCGGCCGTGCCACACCGTCCACGTAGCGTGGGCGGCCGTGGCGGAGCTGTCGGCGGGGATCTACGAGCGGCTGATCACGCAGCGGCTGACGGCCGAGCTCACCCGATTGGCGCCGGGTCTGCGGGCCGAGCGTGGCGCACCCGATCCGGCGCTCGTGCCCGATCGGATCGCCTGGCATCTCGGGCAGGAGATCGAACGCGCCCTGCGTGACGTGCCCGACGAACGGCGCCTCGCCGTCGGCGCCGCCGTCGCTCGCAGCCTGCTCGAGCGGCTTGCCGACGGTCTCGCCGGTCACGCCACCGTCGATCTCGGACAGATCCCCGCAGCCCCCGTCGAGCTGCTCCGGGCCGTCCACCGGCTCGATCCGACCGGCACGCCGGTCGACGTGCCGGGCCCACTCACCCCGCTGCTCGACACGACACTGCTCACCAACGCCCGGGGCGAACCCCGGTTGGTGAGCCAGCTCGCCTCCGAGATCGCGTCGGCCGACCGCATCGACGTGATCATGGCCTTCATCCGCCGCAGCGGGATCCGGCCGCTGCTCGAGCCGTTGCGCCGCCACGTCGCCGAGCGCCGGCCGCTGCGGATCCTCACCACCACCTACACCGGGTCCACCGAACGCGCTGCGCTCGACGAGCTCGCGGCGCTCGGCGCCGAGGTCCGCGTCTCCTACGACCAGGGCACCACCCGGTTGCACGCCAAGTCCTGGATCTTCCACCGGGACAACGGGTTCAGCACCGCCTACGTCGGGTCGTCGAACCTCACCCACGCCGCCCAGGTCGACGGCCTCGAATGGAACGTGCGGGTCTCCGCCGCCCGCAATCCCGACGTGGTCGACAAGTTCGACGCCGTCTTCGAGGCCTACTGGTCCTCCGACGAGTTCGCCCCCTACCGGGCCGACGAGTTCCAGGCCGAACTCGAACGGCTCGGCCGTGAGCAGCGCGCCGTCGAGTTCCTCCTCCCACCGACCGAACTGCACGCCCGCCCGTTCCAGGCCCGCCTGCTCGAACTGCTCGAGGTGTCCCGCCGGCGGGGTCACCACCGCAACCTGCTCGTCGCGGCCACCGGCACCGGCAAGACGGTGATGGCGGCGCTCGACTACGCCACCTTGCGCGCCCGCCTGCCCCGGGCCCGCCTGCTGTTCGTCGCCCACCGCGCCGAGATCCTCGAGCAGAGCCGGGCGACGTTCCGGCACGCCCTGCGGGAGGCGTCCTTCGGCGAGCTCTGGGTCGGCGGCAACCGGCCCACCCGGTTCGAGCACGTCTTCGCATCCATCCAGAGCCTCGACGCCGCCGATCTCGACGCCCTCGCGGCCGACCACTTCGACGTCGTGATCGTCGACGAGTTCCACCATGCCGCCGCACCCACCTACGACCGGGTCCTGGGCCGCCTGTTCCCGGTCGAACTCGTCGGGCTCACCGCCACCCCGGAGCGTGCCGACGGCGCGTCGATCCTCCACTGGTTCGACGACCGGATCGCGGCCGAGCTGCGCCTGTGGGACGCCATCGACCAGCAGCTCCTCGCCCCGTTCCAGTACTACGGCGTCCACGACGGGCTCGACCTGCGTACGGTGCCGTGGCGTCGCGGCCGTGGCTACGACTCCGAGGCCCTCACCAACGTGTTCACCGGCAACGATGCCTGGGCCCGCCTCGTGATCGCCGAGGTTCGCCGACACACCGACGTCGCCTCGATGCGGGCCCTCGGGTTCTGCGTCAGTGTCGAGCACGCCCGCTTCCTGGCCCGGCACTTCGCGGCCGCCGGCATCCGGGCCGTGGCGGTGTGGGGCGCCACCCCTGCCGACGAGCGGCGCGAGGCCCTCGACCGGTTGCGCCGGGGCGAGATCCAGGTCGTGTTCTCGGTCGACCTGTTCAACGAAGGTGTCGACGTGCCGGCCGTCGACACGGTGTTGCTGTTGCGGCCCAGCGAGTCCGCGACGTTGTTCATGCAACAACTCGGCCGCGGCCTGCGACGCACCGCCGGCAAGACCGTCTGCACGGTGCTGGATTTCGTCGGCGAGCACCGGGCCGAGTTCCGGTTCGACCTCCGCCTGCGCGCCCTGCTCGGCGGGTCACGGACCGACGTGACCAAGGCCGTCGAGCGAGGCTTCCCCTACCTACCGGCGGGCTGCCATCTCGAGCTCGACCCGGTAGCGCAGCAGATCGTGTTGCGCAGTCTGCGCAACGCCATCCCCGGCCAGTGGCCGAAGAAGGTCGCCGAACTGCGCTCGCTCGCAGCGGCGAAGGGCGAGTTCACCCTGGCCCGCTTCCTCCAGGAATCCGGGCTCGACCTCGACGACGTGTACGACGGCACGCACGGCTGGTCCGACCTGCGCGCCGACGCAGGGCTCGGGGTGCGGGCACCCGGCCCGCACGAGCCTGCGCTGCGGCGGGCGATCGGCCGGCTCCTGCATCTCGACGACGCCGTCCGGCTCGGCACCTACCGGACGTTCCTGGAGCGGGACGAGCCACCGGCCGTCACATCGTTGTCCGCGCACGACCGGCGCCTGCTGCACCTGCTCGTGGCCTCGGTCGCCAACGGCGTGGTGCCCAAGGGCGCAACCCTCGCCGACGCCGCCGCCCTGGTGTGGCGCCACCCCCAGGTGCGCGCCGAGATCCTCGAGTTGCTCGACGCGCTCGACACCCGGGTCGACCATCTGCACATCCCGCTCGCCTCCCACCCCGACTGCCCGCTGCAGATCCACGCCCGCTACACCCGCGTCGAGATACTCGCCGGCTTCGGGCTCACCTCGGAGGCGAAGGTGCCCTCCTGGCAGAGCGGGGTCTACGACGCCAAGGCAGCGGGCGCCGATCTGTTCGCCGTCACGCTCGACAAGAGCGCCGGCACCTTCTCACCGAAGACCCGTTACCGCGACCACGCCGTCAACCGAACGCTGTTCCACTGGGAATCGCAATCGACCACCCGGGCCGACAGCCCGACGGGTCAGCGGTATCAGCACCACGAACGGTTGGGACGCAGCGTGTTCCTCTTCACCCGGCTCTCCACCGACCACCGAGCGTTCTGGTTCCTCGGGCCGGCCCGATACCGCCGCCACGTCGGCGAGCGACCGATGGCGATCACCTGGGAGCTGCACCACCCGCTCCCCGGCGACCTCTACGAGCAGTTCGCCGCCGTCCCGGTCGCCGCCGCCTGAGCAGGGCGCCGACTGCTGGAACTGCGTCAACACCGCCGCCAAGCTCGGTTGGACGGTGACGAAGATCCCGACCGCGTCGTCCGGTACCTGCCTCGACCTGCAGGAGGTGAAAGAGGCCGGCGACCCGGCCAAGGGCATCTACTTCGTCGGTACCACGCCGATCACGCAGCGAACCTGGCCGCCGGCCTCCTCAAGGACGAAGTAACCATCTCCATGAACAAGATGAAGCAGTACGGCGACACCGGGAGCTGATCCCCGCGCACGGATCGGTCCGTCGGGCGCGGTCGTCCGGCGGATCGATCCCCGTAGGGTGCCGGTCATGCCCGGCGCCGCGCGCTCCCTGCTGGCCATCACCCTCGCCCTCACCGCCGTGGTCCTCGGCGGCGCCGCGTGCAGCGACGAGGGCGATCCGGCGGACACCTCGCCGGGACCGAGCACCTCGTCAGCGGTGACCCCACCGAACTCGAGCCTCGCCGCCGTGACCGTCACCGAGTCCGACGCGGTGTCGCTCGCCGTCGGGCAGCGCCTCGTCGTCAAGCTCGATGCGAATGCAACGACCGGCTACGCCTGGACCGTCACGACGGCCCCCGCGGCCGCCACGCTCCTGCTCGAGTCCGGGCCGAGCTACACACCGACCGCGACCGACACGCCCGTCGCCGGCTCGGGTGGGACGACGAGCACCGTGTTCCGGGCCGTGGGGCGGGGCACGACGACGGCCGTGCTGTCCTACCGCCGTTCGTTCGAGCCGGCCGCCCCGGACGACCGGACCGTCACGATCCTCGTGACCGTCCGCTGAGTTCCCGGGTCCTCGCACCGAGCCGTCGGTAGCATCCGACCGTGCCTGCCCTGCCCGAGCGCAGCCCGGAGCCGTTCGTCGTCGAGGGCTGGCGCTGGAGCCCCGAGCCCGGGGACCTCGAGTGCCGCTACCGGCTCGGCGAGTGGTCCTTCACGGAGCGCTTCACGATCCCACCGGCACCGGGCGCCGCGCCCGACCCGGTGGCCTCGGCCGGCCCGGATGCCGGTCTCGCCGCGGTGTTCGACCTCCTCGCGGTCACCGCCGGTGTCAGCTACTACAAGCTCGTTGCGTCGACAACGATCGTTCTCGACGGGATCGCGGTCGATACCGGAACGGCACCGACGTGGTCTGCCTACGTCGGGGATCTCTACGACCACGGACTGCGGGAGTTCGGCGTCACGAACGACCTACCGGTCCCGTTCCGGCCCGAGGTGATCGTGGGCGACCACCTCCGGGCACCTGCGGACCGGCCGGCGCGACCCGCCGGCGCCGGACTGGTCGTGCCGGTGGGCGGCGGGCGCGATTCGCTCCTCGTCGCGCACGCGCTCGCGCCGCAGCGGCCCACGCTGCTGTCGGTCGGGACGAAAGCGATCGTCCGCACCCAGGCCGAGACGTTCGGCCTGCCCCTGGTCGAACTGGGCCGCCGGCTCGACCCGTTGCTGTTCGACCTCAACGCCGCCGGCCACCGCAACGGGCACGTACCGGTCACCGCCATCGTCTCGCTCGCCGCACTCGCGTACGCCACCCGGGCCGGAGCGGCGCGCGTCGTGCTCTCGAACGAGGCGAGCGCGAGCCGGCCCACCCGGGTGGTCCGCGGGGTCGAGGTCAACCATCAGTGGAGCAAGAGCATCGGCTTCGAGCAGCTCCTGCGCCGAAGCCTCGGTGCGCTCGGCGTGCCGGTCGCGTACGGCTCGGTGCTGCGCCCGTACGGCGAACTGCCGATCTCCCGTGCCGTCGCCGGAGCCCTCGACGGGCTGCCACCGTTCGTGAGCTGCAATCGGGCCTTCACCCGTGACGCCGCACCGGGCAGCTCCTGGTGCGGGGCGTGTGCAAAGTGCTACTTCGTGTTCCTCGGGCTCGCGGCGTTCGTCCCGCAGCGGTCGTCGCTCGTCGAGCGCTTCGGTCGCGACCTGCTGGCCACCGCCGAGGACGTCGCACGCCTCGCGACCCTGCTCCTCGGGCCCGACCGGGCCTTCGACTGCATCGGTACCGAGGCAGAGGTCGCCGTCGCCGTCCATCTCGCGCATCGGGGAGCGTGGTCGGGGTCTGCGCCACTGGCTGCGCTCGCCGCCCGGCTCGGCGAACCGGACCCGGGTGCGGTCGCCGCCGCCCTCGCCGCCGACCCGGCCGGTACGCCCGACGACGACCCGGGCGCTGCGCACCTCGACGCCGTCCTGCGTCCGTTGTTGGTTGCGGACGCACCCCTCGGGAGGCTCCCATGAGGCTCGACCATCTCGCCGGAGCCCGCGTCGCCGTCTGGGGCGCCGGCCGTGAGGGCCGGGCCGCCGTCGAAGCGCTCCCGCCCGACGCGGCGCTCACGATCGTCGACGACCGGCCCGACAGCGAAGCGGTGCGCGCGCTGGCCAGCGCCCGGCGGGCCTCCGTGCGCCGCCCGGCCGAGCTCCTCGACGGACCGGGCGTCGACCTGGTCGTGCGCTCGGCCGGGGTGTCGGTGCACGGCCCGGTGATGCGGGCGCTGATCGCGGCCGGTGTCCCGGTCACGAGCCTCCTCGACCTGTGGCTGCGCCACGGCGCCCCGGCCACCGTGGTCGCGATCACCGGCACCAAGGGCAAGAGCACCACCTCGCTGCTCGTCCACGGCCTCCTCGAGGCCGCCGGGGTGCGAGCCGGCCTCGCCGGCAACATCGGGGTCCCGGTCAGCCAGATGCCGGCCTGCGACGTGGCCGTCGTCGAGGTGTCGAGTTACCAGGCGGCCGACCTCACCCGCTCGCCGACGATCGGGGTGCTCACCAACCTCGGCGTCGACCACCTCCCGTGGCACGACGGCCGGGTCGAGCAGTACTGGACCGACAAGCTGAACCTGTTCGCCCACGACGGGCTGCGCACCCTGCTGCTCGGGGTCGACGAGCTGCCGGCGCCGGTGCCGGTCGAGCCCGCCCGGTGCCGGTGGCCGCGCGAGGCGGACCTCGTCGTGCGCGGCGGCGTTCTGGAGCGCAGCGCCACCCCGCTCGTCGACCTTCGCGACACCCCGCTCGCCCCCGACCATCTCGCCGGCAACCTGGCGCTGGCCGGGCGTGCCGCCGAAGCGGCCCTCGGCCGGCCGCTCACCGAGGACGAGTGCGCCGTTGCGGTCGCCGCGTTCCGCCTGCCGCCCGGTCGGCTCGAGGTGGTCGCCGAGCGCGACGGCGTGCGGTGGGTCAACGACGTCCTGGCCAGCAACCCCTTCGCTGCGGCGGCCAGCCTGCGCGCCCACGCCGACCGACCGGTGCTGCTCGTCGCCGGCGGCGACGACCGTTCCGTCGAGCCCGACGAGCTGATCGCCGCCATCGCCGCCCACGGGCGCGTGCGTGCCGTGTACGCGATGGGGCCGGCCGGGCGCCGCTGGCAGGCCGCGCTCGCCGAGGTCGCCGAGGTGAGCGTGCTCGACGACGACGACGTCGCCGCGGCGGCGGCGATGGCCGGCGCTCGCGCCCGGTCGGGTGACGTCGTGCTGTTCGCCCCCGGCGCCCCGACGACCCCGGCCGTGGGGGACTGGGAGGTGCGCGGCGCCGCGTTCCGGGCCGCCGCCCACCGTCGATAGTGACAAATCCCGATCGGATTAGTTAGAATTCATCCCGTGACGGCGACCGCCCTGCCCCGTGGACGCAACGAGGACCACTCGAGCGCCGGGGGCTTCCTGTGTTGCGACGTGCCCGTCACCGCCACCGACTTGTCGGCCGGGCTGTCGGCCATCGGCGCCTGGCTCACCCGGGCGTTGCGGTCGGTCACGCCTCGCCGTTGAACGGCACGATCGTCGGGTTGGGGACGCCGAGGGCGTGCACGAGCTGGCCCATCGAGATGAACTGGGCCACGGTGAAGGCCATCTCCATGAACTCCTCGTGGCTGAACACCGTGAGCATCTCGTCGACGTCGGCCTGCGCCAAGGTGGCCGGCCGCTGGTGCATCAACTCGGCGTAGCGCACGGCGAGACGTTCACGGGGCGTCAGGTCGTCGACGTCACCGAGCTGGATCCGCTCCGCACGCTCGTCGTCGAACAGGGGCCGACCGGACCGGTCGGCGAAACGGCCGTGCAGTCAGTAATGACAGCCGTTGAGCTGTGCGATCCGCAATCGGGCCGCTTCCTTGGTGCGCACCTCGACGGTGCCGCCGAACAGCAGCGGCCAGTAGAACTTCGTCCACGCCACGAACCACTTGGGGGCGTGGCCGAGCGTACGCACCCACCGCGGGTCGACCCCACGGTCGATCAGCTCCTGCAGCTCGGGGGTCACCTCCGCGAGCGGAAGCTTGGGGACCGGGATCGGGCAGGCGCGTTCGGCAGCGGTGGCCATCGCTGCAGGCTAGGGGATGGGCCCGTCGTCGAGCAGCGCTGCGACGTCGTGGTCGTCGGCGGCGGTGAAGTGCCGCTCGACCATCACCTCGATGAGCCGTTCCCCCCGGGCGTTGGCCACGTCGAGCTGCGCGGCGGTGCTCACCAGACCGAGCCAGCGCAGCATCGAGCGCCGGTAGTCCTCCCGCAGCGCCGCCGGGCCGTAGCCCTGCACCCCGGCCTCCAGCAGTCGGTCGTGGTAGCGAACGACCAGCCGATCCTCGTGACGGCGGCGGTCCTCCACCGGGAGCGAACCGGCGACGAAGTACGCAAGGTCGCTCGCGCCGCGGTAACGGATCACCCGCTGCCAGTCGACGAACACCGGCGCACCCTCGGCCGGCATGAGCATGTTGTCGAGCCGGAGATCGTTGTGGGACAACGTGTTGGGACCACCGCCGGCCCACCGGTGGTAGAGCGTGGCGAGCTGGGGGCCGTAGCGTTCCGCCGCCCGGAACGCGCCGCTGGGCACGTGGTCGCGGAACCGTTCGGCGAACCCGGGGAACGACTCGCGGTACAGCCGGGCCGAGCGGTCCTCCACGCCGTCGTCGAGGGCGGGCACGAACCCGCACCGCTCGAGCGCCGGGTGCTCCCACCACCGGGCGTGCAGGCTCGCCATCGTGTCGACCACCGCTTCGGCATCGGCGAGCGAGGCGCCGACCACCTGATCGAGCGGTCGGCTCGCGGTGAGGTCGTCGAGCACGAGCGCCGCGAGCCGGGCGTCGGGGTCCACGGCGACGTGATGACAGCGCGGCGCCGGCAGCCCGGGGCCGAAGTGGCGGTAGACCTCGGCCTCGCGCAGGAAGTAGCCCCAGTCGGTGCCCATCCCGTGGTTGCGAGCCCGCCAGGGGGGCAGCTTCACCACCACCGACGAGGGCCGATCGGTCGCGACACCGGGTCGGGCGGACTCGGCGTCGCGTTCGGGCCAGGCGAGCACGACCCGGGCCATCACGCTGAGCATGCCGACCCCCTCGCCGAAGGTGCTCACCTCGACCACCTCGACCGGCGACCCGAACGCCGCCGAACACCACGCCGAGGTCAGCTCCTCGGGCCCCTGCGGCACGCCCCCCATGGGGCGCAGTCTTGCCGACCCGTCAGCCGACGACGGCCAGTGGCTCAGGATCGGCGGCACCACGCCGTGCGGCCCGGCGCCGGTCGCGCAACGACTTGCGCACCACGAGCACCCAGCCGACGGGGACGCACGTCGCGAACACGAACCACTGCACGGCATAGGCGCGATGCGGACCCTCCCCGAGCGGGGGCATCGGCAGCGGCCGCGGATCGGTGACGAGCACCGTCGGGTCCTGGGCCACCAACTCCACGTACATCGGCGCGAGCGGGTAGCGCGACTGTTCACCGAGCCGGTCGAGGTCGATCACCCCGGCCTCGGTGAGCACCCCGGCCGGTTCCGCCCCGGCGAGGGCCGGACGTTCCTGGCTGGGGCGCAACCGGCCGACGACCACCACCGACCCGGCCGGGGCCGCCGGCACGACCTCGGGCCGGCGCCGGTCGGTGCCGGCGGGCAGCCACCCCCGGTTGACGAGGACCGCGGTGCCGTCCGCCTGGCGGACCGGCGTGACCACGTGCCAGCCCGGGCGACCCTCGAGGGGACGGTCCCGGATCAACACCGTCGCCGTGTCGTCGTAGGTCCCGCGCACGGCGACCTGGCGCCATTCGACCACCGACCGCTCCACGCCGGCGACGAGCACGGCACCGATCTCGGCCGGCGGTTCCATCGACCGGGCCTCGACCCGGGCGTTGAGCGACTGGCGTTCGTCGAGGCGTCGCAACTGCCACAACCCCAGATTCACCATCACCACGACGCCGAGCAGGCACACGACGTGGAACGCGAGCCACCGGGGGCGCAGGAGGAACCGGTACACCGACGACGACGGTACCCGGGCTCAGCGGCCGAAACGGAGCGTGCCGCCCGGTCCGGCCAGGGTGACGCCGATCGAGGTGACCGGTGCCTCCTCGACCCCGACCGCGCCCAGCCCCAGCGCGGCGAGCGCCCGCCGGACCGGACCGGGCTCGGGGGTGCGCAGCACGAACCCGGCGAGGCGCACGTCGTGGGCGAGGGACCCCGACGGGTGCGGCGAGTCGCCCCAGTCGATGAGGAACGGCACCAGGCCGTCGAAGGCACCGGGCGGCGCCGTCAACGACCAGGCGAGCAACCCGCCCTCGGGGGTGGCCCGCTGCATGGCCTGCGCAGGACCCGGGTCGTAACCCGCGGCCCGGGCCGCGACGATCACCGCCGGCAGGTCGCTCACCCGGGCCGCCCAGGTCACGAGCACCGGGGCGATCAGGTCGTCGATCGCGAACGGTCGGGGGAGCGCCGGCGGCGGCTGGGTCAGATCGGGGCCGATGATCTCCAGGTAGGCGCCGTCGCCGAGCCCGACCAAGGTGTTCGCCGTGCCCCGACCGACGTGCTGTCCGCCCGCCGTCGGACGGACCCCGAGGGCATCGGCGACGAACGCCGTGCCCTCGGCAAGGTCCGGTACGGCGTAGACGAGGTGGTCGAGCCGGGCGTCCACGCCCGGCTCAGCAGCAGCCGGCGCCGTCGGC
This sequence comes from Acidimicrobiales bacterium, assembly GCA_044370695.1. Lineage (GTDB taxonomy): Bacteria > Actinomycetota > Acidimicrobiia > Acidimicrobiales > Ilumatobacteraceae > JBEIFW01. The sequence continues at coordinate 4,177 of JBILVB010000086.1, read as the reverse complement.
GCTGAGCGCCTCGTAGCAGGCCACGAACCGACGCAGGCTGTCGCGCTCCTCGGCGATGTACCGGCCGAGAAGGCCCCCGGTGATGGGGTCGATCGTCTTGTCGGTGAACATCGTGTCGAAGATGTCGCGCTCGCGGCACTCGTGGAGGTTGAAGAACTCGAACTTGGCGGCGTCGGGCTGATCGCACCGGGCGGCGGCGAGGTTCGCCTCGAGGCGCACGGTCGATTCGGGCCAGCGGACGTCGAAGCCCAACTCCATGATCCGCTTGCGGAACGCATGGTGATGCTCGGCCTCTCGGGCGGCCACGAACCGCAGCACCTCGGCCACCTCGGCCTTGGGTGTCGTCTCCGCCCACGCCTCGAGCCACACCGACCCTTCGTGTTCGCCGACGCACACGGCGTTGAGCAGCTTCAGGAACGACGGCTTGTCCTGCGACATCGATGCCTCCTCGGTCGGTTCCCCCCGGAACCACGACGACGCTAGCCGCACGGGGGTTGCCCCCGACCTGCCCGAGCGCTAACCAGGGCGGATGGCTTCGACGCACGGTGCGCTCCAGACGGCAGAGGTGGCGTGATGGATCTCGGGATCAGCGGGCGGCGGGCCGCCGTCGCAGCCGGGTCGGCCGGCCTCGGCCTCGGCACGGCGATCGCGCTCGCGAACGAGGGGGTGCACGTCGCGATCTGCGGGCGGGACGCCGGCCGGGTGGCCGAGGCGGCCGCCGAGGTCGGACACGGCTGCGTCGGGCTGGTCGCCGACGTGTCCTCGGCACCGGGCGCCACCGGGTTCGTGGAGGCCGCGACCGACGCCCTCGGCGGGGTCGACATCCTGATCCCCAACGCAGGTGGCCCCAAGCCGGGCACGTTCGCATCGACGGCCCTCGAGGACTACGAGCCGGCGTTGCGGTTGAACCTGCTGTCGACGGTCGCGATGTGCAAGGCGGCCGTGCCCGCCATGCAGACGCAGGGCTGGGGCCGGGTGGTCGCGATCACGTCGGTGTCGGTGCGCCAACCGATCGCCAACCTGATCCTGTCCAACACCGCACGCGCCGGGGTCACCGGGTTCCTCAAGACGCTCGCGCTCGAAGTGGCACGCAGCGGGGTGACGGTCAACTCGGTCCAACCCGGGTACCACCTCACCGAACGCATCAAGGGGCTCGGCCACCCGGCCGACATCGGCCGGGCCATACCGGTCGGCTTCGCCGGCGACCCCGGGGACTTCGGCCGGCTCGTCGCCATGTTGTGCAGCGAGCACGCCAGGTTCGTCACCGGTACCCACGTCCCCATCGACGGCGGCACCTACCTCGGCCTGCAATAGCCCGAACGCCCTGCGGCGTTCGGGGTTCGGCGTTCGGCGTTCGGCAAGAACCGCTCTGCATCGTCACGAGCGCTGCAACGTCTCGTCAAGCGGCCGATCGAAGAGCGAAGCCTCTGTCGAGACACCCCTGGACCCATGCGCCGCCGACACACCCCCTGGAGCCCGGCCGCCCCCGCGATGCCGTCCGTCGAGGATCGCGCTGCGCAGATCGACGTGCTGTTGTCGCTCGCACTCGAGCAGACGTCCAGGGATCCGCAGACCGCTCGGGCCGAAGCGATCGCAGCCCGCACCATGGCGATCGCGCTCGGGGACCGCGAGCGCGAGGCGCAGGCGGTCGTCATCGAGGCCGCGGCGGCCGTCGAGACGGGCGAGGACCCCGGCGCGCTGCTCGGCCCGGCGCTCGAAGCCTTCGCGACGCTCGTCGGCGGACCCCCGCTGGCACTCGGGCGAGCCCACCTCGTGGTGGCCACCCTGCAGTACTACCTCGGCCTGCTCGCCCAGGCGGCCGACCACGCCGCAGCTGCGGTGCGCCTCGGCCGGGCCGCCGACGACCCGGCCCTCGTTGCCAACGCAACGATGCGGCTCGGTACGGTCCTCGTGTCGGCCGCGCCGGACGTCGCTGCGGAGGCCGACGAGCTGAGCGCGCTCTTCCAGGAGGCGATCGACGCCTTCACCCGGCTCGGTCGGCGCGCCGAGCAGGCGACCGCGCTCTACAACCTCGGGGTTCTCCACCTGCTCGCCGGCCGTTTCGCCGACGTCATCGCTCCGATGGCGCAGACCGCCGAGGTCATGCGCGCCGTCCAACCGGCGGGCGTCGCGCGCGCCGAACTGCTGCGGGCCCTGGCGCTGGCCCGTCTCGATCGGGTCGACGAGGCCGACGCCGTGCTCGGCGCGACGGCCGTGCCCGCCGACGCGGCGCCGGGCGAGCGGGTGCTCGCCGACCTCGTCACCGGGATCACGCAGCGTCAACGCGGCGACCTGACCGGCGCCGCACATCGGTTGCGCAGCGCCGAACAGCGGGCCCAGGAGGCCCAGGACCTCGAGATGCGAGCGCTCTGCCTCGCCGAGCTCGCCGAGGTCGAAGAGGAGGCCGGCAACCTCGCCGCTGCGCTCGGCGCAGTCCGCGCCCACCACGAGACGTGGGTCGCCCTGCGCAGCGAGGAGGCCGCGCGACGCCTCCACGGCCTGCAGGTGGCGATGCAGGTGGAGGCCGCGGAACATCGCTCGGCTCGTGCCGTCGAGGACCGCCGACGGCTCAGCGACGACGTCGAACGGGCCCGGGCGCAACTCGCCGAGGCCGAACGACGACTGGCCCTCGAGACCGCCCGACGATTCGTCGCCGAGCAGAGCGCCCTGGGCCACGATGCCGTGGAGCAGCGCGCCGGACTCCCGATGCTCGACCGGGCCTTCCCGTCGGGTGCCCCCGGCGGGCCGCTCGGGGTGATCGCCTGCCGGCTCGAGACCGACGACGCCGACGCCGACGACGGGACGGGGATCCAGGAGCTCGCAGCGCGGGTCACCACGCTCGCGATCCCGGGTCGCCGGAGGGCCGTGGTGCTCGGGCGCGATCTCGTCGGGCTCGTGGTCGTCGACGACGACCGCACCGACTTCGACCGGGTCGCCACTGCGTTGGTCACGCTCGTGGCCGACGGTCTCGAACGTCCGGGCGCGACGCGCCGAGCGGTCCGCATCGGGACCGCCCACGCGCACGCCGAGCGGGGCGACCCGCTCGAGGATCTCGTCGCTTCGGCCCGGCTCGCGCTCGACAGCGCCCGACGCCGCCAGGAGTCGATCGCGACCTTCACGCCGGCGGTCGAGCGCGAGCACCAGCTGCGCCGGTTCGTGGCGCAACGGTTCCACGCCGCGCTCGACGACGGCAGCATCACGCTCCACTTCCAGCCGATCGTGACCACGGAACAGCATCGGATCGTCGGGGCCGAGGCCCTCGTGCGCTGGTTCGACCCGGCCCGCGGGCAACTGCCCACCCAGCTGTGGGTGTCGCTGCTCGAAGAGATCGGCTGGACGGTCGAGCTGGGCCGCCACGTGCTGCTGCAGGCCTGCCACGCGGCGGCCGGCTGGCCGCACGCCCCCGGTGTCGGTGCGCCGTACGTGTCGGTCAACGCGTCGCCCCTGCAGCTCCCCGACGGCATCCTGCTCGCCCAGGTCGACGAGGCGCTCGCGTCCTCGGGACTCGATCCCCACCGCCTCGTGATCGAACTGACCGAATCGCGCCACGTCGATCTCGAGCGGGGCCGCCCGACGCTCGAGCGTCTCCGGGACCGTGGGGTGACGGTCCGGATCGACGATTTCGGGGTCGGGTACTCCAACTTCGGCTACCTCACCACGCTCCCGGTCGACGGCATCAAGCTCGACCGGGCCTTCCTCGTCGACGGTCACGCCGCATCGGGCGCAGTCATCGGCGCCATCACGGGGTTGGCCCGCAGCCTCGGTCTGGTCGTGATCGCGGAAGGGGTCGAGACCGACGCCCACCGCCAGGTGCTGCGCAGCGTCGGCGTCGAGTACTACCAAGGCTGGCTGTTCGATCGGGACCTGCCGGTCGAGGCCTTCGCCCGCCGGCTCGCGAGCCAGTGCGAACTGCTCCGCGCCGCCGCCTGACGGGGGAGCGACCGCGATCTCGGCTCGATCCGGCGCCCGTTCGCTCCGAGGTCGGCGCGATCGCCTCAATAGGTCTTGCGAATCATTCACGAATCCTCAAAGATGCCGCGGAGCGTATGGAATCCATCACGCTCCGTCAGCACCAGGGGAGTCGAAAGGGGACCGCCATGAAGCCCGGCAAGCCGCTGTTCCGTTGATCCGGCCGTCGTGGGGGGGCCCGGTGACCCCCCGGCGCGCCCCCCCACCC
>JBILVB010000130.1:0-10462 GCA_044370695.1 Acidimicrobiales bacterium | reverse complement strand
CGTGGCGCCGGCGGGGGGGGCTCGCCGGGCCCCCCGCGGGGCCCCCCACCACACCGGGTCACCGAGGCGCTACCCTCGGCCGGACCATGCCGTCGGACCCCGACCGAACGTGACCGCTGCCGTCGTCAACGTCATCGTGCCCGGCAATCACCTGATGCCCGGGTTGCTCGGCCCGCACGACGAGTACCTGCGCCAGATCGAGCAGGCGTTCCCGCAGACCGAGATCCGGGTGCGCGGCAACGAGGTGACCGCCACCGGGAGCGAAGCGTCCGAGGTCGGCCAACTCGTCGAAGAGCTCGTCGTGCTCCTGCAGCGAGGCCAGACGATCGATCGCGGGTCGCTCGATCGGGCGATCGGCATGGTCCGGGCTTCCGAGCGTCCGAGCGAGGTCTTCGGCACCGAGGTGCTGCGCGGCGCCCGCGGCCGCTCGGTGCGCCCGAAGTCGAGCGGGCAGAAACGGTACGTGGACGCCGTGCGGTCCAACGTGATCACCTTCGCGCTCGGCCCCGCCGGCACGGGGAAGTCCTGGCTGGCCGTCGCGCTCGCCGTGCAGGCGTTGCAGTCCAAACAGGTGCAGCGCATCATCCTCACCCGGCCGGCCGTCGAAGCGGGGGAGCGGCTCGGGTTCCTCCCCGGGGACCTGATGGCGAAGATCGACCCGTACCTGCGGCCGCTCTACGACGCCCTCTACGACATGCTCGACGCCGACGGCACCCAGAAGCTCGTCGAGCGCCAGGTGATCGAGGTGGCACCGCTCGCGTTCATGCGGGGCCGAACGCTCAACAACAGCTTCATCATCCTCGACGAGGCCCAGAACACCACCCCCGAGCAGATGAAGATGTTCCTCACCCGCATCGGGTTCGGCTCCAAGGCGGTCGTCACGGGCGACACCACGCAGGTCGACGTGCCCGGGGGCCGCAGCGGGCTGATCGGTCTCGAGCGCATCCTCACCGGGATCGACGGCCTGTCGTTCGTTCACCTCGGCAGTGCGGACGTGGTTCGCCATCGCATCGTCGCCGACATCGTGTCCGCCTACGAGCGGCACCAGGCATGACCGCCGAGCCGGCCCGCCCGAATCTCGGTCGCCCCCGTCGCGTCGGCGGTGAGGGGGATCCCGAGGTGTTCGGCGCCGACGAGCAGACCGACGTCGAGGTCGCGCTCGACCGCTGGGTGGAGCTCGCCCGGTGCGTGCTCGTCGCCGAGGGTGTCCGCGGCCACGCCGAGCTGAGCGTGCTGTTCGTGAGCGCGGACGAGATCGCCGAGCTCAACGAGCAGTTCATGGACACCGCGGGCCCGACCGACGTGCTCGCGTTCCCGCTCGACGACGTGCAGGCCGACACCCTCGCCCCGGGCCCGGGGGCGGCCAGCGCCGGGCCGGACCGATCCCCGGTCGACGTCGCCGACCTGCCCCTACTGCTCGGCGACGTCGTCGTGTGCCCCTCCGTCGCCCGCGACCAGGCGCCGGGCCACGCCGGCTCCCTCGACGACGAACTCGCCCTTCTCGTCGTGCACGGCACCCTGCACGTGCTCGGCTGGGACCACGACACCGACGAACGGACGCGACGCATGCGGTCCCGCGAACGGGAGCTGCTCGTCGCGCACCACTGGCACGGCGAGCCGCCGGCCGCGTTCCGCCAGGAGCAGCCATGACACCCGCGACCGTGCTCGCCGTCCAGCTCGAGGGCCGCGACGTGTGGATCATCGTCGCCAACCTCCTGCTGCTGGCCGTGCTCACGTTCCTCGCCGTCGGCGAGACCGCCGTCAACCGGATCAGCCGGGTCAAGGCACAGGCGCTCGTCGACGGCGGCGCACGCCCTCGCGCCTCGCGGGCGCTGCTCGACCTCGTCGCGAAGCCCGAGGAGTTCCTGAACCCGGTCCTGCTCACGGTCAACGTCTGCCAGGTGGCCCAGGCGTTCCTCACCACGATCCTCGTCGATCGACTCTTCGGCGCCCTCGGGCTCGTCATCGGCTTCTTCCTGAACGTGGTGCTGCTGTTCGCGATCACCGAGGCCGTCCCCAAGACCTGGGCGGTGCAGCACAGCGAACGCGCGGCGCTGCTCGCCGCCCGACCGATCCGGGCACTCGTGCGGTTATGGCCGCTGCGGCTGCTGTCGCGGGCGCTGATCGGCCTCGCCAACGTCATCGTGCCCGGCAAGGGCCTCAAGCAAGGTCCGTTCGTGTCCGAGCAGGAGCTCCTCGGCATCGTCGGCGCCGCCGCCGAGGACGAGGTGATCGAGGCCGAGGAACGTGAGCTGATCGAGTCGATCATCTCCTTCGGCGACACCGTCGCCCGGGAGATCATGGTGCCCCGCCCGGACATGGTGACCGTCGACGGCGAGGCCACGGTCAGCGCGGCGCTCGACGTCGCGATCGCCGAGGGCTACTCCCGGATGCCCGTCGTGGGGGAGACCTCCGACGACGTGCTCGGCGTCGCCCACACCAAGGACCTCATCCGGGCCGAGCGCGAAGGCCGTGGCGCCGACCCCGTCGCCCGGTGGTCCCGGCCTGCCCACTTCGTCCCCGAGACCAAACCGGTCGCCCACCTGATGCGCGAGATGCAGGCCGAGAAGTACCACCTCGCCATGCTGATCGACGAGTACGGCGGCACCGCCGGCCTGGTCACCCTCGAAGACTGCATCGAGGAACTCGTGGGGGACATCGTCGACGAACACGACGTCGAGGACCGGGAGGTCGAACGCCTCGACGGCGGCGAGCTCCTCGTCGACGGCGGCATGTCGGTCGACGACCTGAGCGACCTGTTGCCGATCCAGCTCCCCGAGGGTGACTGGGACACCGTCGGCGGGTTCCTGCTCAGCGAGCTCGGCCGCTTGCCCGTCGAGGGGGAGACCGTCACCTACGACGGCTACGTGTTCACCGCCCGCCGCCTCGACGGCCGACGCATCAGCCTGGTCCACGTGAGCCGCCTCCCCGAGGCCGACGCCGAGGCCGTTCCCTCCGGTGCCGGCTGAGCCGCCTGCGGGCGCTCCCCCCGATCCCGACGCCGGTCTGCACTCCGGGTTCGTCACGCTGGTCGGGCGGCCCAACGTGGGGAAGTCGACGCTGCTGAACCGGCTGTGCGGCACGAAGGTGTCGATCGTGTCGGACAAGCCCCAGACCACCCGTACCCCGGTGCGCGGGATCGTCGAACGCCCCGGCGCGCAACTCGTCTTCGTCGACACCCCGGGCTTCCACAAACCGGTGACCGCACTCGGCGAACGGCTCAACGCCGCCGCCAGCGACGCCCTCGCCGACGTCGACGTCGCCTGCCTGGTGATCGACGCCCGGGCCGGCACCGGCACCGGCGACCGCTGGGTCGCGCAGCGCCTCGGCAGCGGGTACGTCGTGGTGCTCAACAAGGTCGACGGGCTCACCCACGGCGTCGTGCTGCGCCGCCTCGCCGAGCTCGCCGACCTGCCGGGCGCCGAGAGCTTCTTCCCGGTCTCGGCCCGCACCGGGGCCGGCACCGACGCCCTGCTCGACCACCTGATCGACCGGATGCCCACCGGCCCCCGGTACTTTCCCACGGGCACCGTCTCCGACGTCGACGACGAGACCCGCGTCGCCGAACTCGTGCGCGAGCAGCTTCTGGCGATCACCCGCGACGAGCTGCCGTACTCGATCGCCACCCGGGTCACGGAATGGGACTGGCCTCGGATCCGGGTCGAGATCCTCGTCGAGCGCGACAGCCAGAAAGGGATCGTGATCGGCAAGGGCGGCGCCGTGCTCAAGCAGGTCGGGATCGCCGTGCGTCGACAGCTCCCCGAGGGGTGTCACCTCGAGCTCGCCGTGCGGGTGGACCGCAACTGGCAGCATCGGGCCGACCGGGTCGAGCGTCTGGGGTACTGAGCCGGTAGGATCCCGACCGATCCGGTCGGGTTTCCCGTGTCCGGCCGGAGCAGGGAGACGGCTGTGCCCATCTTCGAGAACGTCCTCGACCTGATCGGCAACACCCCTCTGGTCGACGTGAGCGTGTTGTCGCCCAACCCCCGGGTGCGGATCCTCGCCAAGCTGGAGATGCAGAACCCGTTCGGGTCGGTGAAGGACCGCATCGCGAAGTCGATGATCGAGACCGCCGAGAAGGACGGCACGCTGCGTCCCGGCCAGACGATCCTCGAACCCTCGTCGGGCAACACCGGCATCGCGCTGGCCGCGATCGCCCGGATCAAGGGGTACCCGATCAAGATCCTGATGCCCGAGTCGGTGTCGATCGAGCGCCGCCAGATGCTCGAGGTGTTCGGCGCCGAGCTGATCCTGACCCCGGGCCCCGAAGGCTCCAACGGGGCGGTCAAGCGGGCGCTCGAGATGGCCGCCGCGAACCCCGAGTGGGCCTTCCTCTACCAGTACGCGAACGACGCCAACCCGCGCGCCCATTACGAGGGCACCGGCCCGGAGATCTGGCGGGACTGCCCGGAGATCACCCACTTCGTGGCCGGGCTCGGCACCTCGGGCACCCTCATGGGCACCGGCCGGTACCTGAAGGAGCGCAACCCCCGGATCAAGGTCGTCGCGATCGAACCGCCGCTCGGCGAGCGCGTCGAGGGGCTGCGCAACCTCGACGAGGGCTACATCCCGCCGCTGTTCGAGTCCTGGCACGGCATGGAGCTGCTCGACCGCAAGCGGGTCGTACGGCCCCGCGAATCGCTCGAGTGGACCCGGGAGCTCGTCGCCCGGTGCGGCATCTTCGCCGGCATCTCCTCGGGCGCCGCGCTGGCGGGCGCGGTCAAGGTGGCCCGAGAGATCGACGAGGGCGTCATCGTGTTCATCGTGTGCGACGGCGGGTGGAAGTACCTGTCCACCGGCGCGTACACCGACGACCTCGACGCCGCCGAGGCCAAGGCCGAGAAGATCATCTACTTCTGACCGTGACCGGACTGATCGACCCGTCCCCCCGGACCCTGCCGGGGACCACCCTGGCGGTCGGTCCGCTCGCGTTCGGATGTTGGCGATTCGTCGGGCCCGACGTCGGTCCCGCCGCAGACCTCCTCGAGACCGCAGTCGGCCTGGGGATGAACCTCGTCGACAACGCCGACGTCTACGGCCTCGACTGGGGCGGCGCCGGGTTCGGCGCCAACGAGGCCCTCCTCGGCCGGGTGCTCGCAGCCCGCCCCGGCCTTCGGGACCGGATCGTGCTGGCCACCAAGGGTGGGATCGTCCCACCGTTGCCCTACGACTCGTCGCCGGCGGCATTGCGCGCCGCGTGCGAAGCCTCGCTGCGCCGCCTCGGCGTCGACGTGATCGACCTTTACCAGATCCACCGGCCGGACCTGTTCACCCATCCCGCCGCACTCGCCGACACCCTCGGCGCGCTGGTCGCCGAGGGAAAGGTGCGCGCCGTCGGGGTGTCCAACCACACCCCTGCGCAGACCGCCGCGCTCGCCGCCCACCTCGCCTTCCCGATCGTCACCGACCAGCCCGAGTACTCCGTCGCGCACCTGGCGCCGCTGCGCGACGGCACCCTCGACGCCTGCGCCGCCACCGGACGGGTACCGCTCGCGTGGAGCCCGCTCGCCGGTGGGAGGGTCGCGACCGGCGAAGGGCTCCGGGTCGAACTGCTCGACACGCTCGACGCGCTCGCCGAGCGTGAGCAGGTCTCCCGCAGCGCGGTCGCGATCGCGTTCGTCCTTGCCCATCCCACGCGGCCCGTCGCCGTGGTCGGCACCCAACGTGCCGATCGGCTCGTCGATGCCGTCACCGCGCTCGGGGTGCACCTCGACCGAGCCGACGTCTACCGAATCGTCCAAGCCGCCGAGGGCGTGCCGCTGCCGTGACCGGGCCGGTCGAGGTGTCCTGGTTCTCGGCGCTGTGCGACGACGACTACGAACGGCTCGGCGTGCCGGACCCGGCGCTGCGGTCGTCGTGGTCCCACTGCTCGGCCATCGCCCGTACCGCCGCCGCAGCCGGATTCGACAACCTGCTGCTGCCCTCGGGGTACGACCTCGGCATCGACGCCGTCGCGTTCGCCGGCGGCCTGGCCCCGCAGCTCGAGCGGATGCGCCTGCTCGTCGCCGTGCGTTGCGGGGAGCTGTGGGTGCCGCAGCTCGCCCGTCAGCTCGCCACCCTCGACCAGATGCTCGGCGGCCGCCTGAGCGTCAACATCATCTCCAGCGACCGACCCGGCGAGCGGCTCGACGCCGAGGTCCGCTACCGCCGCACCCTCGAGGAGATGACCGTGCTGCGCCGCCTCCTCGACGGCGAGGCCGTCGAGTTCCACGGCGAGTTCCTCGACCTCCGCGTGGCGCCACCGTCGGCCCGCACGGTGTCGGGGCGCTGCCCGGCGCTCTACTTCGGTGGGCTCTCCGAGCCGGCCCGGGAAGTCGCCGCAGCCGCGGCCGACGTCTACCTGCTCTGGCCCGACACGATGCCCCGGGTCGCTGCGGTGCTCGACGACCTGCGGGCCCGGGCGGCCCGCCACGGGCGGACCGTGCGGTTCGGCTATCGGGTGCACGTCGTGGTGCGCGACACCGAGGCCGAGGCGCGCGACGCAGCGCGAGCCCTCGTGGCCGACCTCGACGACGCGGTCGGCGCCGCGATCCGGTCGCGGTCGCTCGACTCGGACTCCACCGGCGTTCGCCGCCAAGCCGAACTGCGTGACGACGCCGACGACGACGGCTACGTCGAGCCCCACCTCTGGACGGGGATCGGTCGCGCCCGCAGCGGGTGCGGCGCAGCGATCGTGGGCGACCCCGACCAGGTCGCGGCCACCCTCGAGGCGTACCGGTCCCTCGGGATCGACGCGTTCATCCTGTCGGGATACCCGCACGAACGGGAGGCCGAACGGTTCGGCCGCCTCGTGCTGCCCCGACTCCACCACGCGCCCCTGGCAGTCTGAACGCCGTGTGCGGCCGCTACGTCTCGGCCACCCCGCCCGACGTACTGGCCGCCTACTTCGACGCCACCGTCGCCGAAGGGGTCGCCTCGCCCGAACCGTCCTACAACGTCGCCCCCACCAACGGCGTCTGGGCCGTCGTCGAGCACGCCGAGGGCCGGCATCTCGAGGTGTTCCGCTGGGGGCTCGTGCCGTCCTGGGCCGCCGAGGTGAAGATCGGCGCCAAGATGATCAACGCCCGCGCCGAGACGCTGCTGACCAAGCCCGCCTTCCGGTCGCTCGTACCCCGGCGCCGATGCCTGGTTCCCGCCGACGGGTTCTACGAATGGCAGGCCGTGGCCGGGCAGCGGGCCAAACAGCCGATGTACATCCACCGCATCGACGGCTCCCCGCTCGCGTTCGCCGGGCTGTGGAGCACCTGGCGAGACCCGGCGACCGCTCCCGAAGGGCCGTGGCTGCACACCCTGACGATCGTCACCACCGCTGCCAATGCCACGATGGCACCCGTGCACGATCGGATGCCGGCGATCCTCGAGCCCGCCGACTGGGCCCGATGGCTCACGCCCGGTCCGCTCGCCCCAGCGACGGTCGCCGACCTGCTCGTGCCCGCCGCCGAGGGCGTGCTCACCATGCACCCCGTTTCGACGGACGTGAACCGGGTGACCAGGAAAGACGCCCACCTCATCGATGCGGTGACCCCGTGACCCGCCACCGCTCGTCCTCCTTCGCCCTCGCCGCTGCCCTGGCCGCAGCGCTGCTGGCCACGGCCTGCGGGGCCGATCCCGAACCTGCCACGTCGTCACCCCCGACGGCGGCCGGCACCACGGCGGCGCCCTCGACGGTGGGCACCGTCGCCACGACGGCGGCGGAACCGCCCGTGGCATCCGTACCGACGAAGGCACAGGCGGACTCCCTGATCGGCCGCACCCCGGAGGCGGCTCGCGCCTCGGGCTACGTCGTGCGGGCCGTGCGGATCGACGGCGTCGCCCAGATGGGCACCACCGACTACCGCCCCGAGCGGATCAACGTCGCCGTCGCAGGCGGGGTCATCACCGAGATCGTCGGCCTCGGCTGACCGGGCACCGGCCCGGCCGCCGGCGCACCGATCAGCGGGCCCGGAAACGCACGTCGAGCCGGCGCATCGGGCGCAGGAAGAAGCTCGGCTCGTGCAACGGCTCGGGGAGCGGGCCGTCGAGGGTGATGTCGTCGAGGCGAGCGAGCAGCTGGGTGAACGCCGACTGCATCTCCTGACGGGCCAACGCCGCACCCACGCAGTAGTGGTTGCCGAACCCGAACGCGACGTTGTTGCGGGCGTTGTCCCGCGTGATGTCGAACCGGTCGGGATCGTCGAACACCCGCTCGTCACGGTTCGCCGCCCCGAAGCGGACCATCACCGACGCGTTCGCCGGGATCTCCATCCCCGCGACGTTCACCGGGCACGTCGTGCGGCGCCAGAGCCCCTGCACCGGGCTGTCGATGCGCAGCACCTCCTCGATGAAGTTGCCCATCAGCGCCGGGCGTTCCCGCAGCAGCGCTTGCTGATCGGGATGCGTCGCGAGCAGCAGCATGCCCGCGGCCAGCGCACCGGTGGTCGTCTCGAACCCGCCGGTGACGAGCTGGTGGAGCAGATCCTGCAGCTCGCCCATGGTGAACGGTTCCTCGTCGTCACCGTGCGCGGTGACCAGCAACGAGATCAGGTCGTCGCCCGGGTTCGCCCGGCGCTCCTCGAACACCCGGGCCAGGAAGTGCTGTGCCTCCAACTCGACGTCGGCCTCGGCGAGTGCGTCGTCGACGGTCATCGAACGCTGCGCCAGGGCGAGCATCGCATCGGCCCACCGCCGGAACGTCCGGTAGTCGCTGCGGTCGAGCCCGAGCTGCTCGGCGATGAAGATCCCCGGGAGGGGCAACGCGAGCGCCGACACGAACTCGCAGCGGCCCTCGGGCGCGAAGGCGTCGATCAGCGCCGCGGTGATGTCCTCGATCTGCGGGGTGAGGTCCTTCACCCGCGCCGGGGTGAACACCCGGTTGAGCAGTTTGCGGTACCGGGTGTGGACCGGCGGGTCGGTGCGTTGCAGGGTGGCGGCCCGGGCCCAGCCCCGCTCGGCGAGACGCTGGTGGTAGGCGATCGCCACGGCGTTCGGGGTCGTGCGGCCCGCCGCCGGGCGGGACGAGAAGGTACCGACGTCCATCAGCGCCGACCGGCTCTCGGCGTGCCCGCCGATCACGTACAGGTCGAGGTCGGCCTCGTGCCACACCGGGCAGGCCGCCATCCGTTCCCGGTAGTACGAGAACGGATCGTCCTGGACGCTCGGATCGCTGAGTCCCTGCATGACGAGCGACGGTAGCCTCCCCGGTCTATGGCGATCCCCCTGTACGCCCCCGGGGACGACCCCGGGCCGAGCCTGTACGAGGTGCTGCGGCGCAGCGGCCTCGACCCGTTCGCCCCGGTCCAGGCCGCGGGCTCGCTCGTCGTACCCCACGCCACCACCTGCGTGGCGGTCCGTTACGCCGACGGCGTGGTGATGGCGGGCGACCGGCGAGCCACGGCCGGCAACCTGATCAGCCACCGCTCGATGGAGAAGGTGATGCCCGCCGACCGGCACTCGGCGGTGGCCATCGCCGGAGCGGCCGGGCCCGCGATGGAGATGGTCAAGCTGTTCCAGCTCCAACTCGAGCACTACGAGAAGGTGGAGGGGTCGCCGCTGTCGCTCGAGGGCAAGGCGAACCAGTTGTCGATGATGGTGCGCGGCAACCTTCCCGCCGCCATGCAGGGCATGGTCGTCGTACCGATCTTCGCCGGGTGGGACACCCGCCGGCAGGTGGGTCGCCTGTTCGACTACGACGTCACCGGAGGCCGGTACGAGGAGGCCGACTACGTCGCCACCGGCTCGGGCAGCGTCCACGCCGGCACGGTCGTCAAGGTCGGGTTCCGACCGGGGATGCGACGCGACGAGGTGGTCGACCTCGTGCTCACCGCGCTGTGGGAGGCCGCCGACGCCGACTCCGCGACCGGCGGACCCGACCCGTTGCGGGGCATCTACCCGGTGGTCGCCACCGTCACCGTCGCCGGGTTCGAGCGGCTCGCCGACGACGAGCTCCGTACCCGGTTCGAAGGCATCGCCGCCGCCCGCCAGGGGGTCCGACCGTGAGCATGATGCCGTACGTCTCCCCCGAACAGCTGATGAAGGACCGGGCGGACTACGCCCGCAAGGGCATCGCCCGGGGTCGCAGCCTGACCGCCGTCATCTTCGACGGCGGGGTCGCGATCGTCGCCGAGAACCCGTCGAACACGTTGCGCAAGGTGTCGGAGATCTACGACCGCATCGCCTTCGCCGGCGTCGGCAAGTACAACGAGTTCGACCAGCTGCGCGTCGCCGGGGTGCGCGCCGCCGACCTGAAGGGCTACCAGTACTCGCGCGACGACGTCGACGCCCGCAGCCTCGCGAACAACTACGCCCAGATCCTGGGCCAGATCTTCACCCACGAGATGAAGCCGATGGAGGTGGAGATCCTCGTCGCCGAGGCCGGGTTCGGGCCCGGAGGCGACCAGCTGTTCCACATCCTCTACGACGGAACCGTCATGGACGAGAACCGCTTCAGCGTGCTCGGCGGCGATTCCGAGGCCATCGCGAGCCG
>JBILVB010000161.1:0-8438 GCA_044370695.1 Acidimicrobiales bacterium | reverse complement strand
AGCCGAGTCCTTCCTCGGAACGGACCCGCACCGACCCACCGTGATTGGTCGCGACGTGACGCACGATCGCCAACCCGAGACCGGTGCCGCCCGTGTCCCGGCCACGACCCTTGTCGACGCGATAGAAGCGTTCGAAGACCCGTTCGAGGTCACGGCTGGGGATGCCGATCCCGCGATCGGTCACCGAGATCTCCACCCACGACCCGACGACGATCGCGCCCACGTCGACGGCGGAGCCCGGGTCGGAGTACTTGATCGCATTCTCCACGAGATTGGCGATCGCCGACACGAGCTGCGGGCGGTCGCCGATCACGGTGAGCCGCCGGACGGCAGGATCGACGCCGACTCGGACGCGGCGCTCCTCGGCGAGATGTCGGACGCGGTCGAGGCTGTCGTCGACGACCTCGCCGACCTCGACCACCGACTTGAGCGGTTGGTCGCCGACCTCGATCCGGGAGAGCTCGAGGAGGTCTTCGATGGTGCGGGTGAGGCGGTGGGCCTCGGCGACCAGCTTCGTGCTCAGACGGTCGACGAGGTCCGGATCGCGCTCGCCCTGCAGCGTCTCCGCCAGAAGGGCCATCGCGCCGACCGGCGTGCGCAGTTCGTGGCTGATGTTCGCGACGAAGTCCGTGCGCATCGCTTCGAGTCGGGCCCGTTCGCTCACGTCCTCGACGACGACGAGCGCCGTCGCCGCGCTCGGCTCGCCGACGGGGATCCCGGTGACGACGATGCGGCGGCGCGGCGGGCCGTGCAGATCGAGCACCTGCGTTCGGCTCCCGCCATCGAGCGCGACGCCGACCATCGTGCGGACGGCTTCGGCGACGAGGGCGTCGGCGTGGCGGACCCCGAGGAGGTGCTCGGCCACCCGGTTGCGGACGTCCCACCCGTCCGGGCCGGCCAGCACCACCCCGATCGGCAATGCATCCAGCGCAGTGCGGGTTCGCGCCTCGTGGTCGAGCGATCGCGCAAGTTCGATCTCACGCGCGGCGACATGCCGTTCGATCTTCGAAAGGACGCTTGCGAAGTCGTCGGTGAGCACGGCGTCGCCGGCGACTCGGGTCGCGAGTGCGGCGGCCGACCGGGTGCATAGCCACCGAAGCGTGAGCCCGCCAGCCATGAACCCCAGCAGGGCGACGATGACGAGCCCGACGACGATCACTGGGGTTCGTCGGGCTCCGCCGCCTGCGCCTGGCGATGCCGCGCTGCGCCGGCCTGCTCGGGCATCCACCCCGTCACGATGTAGCGGACCCGCTCCCCCAGGCTGACGGCATGGTCACCGATGCGCTCGTAGAAGCGGCAGACGAGGGCGAGCTGAACCCCCACCTGCAAGTCGGTCAGCCCGGCGTTGTGGCTCTCGAACAACGTTCGCATGAACTCCGTCTGGAGACCGTCGAGCAAGTCGTCCATGTCCCGGATCGCTGCGCCGAGGGGCGCGTCGTCGTCGGCGTACGCCTCGACGGCGCACCGATAGAGGATCTGCGCCTGCTCGGACATGCGATGCAGCACCCCGCGCATCCGGGGGTCGAGCGACTTGCCGTAGATCCGCCTCGCCGCTTTGCAGATGTTCACGCAGAGGTCGGCGGAGCGTTCGATGTCGGCCACCATCTTGATGGCGGCGACGATGCGCCGAAGATCCTTCGCCATCGGCTGCTGCAGCACGAGGAGCCGGTAGCAGCGCTCCTCGATGTCGATCGCTCGGGCGTCGATCTCGTCGTCGGCCTGCACGATGCGGTCGGCCTCTACCAGGTCGCCCTCGAGGATCACCGCCGTCACCCGGGGGATCAACTCCACGACGGCAGACGCCAGGCGGACCAGTTCCTCGTGGACCTGCTCGAGCTCGTGGTGGAAGTTCGGTCTGGCGTCGACGGAGGCCATCAGCCGAACCGCCCGGTCACGTAGTTCTCGGTACGTTCGTCGGCCGGGTTCGAGAAGATCTTCTCGGTGCGGTCGTACTCGACGAGCACACCCGTGCGGCGGTCCCCACTCGGGTTCACCTCTGCGGTGTAGAACGCCGTTCGATCCGACGCGCGTGCCGCCTGCTGCATGTTGTGCGTGACGATGATGATCGTGTAGCGCTGCTTGAGCTCCTGCATGAGCTCCTCGATCCGAGCGGTTGCGATCGGATCGAGCGCGGAGCACGGCTCGTCCATGAGCACCACCTCCGGCTCGACTGCGATCGTCCGGGCGATGCACAACCGCTGCTGCTGACCACCCGACAGGCCGAGCGCCGAACCCTTCAGACGATCCTTCACCTCGTCCCACAGGGCGGCACCCTTCAACGACCGCTCGACGATCGCGTCGAGCTCGGCTTTCTTGCGTACCCCGTTGATGCGAGGACCGAACGCGATGTTGTCGTAGATGCTCTTCGGGAACGGGTTCGGCTTCTGGAACACCATCCCCACGTGGCGCCGCACCTCGGTGGCCGACACCGTCGGGGCGTAGAGGTCCTGACCGTGATAGGTGAGGCCACCCTCGACCCGTGCGCCGGCGATGAGGTCGTTCATCCGGTTGAAGCAGCGCAGAACGGTCGTCTTCCCGCAGCCGGACGGACCGATGAAGGCGGTGATCTCGTTGCGGAACACCGACAAGGTGACGTCTCGCACCGCCTTGAACGTGCCGTAGTACACCGAGAGCCCCGACAGGTCGAACACGGCATCGCCCGACGGGGTCGCCTCGACCTCGGTCGTACGGGCTTGCACCCGTGGTATCGCAACGGGCGCGTTCGTCGGCGCCGTGCTGGTGTCGTCGGGGCTCATCACGGGCTCCTGCGATCGAAGGTCGGGCATGTCGGTCACCTCACCGCTTGAGGGCGAACCGGGCGGACACGAGACGGGCGACCAGGGTGAACAGGAAGGCGATCACGATGAGCGTGAGCGCCGCACCCCAGCCACGAGCCTGCGCACTGTCGAAGGTGGACGAAGCGTTCGAGTAGATCTCCCGCGGCAGCGCAGTGTTCGCGCCGCTGAACGGCCAGATGTTGAGCGCCTTGGCGGCGCCGATGGTGAAGATCAGTGGCGCCGTCTCCCCCGCGGCTCGGGCGACGGCGAGCAGGCAGCCCGACACGATCCCGGGCAGCGCAGCCGGCAGTACCACGGTGAGGACCGTGCGGCTCTTCGTCGTCCCGAGCGCAAGTGCGCCCTCTCGGAGCTGCTCGGGGACGAGCCGGAGCATCTCCTCGGTCGAGCGGATCACCACGGGCAGCATCAGGCAGCCGAGCGCGATCCCGGCACCGAGTGCCGACAACCCGAACGTGAGCGTCCACATCACGTACACGAACAGGCCCATGACGATCGACGGAACCCCGGACATCACGGTCGCCATGAAGCGCACCAGCCGGGCGAGCGTGGCTTGACGGCCGTACTCGTGCAGGTAGACCGCCCCGAGTACGCCCAGTGGGACGGCGAGCAGCGTTGCGATCCCGGTTGCCTGCAACGTGCCGACGATCGCCGGGCCGACGCCGCCTTCGGTGCGGCGCTCGGAGGCGGCGACGTCCGTCGTGAGGAACTCCCACGACATGACCTCGAGGCCCTTGGTCACGACGGACCAGAGCACGAGGAGCAGCGGGACGGCGACGACGACGAAGCTCAATCCGAGCACGGCGGCCATCAACTGCGACTTGACATGACGCCACGACCGCGCCGCCGACCGGTCGATCGGCCGCGCTCCGATGGTTGCGGTCGGGACTTGTATCGACGCCACGTCTCACGCTCCCCGGGACTTGCGCATCGAGCGCTCGACGATGGCGGTTGCCGCCATGTTGACCACGACCGTCATCACGAACAGCGTCACGGCCAGACCGATCAGCGCCGATTTGAACGTGCCGTCGGCCTCTCCCCACTGATTGGCGATGACCGACGGCATCGAGTCGCCCGATGCGAACAGGTTGGAGGTCAACTGCGCCGAGGATCCGATCACGAGGGCAACGGCGATCGTCTCCCCCATGGCTCGTCCGAGTCCGAGCATGACCGCACCGACGAGACCACCCTTCGAATGGGGGAACACCGCACCGCGGATCATCTCCCAGCGAGTCGCCCCCAGGCCGTACGCGGCCTCCATCTCGCCGGGCGGAGTCGTGTCGACGACCTCTCGGGCCAACGAGGTGATGATCGGCGTGATCATGATCGCCAGGATGATTCCGGCCGTGAAGAACGAACGGCCCGAGGGTTGCCCGAAGAGGCTCTGGAGCACCGGCACCCCGTCGACGGCATCGGCGATCGAGCCGTACCGTTCCTTGATCCACGGCGCGAGCACGGAGATCCCCCACAGGCCGAACACGACCGACGGGATCACGGCGAGCAGGTCGACGACGTAGACGAACGGCTTGCGGAAGCGGGCGGGCACCACCTGGGTGATGAACAGGGCGATGCCGATGCTCACCGGAACGGCGAGCACGAGCGCGATCGCCGACGAGACCACGGTGCCGTAGATGAACGTCAACCCGCCGAAGCGACCCTCCGCGGGCGCCCATTCCTGCGAGGTGAAGAACGACCACCCTTGGTCCTGGAATGCCGGCCACGCCCTGGTCGTCATCGTGAGTGCGATGAGGCCGAGGATGACCAGAACGAGCCCGCCGGCCGCCACGGCCGACCAGCGGAACGTGCGGTCGGCCGTCTGGCTTCGGCCGGTGAGATCGAGCGGTGCGGTGGCCATCGGGCGTCCCTCCGTTCAGCGACGACGTTCTACACCCCGCTCCGGCCGGTGGCCGGAGCGGGGTGTCGGTCCGCCGTCAGGCTCCGATGGTCTTGATCGCGGCCAGGCCCTTGTCGTCGAGCACGCCCGGCAGCGGGGCGAAGTCGACCTTGGGTGCCAGTTTCTGTCCGTCGGTCAGCATCCAGGTGAGGAACCCGCGCAGCGCCGCCGCCTTGTCGGGGTCCGCCATCTTCTTGTACGCCAGGATCCAGGTCTGCGCTGCAATCGGGTAGGTCTTGTCGCCGTCGGCCCAGGCCAGGAGGAAGGTGAGGTCGTCGTTGATCTTCGCACCCTCTGCTGCGGCCGTCGTGGCCTCCAGGGTCGGGGCGACGAACTTGCCGGCCTTGTTCTTCACCGCCGCCGTCTTCAGGCCGGTGGCCTTGGCGTCGGAGTAGTCCACGTAGCCGATGCCGCCCTTGGTGTCCTTCACGACCTTGGCGACACCGCTGTTGCCCTGGCCGGCCTGCACACCGGCCGGCCACTGGATCGTCGAGCCCCGCTTGAGCGTCCAGACCTTCGATCCGGTGTCGCCGGCGGCGAGGTCGAGGAAGATCGAGAAGTTCTCGGTGGTGCCCGACGAATCCGCACGCACGGCCACCGTGATGGGCGTGGCCGGGAGCGTGACGCCCGGGTTGTCGGCAGCGATCGCCGGATCGTTCCAGGTCTTGACCTGGAGCTGGAAGATCTTCGCGATCGTGTCCGGGGACAGCTGCAGCTTGTCGACGCCGTCCAGGTTGTACGAGATGGTGATCGGGGCGATCACCGTCGGGATGTAGACGAAGTCACCACCCTTGTACTTGGGCTTGTCCTCCGCCTTCACGACACCGTCCGACGCGCCCCAGTCGGTGACCTGGTCGGCGAAGTCCTGGCGGCCCTTGCCCGAGCCACCGGCGCCGTAGTTCACCGTCACGCCGGGCGCAACCTTCTTGAACTCGGCGATCGCCTCGTCGTAGAAGGCCTTCGGGAAGGTGGCCCCCGAGCCGTTCAGGGTGCCCTTGAGGCTCTTGTAGTCGATGGACGGGGCCTTGGTGGTCGTGGTGGTCGCCGCCGCAGTCGTGGTGGGCGCCGCCGTGGTCGCGGCCGCAGTCGTCGTGGCCGCGGCCGCAGTCGTCGTGGCCGCGACGGTCGTCGCGCCCGACCCGCTGGAGTCGTCACCGCAGGCGGCAGCGACGAGTCCGAGCGCCGTGACTCCGGCGAGGGCGAGGGTGGTTCGGGTCTTCGGGGAACGCACGATGGCATCTCCTTGGAGGGAACAAGGTCGCTGCACCGTACGGAGACGAGGTGGCCGTCGGGCCGATCGGGAATGAACGAGAGGTGAACGACCCACGAAGTCCGTGGTCGAACGTCACGATCCGGCCCGGCGCGTGCCGAACAGCGGGTGAACGAGCGCCCCGCCCAATTCGTCGCGCTGGCTCGCCCCTACGGATCATTACCGTATGGCAACTCCATCGCCCTACCCGCCCCCGGGAACCTGGGAACGGACACTGCGACCGGAACGGCGGCACCTGAGCTACCCACAATTCCTGGCCCGAGTCGTCACGGTCGCCTTCCTTGCGCCGATCGTGCTCGGCGCACTCGTCGTGGTCTCGCTCCTTCCGTTCATCGCGATCGGCCTCGCCCTCGGCGATCCCGAGACCGCAGGCCCGTCCGACGATCGGGTGGGTTCCACCGCCCATGTCGCCGGGACCGACGGTGCCTCGGCGATCGTGCTCGCCGTTCCGGTCGAGGGACCCATCGTGACGGGTGAGAGTGGCGACGGGCTGTTCGGCGGCGGTACCACCAGCGGCTACGAGACCAAGCGCCTCCTGCAGCGGGCCGCCCGCGATCCCAAGGTCCGGGCCGTCGTGCTCGAGATGAACACCCCGGGCGGCACCGTGGCCGGCGCCGCCGCGATCGCGGACGGGGTCGCCGCACTCAAGGCGGCCGGCAAGCCGGTCCTCGCCCACGTGAGCGACGTCTCGGCGTCCGGCGGCGTGTGGGCCATGGCACCTGCCGACCGGATCATCGTCGATCCGGGAGCACTCGTCGGCTCGATCGGGGTGATCCTCGGCCCACTGCGTCAGTACAAGGGCGTGACCGCCGTAGACGACGGGCTGTTCGGGGGCGGCGTGGAGGTCGACCCGGCCCGGGGCTCGATCGACGAGGTGGTCATCACGGCCGGTACGAGCAAGGACCTCGGCAACCCCTACCGGCCTCTCACGACGGCCGAGCGCGCCTCGCTGCAGACCGCCGTCGACTCCGCCTATCGGCTCTTCGTCGACCACGTCGCGCGCAATCGCCCGAAGCTGAGCACCGAGCGCATCCGGGGCGAGGTCGGCGCTCTGATCTATGCCGCAGACGATGCCGTGCGTCTCGGGTTGGCCGACTCGACCGGCTCGATCGACGACGCCTACGGCGCTGCGGCGGACGCCGCCGGACTCACCCGATGGGACGTTCGCCGACCCGACAGCGGCGGGCTGTTCGACAGCCTGTTCGGGGTACGGCTCCCGTGGACGCAGCGCAGCGCCTCCGTCCCGGACCTCGCCTCCCTGTGCGGTCCACGCCTGGTGCCGCTCGCCTTCACCGGCGACCTCGCCGCCGTGTGCAGCACCACGCGCCGCTAGTCGCCCTCCGCCCAGGCGCGCAGCCGGCGACGATCGGCCCGGGCCCACCTGGCTCGCCACCGTCGCCGCCGGCGTTCGGCCCGGGTTCGCTCGGCGGCGACGAGGAGTCCGGCGCTGAACGCCGCGGCCGGGTCCACCCCAGCGGCGACCCGGTCACGGAGCCACGCCTCGGCCATTGCCCCGTCGTGGAGATCGCCGAGCAGGTCCTGCACTTCCACGAGCGCCTCAGCATGGCGAGCGGCACCGGGGACCACCCGGGACGCGGCCTCGGCCGCGTACCGGGCCCGCTTCACGCGGATGCGCAGTGCGTGCAACTCCTCGATCGGGCTGTGGCGACCCACGCGGCGAGCGTCCCGGGCCAGGCGACGCCAGGGCTCGCGCGCCAGGCTGCGCATCACGTCGACCGCGACGTCGTCGCACCCGACCGTGACCGGGGGGGCCGTCGCCACCGCGACGAGTCGGCGGGCCAACGCCACCGTTCGGTCCGCGGCGACGGCGTCGACCACCGCCGTTCGCGCCGCGGCACGCAACGGCTCGAGCGCCCCGAGCAACGCATCGCCCCCGGCCGTGTCCGCCGGATCGAGGCGATCGACCCCGGCCCGGAGCCGAAGGGCGAGCACGTCGAGGTCTCGCGCTCCCCCGAGGACATCGGCGAACCAGCGGAGTTCGGCCCCGAGATCGGCGAGCGCGGCCACGTCGAGCACCGGGCGCAGCGTGCGCAGGTCGCTGCGCAGGCGGCGCACGGCGACCCGGGCCCGGTGCACCACCTCGACCGACGGCGCGAGCGCGAGGTTCGGGAGCAGCGACAGCAACTGCCGTACGGTCGACGCCAGCACCGCGCGTATGGCCACCTCGGCCGGACCGTCGGGCTCGGCGAACGGCACCATCGGATCGGCCGGGACGGCGGCACGAGGCCCCAGGGCCCGGGTGAGCGTCGACGCCGTCGCCGGGACGCCACCGCCGGCCGCCTGCACACGGGCGGCGACGGCCGCCGCGAGGCCCGGCGGCGCCGCCCCACCTGCGTCGAGGCCGACCTGGCGGAACCTCGTCGCCACCCGGTCGTGGTCGAGTACCGAGATCTCGTCGTCGCGGATCCGGGCCGCCTCGACGCCGTCGAGGAGGAGCGCCGCGACGGTGCGGCGGACC
>JBILVB010000159.1:0-8552 GCA_044370695.1 Acidimicrobiales bacterium | reverse complement strand
AGATGCCCAAGGGCTCGGTGGTGCTGTATTCGGGTCGCACCATCCACGGCGGAGGGGCCAACACCGGCGACGGGGTGCGGGTCGGCTTGAACGTCGACTACGTGCTCGGCTGGTTGCGCCAGGAGGAGAACCAGTACCTGTCCTGCCCGCCCGACGTGGCCGCCCAGCTGCCCGAGCACGTTCGGCGCCTCGCCGGGTATGCCATGGGCGCCTACGCGCTCGGCTACGTCGACGACGTGCGCGACCCGGGCGCGCTGTTCTCCGCGGGCGACACGGCGGCCGGGTCTGCGTCGTCGTTCGGGGGCGCTGCGGGCATCGTGCCCGGCGCCCGACGGTGACCGGCGACCTGTTCTCTGCGGCCGCTGCGGAGCGGATGGCCCGCCGGGCGCCCCTGGCGGCGCGCCTGCGGCCGCGCCGGCTCGAGGAGGTCCTCGGCCAGGACCATCTGCTCGGACCCGGCAAGCCGCTGCGGGCCCTGGTCGACGCCGACCGGCTGTCCTCGGCGATCCTGTGGGGACCGCCGGGCGTGGGCAAGACGACGCTCGCCAGGTTGCTCGCCGCCCACAGCGCCAAGGCGTTCGAGCAGTTGTCCGCCGTCACGGCGTCCGTGAAGGACGTTCGGGAGGTGATCGAGACGGCCCGCGACCGGCTCGGCCAACACGGTCGGGGCACGATCCTGTTCCTCGACGAGATCCACCGGTTCAACAAGGCCCAGCAGGACGCGCTGCTTCCCAGCGTGGAGGACGGGCTCGTCGTGCTGATCGGCGCCACGACCGAGAACCCCTTCTTCGAGGTCAACCCGCCGCTGTTGTCCCGCTCGACGCTGTTCCGGCTCCACGCGCTCGACGACGATGCCCTCGGCGGGCTCGCCCGGCGCGGGCTCGAGGCCGAGAGTGCCGATGCCGACGCCGACGCGCTCGACCATCTCGTCACCCGGGCCTCGGGCGACGGTCGGCAGCTGCTGACGGCGCTCGAGGTGGCCGTCGCACTCGCGGCCGCCCGGGGCGGACGGGCGCGTGTCACCCTGGCCGACGCCGAGGCCGCGCTCGGCACCCGCTCGCTCGGCTACGGGCGTGACGACCACTACGACGTCGTCTCGGCCTTCATCAAGTCGATCCGTGGGTCCGATCCCGACGCCGGGCTCTACTGGTTGGCCCGAATGCTCGATGCCGGCGAGGACGCCCGGTTCGTCGCCCGGCGCCTGGTCGTCCTGGCGTCGGAAGACGTCGGACTGGCCGACCCGCTCGCGCTCGTGGTCGCCGACGCGGCGGCGCGCGCCGTGGAGTTCGTCGGCCTTCCGGAGGCGGCGCTCAACCTGGCGCAGGCGGTGGTGCACCTGTCGCTGGCCCCGAAGAGCAACCGGGTGGCAGCCGGGCTGTGGGCCGCGCAGGCGCACGTGCGCGAAGGGGGCGCGATCGGCGTGCCGATGCACCTTCGCGACGCGCACTACCGCGGCGCGTCATCGCTCGGGCACGGTCGCGGCTACGGCTACCCTCATGACGACCCCCGCGGCTGGGTCGAGCAGTCGTACCGACCGGACGAGGTGACCGAGCGCGTGTACTACCAGCCCTCAAACCACGGAGCCGAGGACCGGCTGGCGGCGGCCTGGCGGGATCGACGGGAGCCCCGGCCGTGAGTGCGTCGGAGTTCGCGCTGATCGTGTCGACGGTCGTGCTCGTCGTCGGGTTCGCCGGGCTCGCCGTCGTGCTGCTGCGGGTGCTCGACACCCTGCGCGACCTGCGCGGCGCGGTCGAGCAGCTCCGGGCCGAGACGCGGCCCCTGATCGCCGACCTGCAGGCCAGCGTGGAGGACGCCCGTGGCGACCTCGAGCGCTTCGACCGGGTGCTCGGTTCGGCCGAGGCGATCTCGGCGTCGGTCGAGGGGGCGTCGCGGGTGGCTCGGCTCGCGCTGTCGGCACCGGTCATCAAGACCGTCGCCCTGGCCAGCGGCACCTCGCGCGCGGCGCGCCGCCTGCGGGGCAAGGAACGGAGGTCGTCGTGATCAAACGGCTCGGATGGTTCGTCGCCGGCACGCTCGCCGGCGCGGCCGGTGGCCTGTACGGACGTCGCAAGGTGGTGCAGGCGGCCGATCGCATCGCCCCGACCAACGTGGCCAAGCGCACGGTCGTGCGCGCCCGGGACGGGATTCGCGACCGGGGACGCGACGTGGTCGAGGCGGTGCGGGAGGGTCGCGACGGCATGCGGGCCAAGGAAGCCGAACTCCGGGCCGCCGCCGAGGGCCACCCCGTCGTCACGGCGTCCCCGGGACGCCAGATCGTCGAGGTCCGCGTCGTGGAGCAACTCGACGACTGGCGGTCCCGCCGCAGCGCCGATCTCCCGGCCGCCGTCCCCGACGCCCGGGTCCGTCGGGTGCGTCGCAGGGGCCGCCGGTAGTCTCGGGCCTCCATGGCCCCCCGAACCGCCAACGAACTGCGCCAGGCCTTCACCGGGTTCTTCGCGGAGCGCACCCACAGCGTGGTGCCCTCCGCCAGCCTGATCCCGCACGACCCCACGGTGCTGTTCACGGTGGCCGGGATGGTGCCCTTCAAGCCGTACTTCACCGGCGACGAGGTGCCGCCGTACAAGCGGGCCGTCAGCGTGCAGAAGTGCGCACGTGCCGGCGGGAAGCACAACGACCTCGACGACGTCGGCCGCACGAAGCGGCACCTGGTGTTCTTCGAGATGCTCGGCAACTTCAGCTTCGGCGACTACTTCAAGGCCGAGGCGATCCCGTGGTCCTGGGAGTTGGTCACCGAGCGGTTCGGCTTCGACGGCGACCGGCTCTGGATCACCGTGCACACCTCCGACGACGAGGCCGAGGCCATCTGGCACGAGCAGGTCGGGGTTCCGCTCGAGCGCATCCAGCGCCTGGGCGACAAGGACAACTTCTGGCAGATGGGCGACACCGGCCCCTGCGGTCCGTGCTCGGAGATCCACATCGACCGGGGCCCGGCCTTCGGTCCCGAGGGTGGCCCGCTCCACGATCCGCACGGCGACCGGTTCATGGAGTTCTGGAACCTGGTCTTCATGCAGTTCAACCAGGCCCCGGACGGCACCCGCACCCCGCTGCCCAAGCCGTCGATCGACACCGGCGCCGGCCTCGAGCGCATCCTCACCTTGGTGCAGGGCAAGGACTCCGTGTGGGAGACCGACGTGATGGCGCCGATCATCGACGCTGCGCAGTCGGTCACGGGTCGCCGGTACGTCGCCGGCGAGTACGACGACCGCGCCAGCTTCAGCCTCCGGGTGCTCGCCGAGCACGCCCGCTCCTCGACCATGCTCGTCAACGACGGCGTGTTCCCCTCCAACGAAGGTCGGGGCTACGTGCTGCGGCGCATCCTGCGCCGGGCGATCCGCTACGCGTTCCTGCTCGGCACCGAGAAGCTCGTGATGCCGAGCCTCGTCGAGGCCGCCGTCGAGGTGATGGCGCCCGCCTATCCGGACCTCGCGAAGAACCGCGACTTCATCCTCGGTGTGCTCACCCGGGAAGAGGAGCGGTTCCGCCACACGTTGCGAAACGGGCTCTCGGTGCTCGAGGACGAACTCGCCGCCGGGCCCGGGACGCTCGCCGGCTCGACTGCGTTCAAGCTGCACGACACCTTCGGGTTCCCGCTCGAGCTCACGGCCGAGATCACCGGTGAGCGCGGCGTGGCCGTCGACGTGGCCGGGTTCGAGTCGGAGATGGCGGCGCAGCGCAAGCGGGCCAAGGACGCTCGCAAGTCCGCCGACGTCGACGTCGACCGGGTCGACGCGTACCGCGAGCTCGTCGAGCAGTTCGGCCCGACGGCGTTCACCGGGTACCACGACAGCGTCGCTGCGGGGGCGCGCATCCTCGCCGTGCTCGACAACCCCGACGGCACCGTCGAGGTGTTCTGCGACCGCACGCCCTTCTACGCCGAGTCGGGCGGCCAGGTGGGTGACACCGGCACGATCACGACGGTGTCGGGCACGGTCAGCGTCGCCGACACCACCTTCGCCCTGCCCGGGCTGCGCCGTCACCTCGGGCGGGTCACCGCCGGGTCGGTGACCGCCGGGCAGGAAGCCACGGCGGCGATCGACGCAGCGCGTCGCGACGCGATCCGGCGCAATCACACCGGCACCCACCTGCTGCACTGGGCGCTTCGCGAGGTGCTCGGCGAGCACGTGAAGCAGGCCGGCTCGCTGGTCGAGGCCGACCGGCTGCGGTTCGACTTCAGCCACTACGCCGCGCTGCGCCCCGACGAGGTCGACCGGATCGAGGCGCTCGTCAACACCGAGGTGCTGGCGAATTCGTCGGTGCGCGCCTACGAGACGACGAAGGCCGAGGCCGAAGCGATGGGCGCGATCGCGTTCTTCGGGGACAAGTACGGCGACGTGGTGCGGGTGCTCGAAGCGGGCCGCCGGAGCCTGGAACTGTGCGGCGGGACGCACGTTCGGGCGCTCGGCGACATCGGAGCGATCAAGATCGTCAGCGAAGGATCGATCGGGTCCAACCTGCGGCGCATCGAAGCCGTCACCGGGGACGGCACGGTCGCTCTGCTGCAGCGCGACGAGCGCAGCCTGGCCGAAGCCGCGAAGCTGCTCAACGTCACGGCGGACGCCGTCGTCGAGGGCATCGAGCGCAAGCTCGACGAGTTGCGCGCGGCGCGCGACGAGGTGAAGGCGTTGCGGGCCAAGCTCGCCGCCGGTGAAGCCGCAGGTCTCGCCGGTGCTGCCGTCGACGGCCGGGTCGTGGCCCGGGTCGACGGCCGAGCCTCCACCGACCTGCGCGACCTGGCGTTGGCCGTGCGGGCGCAGGCGGGCGTGACCGCAGCGGTGTTGATCGGTGCCACCGACACGGGCGGGGTGGCGCTCGTCGCCGCCGTCCGGCCCGAGTCCGGGCTCGAGGCCGCGTCGTTGCTCAAGGACGCCGCCCGGGCGGTGGGTGGCGGCGGTGGTGGCAAGGGCGACGTCGCCACGGCCGGGGGCAAGAACCCGGCCGGTATCGACGCCGCCCTGGCCGCAGCGCGCTCGGCCGCCGGCTTGCCCTGAGCCGTGCGGGCCCTCGGCCTCGATCTCGGGTCCAAGCGGATCGGCGTCGCCGTCTCGGACCGATCGGGAACGATCGCCAGCCCGCTCGTCGTGTTGGCGCGCTCGGGCCGGCGGTCCGACGACCACCGGCGGATCGCCGCGCTCGTGGCCGAGGAGGAGGCCGAGGTCGTCGTCGTCGGGTTGCCGCTGTCGCTCGACGGGTCCGCAGGCCGCGCGGCTCGGGATGCCATCGCCGAGGCGGAACAGCTCGCTAGCGTCGTCGGCGTGCCGGTGGAGACCCAGGACGAACGCCTCACCACGGTGAGCGCCGATCGGGTGCTGCTCGAACGCGGGATGCGGGCCGAGGATCGCCGTCGGGTGGTGGACAAGGTCGCCGCGGCGGTGCTCCTGCAGGCGTGGCTCGACGGCCGGCGAGCCGGGCCGGGACGGCCGTGACCCAGCTCGAACCATCCCGGTCGCCCAGCGACGGGTGGACCACCGACCCGTGGGACGACCCGCCGCAGCTGTACGACTTCGAGGGCGAGCGTCGGCGGGGCCAACGCAACTGGGCCAAGGTCGTGGTGAGCCTGGTGGCCGTGGTCCTCGTCGTGGGTCTCCTCGTCGGTGGCTGGGTCGGGTACTGGTTCGTGCGCCAGGTCCATCCCGGAGGCGGGTCGAACGAACGACGCACGTTCCTCGTCGGCCCCGGTGACGATTCGGAGTCCATCGCGCGCCGGCTCGAGGCGGAGGGATTCATCACGGACCAGCGGGTGTTCCGCTGGTACGCCGATTGGAAAGGCGAGTTCGATCCGGTGCCCGGCTCCTATGCGCTGCGGCCGATGGATTCGATGGGCAACCTGCTCCGGGTGCTCAAGACGCCGCCCGCGCTCACCTACGACCGGGTCACCTTCCCCGAGGGGTTCGACCTCGTGCAGTTCGCCAAGCGCTTGGCCGAGAAGATCCCACGCCTCTCGGCGAACACGTTCCTCGCGCTCGCCGCCGACGGCTCCGTGCGCTCCCCGTTCTCGCCCGAGGGGCAACCGTCGCTCGAGGGGCTCGTGTTCCCCGACACGTACCAGATCGCCGGCAACGAGGACGAGAAGAAGGTGCTGCAGCGCCTCGTGAAGCAGATGGAGCTCGTCGGCACGCGCGAGGGGCTCCCGGACGCGCCGCGCAAGGTCGGGGTGTCGCCGTACCAGGCGTTGGTGATCGCCTCGCTCATCGAGCGAGAAGCCAAGCTCGACGACGAGCGCCCGAAGATCGCGCGGGTGATCTACAACCGGCTCGCCGCCGGCATGCCGCTCGAGATCGATGCCGCGCTCTACTACCGCCAGGACCCGAAGGTGCCTTTCGCCCAGCTCAAGGCGCTCGAGAGCCCCTACAACCTCTACAAGGTCGTCGGGCTGCCGCCGAGTCCGATCGCGAGTCCGTCGGCGGCGTCGATCCGGGCAGCGCTCAATCCCGCGCCGGTCCTGCCCCAGGGGGAGTGCCCGGATCCCAAGGTGCGCTGTGCGTTGCTCTACTACGTGCTCGTCGACCCGTCGGGACGACACGCCTTTGCGCAGACCCTCGACGAGCACCTGGCGAACGTGGCGATCGCTCGGGCCGCCGGACTCGTGCCGTGACGACGGCGACGACGCGACTCGCCGCCGTGATCGGCGCACCGGTGCGGCACTCGCTGTCCCCGGTGCTGCACAACGCGGCGTTCGAGGCGCTCGGCCTCGACTGGGTGTACCTCGCGTTCGAGGTCGCCCCCGGCCGTGCGGCCGATGCGCTCGCGGCCATGACCGTGCTGGGGATCGAGGGACTGTCGGTCACGATGCCGCACAAGGACGACGTGGCCCGAGCCGTCGACGAACCGTCGCCGGCGGTCGTCGCATTGGGCGCCTGCAACTGCGTGGTGCGGCTTCCCGACGGCCGGCTCGCCGGGGAGAACACCGACGGCGACGGCTTCGTCGACAGCGTGCGCGAAGCCGGACACGACCCCGCAGGGCGCCGGTGCGTCGTGCTCGGCGCAGGAGGTGCGGCCCGTGCGGTCGTGGCGGCGCTCGGTCTGGCCGGCGCGGCCGAGGTCGTGGTGGTCAATCGGACGGCGGCGCGCGCCGCGGCAGCGGCCGCCCTGGCCGGGCCGGTGGGCCGGGTCGGCACGCCGTACGACGTCGCGGTCGCCGATCTGGTGGTGAACGCGACCTCGGTCGGCATGGGCGACGATCGGGCACTGCCGAGTCCGCCCGATCGGTTCCGGCCCGGTCAGGTGGTGGCCGATCTCGTCTACCACCCCCTCGAGACGGCCTGGCTCGCCGCCGCACGGGCGCGCGGCGCCACCTGCGTCGACGGGCTGGGCATGCTGGTGCACCAGGCCGCCCGGGCGTTCGAGCGGTGGACCGGCGTGGTCCCGCCGGTGGCGGTGATGCGCGCGGCGGCGCTGGCCGAGTTGGCGCGTCGGGCCGGTGCGGTCAGCCCAGCGCGTCCGGGTTCTCCAGCAGCGCCTTGACCGACCGGCAGAACTCGGCGGCGGGTGCCCCGTCGAGCACCCGGTGGTCCCACGTCAGGCTCAGGGTGAGCCGGCGCACACGGCGCACGCCGTCACCGGTCCAGGCGACGTCGTCGCGCACGCGGCCGACACCGAGGATCGCTGCGTTCGGCGGGTTGATCACCGGGGTGAAGCCGTCCACGCCGTACATCCCGAGCGAGGTGACGGCGAAGGTACCGCCCTCGACGTCGTCGACGCTGAGCGTTCCCGAGCGAGCCGCCGTGGCGAGCCGCACCGTCTCGGCGCCGATCGCGTCGAGCCGGAGGCGGTCTGCGTGGTGCACGACGGGCACCACGAGCCCGCCGGGCACGGCCGTCGCCATACCGACGTGGATGTCGGGGATCAGCTCGATGCCGGCATCGGTGACGGTCGAGTTGACGATCGGGTGCGCCCGGAGCGCCTGGGCGCACGCCGCGATCACGTAGGCCGTGAAACCGGGGGCGACGCCGTCGCCGCCCCGGGCCTCGCGATGCGCCCACAGGGCGTCCATCTCGGCATCCATCGTCAAGGTCAGCTGGGCCATCTGCTGCAGGGAGGCGTGCATTCGGCGGGCGATCGTGCCGCGCATGCCGCGGAGCCGGATGACCTGCCGCGCCGGGACCGCCGGGGCGGCGGGGTTCG
Organism: Acidimicrobiales bacterium; assembly: GCA_044370695.1. GTDB lineage: Bacteria > Actinomycetota > Acidimicrobiia > Acidimicrobiales > Ilumatobacteraceae > JBEIFW01. Next base: position 410 of record JBILVB010000159.1, on the reverse strand, counting down.
GTGCGGGCGCCGGGGCCGCCGGGGCCGGTGCGGCGGCCGACGGCGACGCCCCCGGGGCGGGCGTCGCAACGGTCGGAGCGGTGAGCCGGGCCCGGGCGTGGTCGGCGACGTCCTGGCGGCTGATACGGCCGTCGCTGCCGGTGGCCGTCACGGCGGCGAGGTCGACCCCGAGCAGCTCGGCGAGCTGCGCGGCGGCGGGGCTCGCCGGTACCGCCGAGCCGGGCGGTACCGCGGACTCGGCCGGCACCGCGGATTCGGCCGGTGCCGCGGACTCGGCCGGCACGGCGGGCGCCGGGGCGTCGGAACCGTCGACGGCCGCCGCTGCGGCAAGCGCCTCGACGTCCTCGGACACGATGCGTCCGCCGGGCCCGGTCCCGACGACCCGTCCCAGGTCCACGCCGAGCGTCCGG
>JBILVB010000158.1:0-8567 GCA_044370695.1 Acidimicrobiales bacterium | reverse complement strand
CGGCTACCGGCGACCTCGACGCGCTGCTGCTCGACCTGCGCCTGGGCGGCGCCGACGGTGCGGCCGTCGCCCGCGAGCTGCGGGCCCGGGAAGCGGCCCGCCGGTCCCCCCGCCTGCGGATCGTCGCGATCAGCGCCTCGACCTCGCCGAGCGATCGGGCCCGGTTCCTCGCCGCCGGGGTCGACGCCTTCCTCGTGAAACCGATCGACGTCGAGGTCCTGTGCGGCCTGCTCGACGGCCCGGTGCTCCCGCACAGCGCAGCATCGCTGTGACCCTGCCCCGGTAGCGTCGGGTCCGTGGCGTTCACACCGATCCTGGGGACGCTGGCCTACGTCGTCGATCGTGCCCGCGATGCCGTTCTCCTCGTGCATCGCAACGCCCGGGCCGACGACGAGCACCTCGGGAAGTGGAACGGGCTCGGCGGCAAGATCGAAGCGGGCGAACACGTCACGGCCTCGCTGCGGCGCGAGCTGCGGGAGGAGGCCGAGATCGAGCTGACCTCGTTCGCACTGCGGGGCACGATCTCCTGGCCGGGCTTCGGGGCCAACGGCGAGGACTGGTTCGGCTTCGTGTACCTGGTCGACGGTTGGACCGGCACCCCGCCGGCGGCGAACCCGGAGGGCACGCTGGCGTGGATCCCGGTGACCCGCGTGCTGGCGGCGTGCTCGGAGGACCCCACCGAGCGGTCCGACGCAGCACTGCCGATGTGGGAAGGCGACCGGTACTTCCTCCCCCTGGTCTTCGACGACGATCCGCGCGCGTTCTCCGCCGTGCTCCCGTACGTGAACGGGCGACCGGCGGGCTGGAGTTGCGAGCGGTCCTGACGAGGTTCGTGGAGCGAGCGGACCGTGTCCTACGGTCCCGCGCCATGCAGCACGTCCGCTTGGGCCGCACCGGCCTGCAGGTGTCCCGGCTGTGCCTGGGCACGATGACCTTCGGCTACCAGTGCGACGAGGAGCACTCGCGCGCCATCCTCGACCGGGCCGCCGATGCCGGCATCACCTTCCTCGACACCGCCGACGCCTACCCGCTCGGTGCGCCCGCCGGCTTCGTCGGTGCCACCGAGGAGCTGCTCGGGCGTTGGCTCCAGGGCCGGCGCGACCGGTTCATCGTCGCTACCAAGTGCTTCTTCCCGTCGGGGCCGATGCCGTGGGACCGGGGCAACAGCCGCAAGAACGTCGTACGCGCCTGCGAGGCGTCGCTGCGCCGCCTGCGCACCGACCATCTCGACCTCTACCAGATCCACTCGTGGGACACCGAGACCCCGATCGACGAGACCCTGGGCGCCCTCGACGACCTCGTGCGGTCCGGCAAGGTCCGCTACCTCGGCTGCTCGAACACCCTCGCCTACCAACTCGCCCGGGCCATCGGACGGTCCGAGCTGCTGCGGGTCGCCCGGTTCGACTGCGTGCAACCCCGCTACAACCTGCTGTTCCGGGAGATCGAGCGCGAGCTCGTGCCGCTGTGCCGGGAGGAAGGGGTGGGGATGATCCCGTACAACCCGCTCGCCGGTGGCCTGCTGTCGGGCAAGCACCGGCCGGGGGCACCGACCGAGGGCACCCGGTTCACGCTCGGCAACGCGGCCGAGCGCTACCAGGACCGCTACTGGCACGACCGGGAGTTCGCCACCGTGGACGCGTTGCGCCCCATCGCCGCCGAGGCCGGCCTGACGATGGCCGCCCTCGCCGTCGCCTGGCTGCTCGCCAAGCCGGCCGTGACTGCGCCGATCATCGGGGCCAGCCGCCCCGAGCAGCTCGACGACGCGATCGCCGCCGTGTCGAGCCCGCTCGACCCGGCCCTGGTCGCCCGCCTCGACGAGTTGACCGCGGACTACCGCAAGGGCGACGCGCCCCGCTGAACGCCCGCGCCGACGGCGTCGGTTGCCGCAGCCGGGCCGGTGCCGGCCGCCGGTCCAGTGCCGGCCGCCGGGCCGGTGCCGGCCACGGCGCGGCGCAGGGCCCGCAGCACGACCCGGGGGTCGCCGAGGCGGCGGCGCAGGTCGCGTTCGAGACCGGCGATCGGCACGAGGTTCTGCGGGGCCCGGGGATCCTTGTGCGGCAACGACGCCAGGCGGGGCAGAACCGCGGCGGTGCGCTCGGCCAACTCGACGGCCGCCGCCGCGGACGCCGTGCCGTCGCATTCGAGGCGCACCACCGCGCTCATCGGCCCGCCGGCCGGGCCGGGCAGGCGCAGGTACCACGAGTGGCGCGGCGCCCGGCCGACCACGGTGAACACCGGGGTGCGTTCCCCCGCCGCAAGACCGGTGAGGACTGCCGCCGCCAGGCCGTCGAGGTAGGCGACCCGGTGCGTCTTCACCAGGCCGACGGCGTCGGGGAGGTGACGGCGTTCCCGCAGCGGGCCGTCGAGCACCACCAGCGCGCCGGGCGGGGCGCCGGCGGCGGCGACGGCCGACAGCTCGGCTTCGAGATCGGCCATGCGGTCCTGGATGGTGATCGACGCGTGCTCGACACCGGGGCGCGCCGCAGGGTGGAACACGAACGTCCCGGCTGCCGTGCGCAGGGGGGCGAGCATCGCGCCGGAGGCGACGAGGCCGCGGGCGACGTCGGCGGCGACGACCGCGGCGCGGCCCGGCAGGCACACGGCGGCCCCCGCCGCCCACGACGCGCACAGCCCCGCGACCGGGGCGCCACCCCCGTCGTCGACCCACACTCGGGCCTCGATCCGGCGCACCCCGTCGACGACCACCACGGCGGCGTCCCGGTCGGCGGGACGGGCCGCGACCGCTCGCCACGCCGATGCCGGCACCTCGGTGTCGACGAGCACCTCGGGCCGGGCCAGCTCGACGCTGTCGGCGCCGGGCGCCAGGTACGCGGCGTCCCACGGGTCGAGCGTGAGGCGCGGCCGGTTCATCCGAGCTCCCGGCGCACCGTGGACCCGTGCGGGCCCCGCGTCACCTCGAACCGCACCGGCAGGCGGGCGGCGAGCTCGCGCACGTGGGTGATGATCCCGACCGTGCGGCCCTGCCCGCCGAGGTTCTCGAGCGTGGCCGCCACCACCTCCAGGCTGTCGGGGTCGAGCGTGCCGAACCCCTCGTCGAGGAACAGCGAGTCGAGCGACGCCCCCGAGCGCAACGACAGCTCGCGCAGCTGCTCGGCGAGCGCGAGGGCGAGGGCGAGCGCGGCCTGGAACGTCTCGCCGCCCGACAGGGTGCGCACGCTGCGACGCTCTCCGGCGTTGGTGTGGTCGACCACGCTGAGCTCGCCCGACTCGTCGAGGGCGAGCGCGTACTGGCCACCCGAGAGCCGACCCAGCGTGAGCGACGCCGCCGCCACCAACGCCTCGGTGGCCGCGGCGACGAGCCAGCGCTCGAACCCGTTGGCCGACAACAGCTGCGCGAGCAGCCGGGCCACCCGTGCCTGCTCGCCGGCGGCCGCCGCCGCCCGCTCCTCGCCGATGCGGGCGTCGTGGTCGCGCTGCAGTGTGGCGAGGCCGGCCTCGGCGTCGGCTCGGGCGTGCGTGACCGCGTCGCGAGCGGCGTCTAGCGGGGACCGGCCCATCTCCGGGCGGGTGGGCCTCGGGCGGGCGGATGGGGCCGGCACCACCGCCTGCTCGAGCACGGTGGCGACCGAGCGGGCGACAGCGCCCGTCGCCGCCTCGGCGGCTGCGAGGGCCGCCTGCGCCTCGTCCCGTTGGGCGGCAACGGTGTCGAGTGCTTCGGACGCCCAGACTTCGAGCGCCACCCAGTCGGTGGCCACCTCCCCGGTGGGTGCCGGCGGATCCAGGCCGGCGAGCGCGTCGCGCTGCGCGTGGTAGCCGGCGCCGAGCGCCTCCTCGCCGGCGCGCGCCGCCTCGAGCGCCGACTGGGCGGCATCACGCCGGGCGCGGGCCGCACGCTGCGCGCTGCGGGCGGCAGCGACGATCTCGTCGAGCCGGGCCGCCTCGGCGACCCGGGCCGCAGCCGCGTCGAGCCCGCCGGCCGCGGCCACGTCGGCGTCGAGCGCCTCGAGGGTGCGGCGGGCTGCGTCGGCGGCTGCGTCGGCCCGGTCGGCGGCCCGGTCGGCCGCCGCCGAACGGTTGGCCGCGGCCTCCTGGTCGGCCCGGCGGGCCTGCTCGTCGTCGCGGGCACGCTGCCAGGCCGGCGGCGCCGGGCGTTCGGGTACGGCGAGGACCGCCTGCTCGCACACCGGGCACGGCGCGCCGACGACGAGGTGCTCGCGCACGGCATGGGCGGCCGAGGCCACCCGGGCCGCCTCCAGGGCGGCCTGCGCTGCGGTGAGGGCCGCACCGGCGGCGGCCACGGCGGCTCGTGCCGTGATCGCGGCCCCGGCGGCGTCGGCGGCGGTGCGGTCGAGCCCCTCGAGTTCGGCCACCTTGGCCGGCCGGCCGGCAGCCAGACGCACCACCGCCTCGGCGCCGGCGGCGTCACCGAACGCCGAGCGCTCACCCTCGGCGGCTTCGAGCGCGGCGTCGGCCGACGTGAGCGCCGCCGCCGCCTCGGCGGCGGCCTCGGCGGCGGCCGCGCGGGCCTGCCGGCGGGCCGGGAGGTCGTCGGGGACGGCCACGGCACGCAGCGCCCGCAGGTGCCCGTCGAGCACGGTGAGCGTGCTCGCGGCGTCACGACGGGCAGCCTCGGCGGTGGCATCGTCCGCGGCGAGCGCGTCGAGCGCGCCGACGGCGGCGGCCAGCGCGTCCACCCGTGCCCCGGCAGCGGCCACGGCATCGTCGGTGGCGTGGGCGAGGCGTTGCGCGCTGCGGGTGGCCGCGTCGGCCTCCCGCTCGGCGTCGCGGGCCCGCCGGTTGGCCTCGGTGGCCAGGCGCTCGTAGATCCCGAGATCGAGCAGTTGCACCAGCAACTGCTGGCGGTCGGCGGGCTTGTCGTGCAGGAACCGGGCGAACGCGCCCTGGGGCAGCACGACGCACCGGGTGAAGTGCTCGAACGGCAGGCCGACGACGCGGGTGACCGCCGCCGCCATCTCGGCCGCGCGGCCGGCGAGCACCGGGCCGTCGACGACCTCGAGGCGGGCTTCTTTCGTGGTGACCTTGCCGTCGCGGCCGCGGCGCACGACCCGCACCGCGTCGTAGCGGGTGCCGGCCGCTTCGAACGTGAACCGGACTCTGGTCTCGTTGGCGCCCAACGACATCGCGGCGCCGACGAGCCGCTGGTCGTCGTAGCGCGGGACGCTGCCGTAGAGCGCGAAGCAGATGGCGTCGAGCAGGGTGGACTTCCCGGCGCCGGTGGGGCCGACGAGCGCGAACACCTCGACGTCGTCGAGGTCGACCACGGTGCGCTGCAGGAAGGCCCCGAAGCCCTCGACCTCGAGCCGGACCGGCCTCACGCCCGCTCCCCCGGGGCGACCGTGCCGGCGAGTTCGGTGCCGGCCCCTCCGAGGCCGGCAGGCTCCGTGCCGGCGAGTTCGGTGTCGAGCAGCTCGGCGAACAGCGCCTCGAGGCGGGGATCGACGATCCCCTGCCGGGCCAGGAACGCCCCGAACAGCTCCTGGGGCGACCGGCGGCCACCGCCCGCGCCCGCCGCCGCTGCGGCCCCGCCGGCCGAGCCGGCCGCCGGCTCCGTGGGCGCCACCCGCACCTCGAGCACGTTGGGCACCGCGGCGCGCACCTCGTCGGCCAGCCCGGCGCGTGCCGGTTCGGTGACGTGGACCTTCAGCAGGTCGTCGCCGAACTCGCCGCCCGCGGCTCGTGCTGCGAGTTCCCGGGCGGTGCCGTGCACCTCGCGCAGCCGGCGGGCCGAGGCCAGCGGCACCGGGCGCACCTGCGCCGGCCGGCCCGGCGCCACGTCGACCAGGACGACGCCCGGCGTGTTGCCGGCCTCCCCGAAATCGACGGCGATCGGCGACCCCGAGTACCAGATCGGGCACGGGCCCGACACGGCCTGGGCGCGGTGCAGGTGCCCGAGCGCCACGTACGAGGCCGTGGTCGGGAAGCACAGGGCGTCGACGCTGTAGTCGAGCACCGACTGCGCCTCGCGCTCGCCGCCGCCGAAGCGGGCGCCGGTGACGGTGGCGTGGGCGGCGACCACATTGACCGCGGCGCCGTCGAAGCTGCGGCACAGCGCCCTCACCACGGCCGCGTACCGGGCCCGGTAGGCACCGAGCTGTTCGGCGGCGTCGAGCGCGAGGAGATCGGCGGCGCGCACGACGCCGCGCTGGGACACGAACGGCGCCAGCGCCACCCGCAACAGCTCACCGGTGCGGGCGATACGGCGCTCGACCACCCCGCCGTCGGCCGGACGGTGGGGCCGGCCGACGAGCGTGATCCCGGCCCCGGCGAACACCGGCGCCAGCGCGTCGAACGTATCGGCCGGATCGTGGTTGCCGGCGATCACCACGACCTCGGCACCGTTGCGCCGCAACGCGAGCAGCGTCGACCACGCCAGCTCCTGGGCCTCGGCCGCCGGCGCGGCGGACTCGAACACGTCGCCGGTGACCACGACGGCGTCGACCGCTTCGGCGGCGGCGAGCTCGACCAGTTCGGTCAGCACCGCGCGGTGCTCGGCCAGGCGGGACACGCCCCGCAGCACCTTGCCGACGTGCCAGTCGCCGGTGTGCAGCAGGCGCATCACAGCCCCTCGAAGGGATCGTCGGGCACGGTGCCGGGGCCGGCCACGGGCGCGGCGAGCTCGCTGACCCGGGTGGCCCACGCCGGGAACGGGAACTCGACCACGAGCGGCACGGGCAGCTCGGGCTGGGAGACGAACATCGTGCCGGGCCGGGCGATCACGGCCCGCTTGCGGTGGATGTCGGGGAGGAACCCGTACTCGGGGCGGCCGGCCTCGGCCGGATCGAGCCGGCCGGCGACCCGGATCGAGCAGTTGGCGATCACCCGGCGCTCGACCTCGCTCGCGGTCTGCTGGGCGCCGATGAGGATCACGCCGAGCGAGCGGCCCCGCTCGGCCACGTCGAGCAGGATCTCCTTGATCGGCGACGACCCCTCCCGGGGCGCGTACTTGTTCAGCTCGTCGAGCACGACGAACGTGAGCGGCCGGGCGGACCCGGTGCGCTCCTTGTCCTCGAAGGTGCGCTTGAGGGTGACACCGACGACGAACCGTTGGGCGCGGTCGTGCAGGGTGTGCAGATCGACGAGGGTGACCTGGGCATCGGAGGTGGAGATGCGCCGCCGGGGCCGGTCGGGCAGGTCGGCCCGGATCAGGGCGCCGAGGCGGCGCCGGGAGCTCTCCAGGCGCCGGATGAACGCGTTCACCGTGCCGGCCCCGACGGCCCGGCCCGCCCAGTGGGCGGCCGTGGCGTCGTCGGAGATGCGCTCGACGACGAACTCGACGAGCTCGTCATAGGTGCGCAGCACCTCGCCGTCGATCACCCAGGCGCCGTCGGGCCCGGCAGGCGCCCCGTCGCGCCGGAGCCGGGCGGTGACGTTGTGGACGATCATCGTGTACTGCTGGCGTTCGTCCTCGGCGTCGGCGAACACGAACGGCAGCAATTCCTCGGTGCAGAACTCGGCGATCGTCCACCAGAACGCGGCGACCCCGGTGGGCCGGCTGCGCACGTTGGGCGCACCGGTGGGATCGGCCGGATCGGGCGGGGCGTAGACCCCGAAGCTGGCGAACGCCGTGGCCGGCAGGCCGAGCCGGGCGTAGGCATCGCGGGCCCGGGCATCGAGCCGGCCGTTGGGCTGGTCGAGAAACAGCAGATCCTCGCCCTTCACGTTGAACACGAGCGCTTTGGTGTTGGCGGCCTCGGCGCCGAGCACCCCGGAGCTGAACAGGGCGTGGAGCAGGAACGTGGCGTAGCTCGTCTTGGTGGCCACCCCCGAGATCCCGGAGATGTTGACGTGGGCGCCGCGGGTGCCGTCGACGAACTCGAGGTTGGCGTAGAGCGCTTCGCCGTCACGGCCGAGACCGATCGGGAGCCGGCGGTCCATCCGGTCGAAGCACAGCGCCGCGAACCGTTCGGCCTCGGCGGCCCGGCGCACCGGCGCACCCGGCGCCGGGGGCACGAACCATTCCGGCTCGATCCGGGTGGTCATCACCTCGGCCGCTTCGAACGGCTCGGCCGGCAGCAACCCATCGGCGATGAGGAACACGTCCGACCCGAACGACGCCCCCTCGTGCACGGCGGTGACCTGGGTGACGATCCCGGCCATGGTGACCGGGCCGGGCAGACCGGGCACCTCGCGCTCGGTGACGACCACGTCGTCGAGCTGGAGGAACCGATCGCCGGCAACCCCCACCCAGAACGACATCGGCGTGGCCTCGACCGTGCCGAGGACCCGCCCCACCGTGCGCTCACCCGCGGCGGGATCCCCCGGGAGCTGCTCGCCCGTTCCGCCGCCTCTCCCGTCCATGACGAGCGACGGTACCAACGGGGTGTCGCAGGGAACCGGGACGCTGTAGGCACGGCCCGTCTCGACCGCTCACTCGGTGGCGAGCGCCGGATCGGTTCCGGACGAGGAGCGCCCCTTGACGACTGATGGTCGCCAAGACACTATTTTCATCACCGTAATTTGAACACAGTTCAGGAGGGTTCTCCGATGGAGCAGTTCCCCCCCGGCGGTTCGGTCGGGTTCTCGTTGCGGTGACGGTCACGAGCGTGATCGCGGTGGCGGGCGCTCCCGGCGTGGCGCATGCGTCG
>JBILVB010000157.1:0-8592 GCA_044370695.1 Acidimicrobiales bacterium | reverse complement strand
GCCGTCGGCGTGGCGCTGCGCCACCCCGGAGGCCACGGCCACCGCGCCGGCATCGACCCAGGGACCACGATCGCTCGCCGGCCACGGCGACCCAGCGCCCGACGACCCTCCACCCGACGACGTCGACGGCGCACCCCCGGTCGATGGTTCCCCGGGCACGGCTCGCTGGACCGACGGGAGCGACCGTCGGTCGGCCGTCCCCGGAGCCTCGAGCGAACGCGCCGTCGCGGGGGCCGGCGACACGGCGCTCACCGCGCCGGGGGCGGTGACGTCCGGCGCGAACGGCGACCGGACGCTCGACACCGGCGCGCGATCGCCGAGCAACGCGGCCGTCGCCGGTGTCTCGTCCGCCGCACGTTGCAGCACCACGGCGCCGACCGGCTCGAGCGCGTCGGGCACCGTGTCGGCCGCACCGTCGGGTGCCGTGCCCGCGTCGGGCCCGGCATGACGCTGGACCACCGGGAGTACCGCGCGCGACGGGTCCTCGAGCGGGCCGTCGACCGGGCCAGCGAGCGGGCCGTCGAGCGGGCCGTCGACCGGGCCGTCGAGCGGGCCGTCGAGCGGGCCGAGCGTCGACTCCGACGGACGATCGCCGAGCAGTGGAGCGACCGCCTGGTGATCCGACACGGGCCCCGGCCCGAACGCCTCGACGCGCACGCCGGGCTCCCCGGGGTCGGACCCGTCACCGCGCACGGCGAACTCGCCGACCGGCGCATCCCCGGTAGGAATCGGCTCGACCGGCACCGCCGTTCCCGCCGACGGCGGGACCGACGGCAGCGGTGCTCCGAGCCCGGCCCTGCGCCTCGGCGGCGCAGCCGCACCCTCGGCGAGACGCTGCACGACCGGTGTGCCGGTCGAGCCACCGCCGGGTGGAGCGGCGGCGATACCGAGGGTAGGGGCCGTCGCTTCAGGCGCCGCTGCGGTCGGTGGCACCGCGCCGGGGGCCGGTGCCTGCGCCCCGCGATCACCCGGATGGGCCTCGGCCGGCAGCCGACCGGAGGCAGGGATCGTCGGCCGTCCACCCGGCATGGTCGGCGCGCCGACGGGCCTCGACCCCCCGTCGGCATCCCGGCTCACGAGCGGAGCACCGAGCCCGCCAGCAGGGGTCGAGCCCTCGACGGCAGCGAGGTCGGGGGACCCGCCGGCGTCGGTCGGAGCACCGCTCGCGCCCACGAGCGGTGCGACGTCGAGCGGCACGGCGACCGGCCCGCCGGGTCCGTCGATCGCCACGGCGCGCTGCACCGAGAACGCATCGTCCACCGTCGGGGCCGCCGGCGGCGTGCCCGCCCGCTCGTCGGACGCCACCATCGACGGCACCTCAGGACCGCTGCCGGTATCCAGCCGGACGGGATCGTCCGGCGGCGTGATCGCAGCGACGACGGCCGCCGAGGTGTCCGGCGGCTGCACCGGTGGAACGGCGGCTCCCGACGGGGCCGGTGCGCCAGACGCCGGTTCGCGCACGGTGGTCACCGGGAGCGGCCGGCTGGGCACGGCGACGACCGGCGCCGGGCGGCGGGGGCCGTCGAGAGCGACCACCCGCTGAACGGCAGCGGGCGTGGTGACCGTCGGGGAGGACACGGCCGGACCCTCGGTCAGCCCTTGGGCCACCCGCTCCTGGGCGTCGCGGTGCGCCCGGGCGAGCACCAGACCGGACGGGGCGTCGCTCGACACGGCATGGTCGAGTTGGCGCAGCACGAGCGGCGACTGCCAGGACGCCAGCGACCGATCGAACCGCCGGTCCACCACCGGTTCGATCGGCGGCACGGCGGCCCGCATCGCCGGCACGGTCGCCCAATCGGCGCGCACCGCGCCGTCGAGCGACGCGCCGGCCTCGGGCGACCCCGGCCGTTCCGGATCGGGCTGCCCCGAGTCGACCGGCGCGGCCTCCGGCGAGCCGTCGTCGCGGCGCGACCGCAACCAGTCGAACAGGCCCATGGCTCAGCGACCTTGGGCGAGTCGCTCCGCCTCGGCCACGAACCGTCGCCGCAGCGGGTGTTCGAGATCGAGGATGTCGTCGAGCGGCCAGTGGTAGTGGAAGGCGAGGAACGCCGCTTCCCGGTAGAGCCGGTCCGAGGCGTTCCTCACGGTTCCCCCAGGCGACCACCGGCCAGGTCGACCGTCAACTCGTGCTTGCAGGCGGGACAGACCACCCGGGCCCGGGTGTGGCCCTCGGTGTTGATGCGTCGGTACAGGTCCTGCAGGAAGGCGAGATCGGTGGCGAACAGACCTTCGATCGTCCCGGCGTGGACGTCGGTGATGGTCCCCAGCCGCTCGATCACCCGGGCCAGGAGCACCACCGTCAGGTAGGCGGGATTCTCCCGGACCCGGTCGTCGAGCAGGGGGACCAACTCGTCGCGGGCGGTGGCGAGCCGCATCACGCCGTCGCGGTGCAGCCGACCACTGGTGTCGACATACCCGCGGGGCAGCACGAAGGTGAACTCGGTGCGCAGTTCGTAGGGCTCCTCATGCGCCACCGACGCGCTGGTGGCCCCGTCCTCGGGACCGTCTGCACCGCCGGTCGGGGACGCGAAGGAGCGTCGCATCACTCGGGCTGCAGGGCTTCGTACGTGATCACCAGTTTCTCGGTGACCACGCTGGTGTCGCCCGCCTTGAGGGTGCCGAGTTCGAGGCTCTTGGGCCACGCCGCGGTCAGCTTGTACCGCTTGATGGCCATGCCCTCGTAGTCGTAGACGATGATGGCGCCGCCCTTGCGGGCGTCGGTCATCTTCCCGAAGTGGGCGGACTTGATCCACTTCTCGAAGCTCGAATCGGCCGTGAGCGCCCGGGTCAGGGTGATCTCACCGGCCTTGGGCCGGCCCGGGAGCTTCTTGTTGATGAACTTGCCGTCGGGCGAGTTGGCCTTCATCTCGATGGTGTCCTGCTCCATCTTCAGGCCGCTCACCTCCTGGATGTGCTTGATCACGATGCCGTCGATCTCCAGGCCGAAGGAGTGGCCGACGGCGCCGTCGAGGTCAGGGAGTGCCATGGTCGATCACCTCAGGGTCGTAGTGCGCGGAGACGGTCACTCGGCGAGCGCCGCGCCGCCGGAGAACTGGGACAGGCGGAAGATCACGAACTCCGCCGGCTTGACCGGCGCCACGCCGATCTCGCAGACGAGTTGGCCGAGATCGACCGATTCGGGCGGGTTCGTCTCGCGATCGCACTTGACGAAGAACGCCTCGTCGGGCGTGAGACCGAACAGGGCGCCCTTGCGCCATTCGTTCGTGAGGAAGGCGGTGATGGTGCGCCGTACCCGGGCCCACAGCGCATCGTCGTTCGGCTCGAACACCACCCACTGGGTGCCGTTGAGGATCGACTCCTCGAGGTAGTTGAACAGGCGCCGCACGTTGAGATAGCGCCACTCCGGATCGCTCGACAGCGTGCGAGCGCCCCACACCCGGATCCCCCGGCCCGGGAACGACCGGATGCAGTTCACGCCGATCGGGTTGAGCAGTTCCTGCTCGCGCGACGTGAGGTTGCAGGCGAGGTCGACCACGCCGCGCACCACCTCGTTGGCCGGGGCCTTGTGGACACCCCGGGTGTCGTCGTTGCGACCCCAGATGCCGGCCACGTGCCCCGACGGCGGCACGAACACGTTGGCGTTCACCGCCGGGTCGTAGACCTTGATCCACGGCCAGTAGAGCGCGGCGTACTTCGAGTCGTAACCGGCGACGGCGGTGCGCCAGTTGGCGACCTTCTGCGGGTTGAGATCCGGCGGCGGATCCAGGACCGCCACCCGGTCACCCATGAGCTCGCAGTGGGCGATCATCGCCAGCTGCACGGCCTTGACGCCCTCGAGCGTGAGCAGGCCCTTCTGGTAGGCCGCCATCACGTCGGGGACGCACACCATGGTGATCTCGTCGATCGCCTCGAGCCCGCCGAAGCCCGTCCGGTCGGCGACGTCGCCGATGTAGTCGGACGGGTCGAGCTTGGCCGGCGTGGCCGGAACTGCGCCACCGGCGAGGGTCACCGTGCCGTTGGCCGGCCGCACGGCGGGGGCGCCGGTCACCTCGGCGAGCTCGATGAGCTGGCTTGCGCTCTTCACCACGGTGACGGCGCTCTGCTTGCCCTTCCCGGTCGTGAGGTTGTCGTGCTCTTCCACGACGCGGCCGTCACGCTTGACGACGAGCTTGAAGGCCTCCTCGCCCCCCTCGCTCGCGTCGGTGACCTCGACGCTCAGGCCGTCGCCGGTGGGGCCGGCTTCGAGTGCCCGCACCGAGTAGCGGGCCTTGCTCCCGTCGCCGAGCGCACCGAGGATCCCCTGGGCGTTGGGAGCGGCGCCACCGGCGCCGACCCGGACCACGAAGCAGTTCCCCCCGCCGTTGAGGAAGTAGCCGTAGACGGCGTGGGCGAGATACCCGTCGCCGGTGAAGTCGCCGAAGGTGTCGACGAACTGCTTCCAGTTCGACACCAGGGTGGGGGTGTTGGCCGGGCCCCGGGCCGCGAGGCCGACGAACGCAGCAACCGCGGTGCCGACACCCTCGATGGGCGCCGAACCGGACGGCTTTTCCTCCACGTAGACACCGGGCGAGAGATAGGTAGGCATGAACCCCCCACGAGGACACGAGACGTGGGCAGGCTTGCGGCTCGCCGGGCCCGCCGCAACGGCACACCGGGCGGGCACAGGGGAACGTGCCGGTGCCCGTTCGGGCAATCCGGACGCCCGGCGTCAGGTCTTGACGGTCGTCACGACGATCTTGCTGATGTCCGTCGGGACCTTGAGCACGATGTCCGGCGAGATGAAGAACGCTTTGCAGCGGATCGCGACCTCGGAATCCCGGGCCACCTCGGTGACGATCGTCGTCGTGGGACCGCCACCGCTCGACCCCGACGTCGTCGGGCCAGGGCTCTGACCGACCACCACTTCGGCGTCCGTGCATCCCGTCTGGACCGTCGCCCGGAGGTTGACGGCGGTCAGCGCGGCCTTCGCCTGCGCGATGGTCCTACCGACCACGTTGGGCACGGCGACGGGCGGGCCGCTCGACACCTCGAGGGCCACCGCGGCCCCCTCGAGGAGATCGCTGTTGGCGGCCGGGTTGGTGGAGATCACCCGTCCGGCGGCCACGGTCTTGCTCGGGGCCGTCGTCTTCGTGATCGTCAGGCCTGCGGCTTGGAGCGCAGCCGTGGCCTCGGCCTCGGTCTTGTTGGCGAGCGCCGGCACCTTCACCTTCTTGGTGCCGACTCCGACCACGAGTTGCAACTGCGTCCCGAGCGGGGCTTTGGTGGCGCCCTTGGCGAGGCCGGTGCCGGTCACCTCGAGCACCTTGCCGATCTTGGTGTTGTCGCCAGTGACGTCACGGTTGACGGCCGCCGACTGCACGAGGAACCCGGCGGCCTTCAAGTCGGTGGTGGCATCGGCCGGGGTGGCACCGATGACGGGCGGGATGTCCTTGAGCGGCGGGCCCGACGACAGCACCAGCGTGACCGGCTTGTTCTTCTCGAAGTCGGTGCCGGCGGCCGGGATCGTCTGGGCGACCGACCCGGCGGCGTACTCGGTGCTCGCCACCTTCGCCGCTGCCACCTCGACTTTCTGGAACCCCTGCTGCGTGAGCGCCGTCGTTGCGTCGGCCGGCGCCAGGCCGAGCAGGAACGGCATCGTCTGCTTGCCGATCGCGACGGACATGACGAGCTTCACCGTCGAGCCCTTCGTCACCGACTGCCCCGCTGGCGGGGACACCTCGACGACCCGGTCGGGGTTGGCGGATTCGACGGTGCGCGTGTCCTTCTCGGCCACGAGACCCTTGCTGAGCAGCGTCGCCTGCGCGTTGGCGAAATCGAGCCCCTCGAGCGCCGGGACCACGACGGCGACCACGGAGCCGGCACCGAGGAACACCCGGACCGTCGAGTCGGGCTTCACCTCCTGCCCTGCGGCCGGTTCCTGGCGCGCCACGCGACCCTCCGGCTGGTCGGGGATCGTCGCGCCCGTCTCCACCCGGAGCTTGAGTGCGGTCAGCTGCCCCTGGGCCTGGTCCAGCGTGAGACCGCTCAGATTGGGCACGGCGACGGGCTGGTTCGCGTCGCTCTTGCTGAGCTGGCGCAGCAGGAGCGGCACGCCGAGCGCCAGGAGGACGGCGAGCACGGCGGCGGCGACCGGGAGCAGCCACTTGGGCAGCCGGGCGATCTGGGTGTAGGTGCCCTGGGTCTGGGTGTGGGGTTTGCCGTCGATCTCGACGGAGAACGCGTGGCGCTTGGGCTGACCGATCCAGAGGCGTCGCCGCGGCAGCGCCTGTAGCGGCACGGTCAGGTCGGCGCCCGGAGCGAGTTCGACGGTAGGAGGCAGACCGAAGCGCACCTGCTCGGATCGGTCCGTGGCCGAGATCGCCACGTTCCGGGCGACGTTGCCGCGGTTGGCGAGGAGCAGCCGGTGCTCACCGAGCTTCTTGCCCTCGGACTCCGGCGGGGTCAACTGGGCGACGAGGTCGTCGAAACGCCCGACCTCGAGTGCGCCCGACTGCGTGGCGCGCACCGAGGCGTCCAGGCTGGAGGACGCAACCACGTTGAAGGTCCGTCGTCCCGGTGCCGTCGAGGGCACCCGCGGCGGCGCGACGCGCACGTGCACCTCGGCGTCGTCGTCGACGTAGAGGTTGAGCGCAGCCGGTTCGATCGTCACCCAGTCGGGCGGGAGATCGGGGACGGTGACCGACACGTTGTCCACGATGGAGCCGGTATTGCGGATCCGGAGCGTCGCGAGCACGACCGAACCCGGCTGCACCACGAGCTCGCTCGGCGTGAGCACGGTGGCGATACCGCCACGGTCCCGGGGCACCGCCGGCGTCGCACCCGTGGTGGGCGGCGGGGGCGGTACGACGCTCGTGGGACGAGTGATCGGAGGCGGGGGCGGGGGCGGCGGGGGCCCACCACGCAACGGCACGGCCGGCAGTGGCGCCGTCGGCGGGAGGGCGGCGTTGAGCGTCGTCGGCGCGGAGGACCAGTCGAGATAGGCGTTGCAGGACGGGTTGCGGCAGAACACCGTGCCCGGCTCGTTGGCCTGACCGCACCGCTCGCAGTTCATCGTCGCTCCTCGACCGCTCGTGGCTCGACATCGTAGAGAGCGCGACGACCCTACGATCGGCGCGGTGACTACCCCCTTGCCACCCCCGGTGCCGAGCGGAACGCCGGCCGGGTGGTATCCCGACCCGTGGCACCAAGCGGCGTGGCGGTGGTGGGACGGTCGGTCGTGGACTCCCCACGTCGGGGGTGGACCCGGACCGACCACCCCGGCCGGCCCCCGGCGGCCCCGCCTACCGGCATGGCTCAGCCCGCCGGTGATCGTCGCCGCCGTCCTCGCCGTCCCGCTCCAGGCGCTGGCCATGATCCTCGCGCCGGCCGCGACGCTCCTCGCCGTCGTGCCGTTGGCCGTCGTGCTGCCGACCCTCGCCTGGCTCGACCGGGTCGAACCCGAGCCCCGCGGCGCACGCATCCACGCGCTGCTGTGGGGGGCGACGGTCGCCGTCGTGATCTCGGCGATCGTGAACAGCCTCGTCGCAGTCGGGGCTGGCGAGGACGTCGCCGCCGTCGCCTCCGCACCACTGGTGGAGGAGTTCACCAAAGGCCTCGGCGTCTGGTGGGCGCTGCGCCGGCGCGAACTCGACGGTGTCGTCGACGGCCTCGTCTACGCCGGGTGGGTGGCCGCAGGGTTCGCGGCGGCCGAGAACGTGCAGTACTTCGTGATGGCGGCCGAGGACGGCTCGCTCGTCGCCACGTTCGTCTTGCGCGGGATCGCGACTCCCTTCGCGCATCCGCTGTTCACCGCCTGGATCGGGGTGGCGATCGGGTTGGCCGTCGCGCGTGGGCGACCCCGGCTGGCCGCTGCGATCCCGGGCTACGTCGCCGCCGTCGCGCTGCACGCCGCCTGGAACGGTTCATTGGTCGCATCGAGCAACGCCGACGGGGCCGGGCTGCTGCTCTTGGCCGTGGCCGTGTTCGTCGCCATCTTCGTGACGACGGTGCTGATGGTGGTCCGGCTGCGCCAGCGGGAGCGGCGGCGGATCCTGGCGGCGATCCCGGCGCTCGCCGTGCGCTACGGGATCCCGGTGGAGCAGACCGCGATCCTCGCCGACTGGTCCACGCGCCATCAGGTGCGCCGTCAGCTCGCGCGCGCCGACCGGCGACGGTTCGACGATCTCTACGCCACCCTCGCCCGACTCGTGCTGCTCCACGAACGTCCCGGCACGGTCGACCCGGTCACGGAGGCTCGGATCCTGGAGCGCCTGCGCTCCGGCGGCCCGCGCCCGGGCTGACTCGACCGGCGCACACCGCCCACCTGCGTCGTCGCGGCCCCGCTGCTCCCTCGGTCCCGCAGGGCGTCAGGTCAGCCGCCAGCCGACGACGACCAACCATGCTTGCGTCGTCGGGTGGGGCCGTCGGGTGGAGACGATGGGACTCGAACCCACGACCTTCTGCGTGCAAAGCAGACGCTCTAGCCAACTGAGCTACGTCCCCGAACGGGTGCCCGGACTCTATCCGGCGCCGCTGCGTCCCGACCGGTCACGCACCGACTACGGCATCATCGAGCCGAGCGGCAGGAACCCGGTGGCGATCGACGCATTGCGGGCCTCGATGGCACCGAGCATGTCGGGATGGGTGACGATC
>JBILVB010000156.1:0-8598 GCA_044370695.1 Acidimicrobiales bacterium | reverse complement strand
GCCGGGGCAGGATGCGAACGTCGAGGCCGGCATCGAGCCCGGCTTTCGACAGCTCGCGCACCAGGCTCCCCGACGCCGACGGCACGGCGATCAGCAACACCTCGGCGGCGCTCCGGGCCGCCACCTCGGCCAGCCGGGTGCGATCACCCTGCACCCGCACGCCGCTGATCGAGCGGCGGGCCATGCCCGGGTCGTCGTCGAGGAGTGCCACCGGCAGGTACTGCGAGTTCGGATCGCTCATCATCGCCCGCACCACCTGAGTGGCTCCCTCACCCGCCCCGAACACCAGCACGCGCCGCGCCGCGTGGACCGGCCGCTTGCCCCACTCCACGATCGCCCGCCACAGCCCCCGCACGGCCAACATCGCCGCCCCCGCGAACACGCTGCCGACGATCGTGGCCCCGAGCGGGAAGGGCCGGGCCGGCAGGAACAGGTTCTCCAGCAGCGCCACGCCCGCGGCCAGCAGCCACACCGTGCCCACGCCCAGGATCTCCTCGAACGAGGCCACCCGCCAGCGCCCGCGGTAGAGGCCGACGAGCGCACCCGCAGCCAGCTGGACGCCCACCGCGACTGCGATCACCGACGCGAAGGCCAACCCGAACACGTCGTCCAACTGACCGCCGAGCCGCACCGCCGCCCCCACGAGCATCGCCGTCGCCCACGCCACGGCGTCGATCCCGGCGGTCACCAGGTTGCGGTATCGGCTCAACGTCACGAAGACCACCCGGCGGCGCACCAGCCGGCGAAGGTGCTGGCGAACCCGCTCGCCTGTCGCCCGGACCGATGCAGCCATCACTCCGATGATAGGCCGAAAGGCCGTGCCGATCGAGGGTGATGTATTTCCACCGTCACAACGCAATTGCCCCGTAAAGTCGCTGTGTGCATGCAGGATTCGGCTCATGACCAGGATCGACTCGGCGGTGTTGGTCGCAGGGGCCCGGCCGAATTTCATGAAAATCGCACCAGTCCTACGGGCGCTCGAACGGCGGGACATCGGGTGTCACCTGGTCCACACCGGCCAGCACTACGACGAGCAGATGAGCGAGGTGTTCTTCGCCGACCTCGGGCTGCGGCGCCCGGATCACCACCTCGAGATCGGGTCCGGCACCCACGCCGAGCAAACCGGCCGGACGATGATCGCCTTCGAGCCGCTGCTCACCGCCCTCGCCCCCGACGTCGTCGTCACCGTCGGTGACGTCAACGCCACCGTGGCGTGCTCGCTCGTGGCCGCCAAGGCCGGCGTGCTGGTCGCCCACGTCGAGGCCGGCCTCCGCAGCCGAGACTGGTCGATGCCCGAAGAGGTGAACCGCGTCGCCACCGACCGCATCAGCGACTACCTCCTCGCCCCCTCCGAGGACGCCGTCGACAACCTCCGCAGCGAGGGCTACCGCGCCGATCAGATCCACCTGGTCGGCAACGTGATGGTCGATTCGCTGCTCGACAACCTCGAACGAGCACGTCGCTCCCCGACCCTGCACGAGCTCGGCCTCGCGCCGGGCGGCTACGGCGTGGTCACGCTCCACCGACCGGCCAACGTCGACGACCCCACCGTGCTGCTTGGCCTCCTGCATGCGCTCGACATCGTGAGCGCCGAGCTACCGCTCGTGTTCCCGGTCCATCCCCGCACCCGAGCGCGGCTCGTGGCCGCCGGGTACGACGGCCCGGTGCGGCTCCTCGAGCCCCAGGGCTACCTGCGGTTCCTCGCCCTCGAAGCCGGCGCCGCCCTGGCGCTCACGGACTCCGGCGGCGTGCAGGAGGAAACGACCATGCTCGGCGTGCCCTGCCTCACCCTGCGGGACAACACCGAGCGACCGATCACCATCGAGCACGGCACCAACCGGCTCGTCGGTCGCGACCCGCAGCGCATCGTCGCCGCCGCTCGCGAGGTGCTCACCCACGGGACGACGCCGCGCCGGCCACCACTGTGGGACGGCCGTGCGGCCGACCGCATCGCCGAGGTGCTCATCGCCGGCGGCACCGCCGCCGAACGCCGCCGACCCACCAGCCGATGATCCGCTAGGCCTTCACCAGCCGGGCTCCCAGCATCCCTGCATACGGCGCCATCGCATTCCGGGTGTCCACCACCAGCAGCGCGTGCCGAGCAATCAGCTCGTACTCCACCGCGGCGTGCGCCGTGGAGATGAGCACCGCGTCGTACGCCGCGACGGTCTCCGCACCGATGGGCACGCTCGACATCCCGAGGTCGTGGCGGCGCACCGGCAGGGTCTGGGGCACGTGCGGATCGTGGTAGTCCACGGCGGCACCCCGGGCGCGGAGCAGCTCGATCAGCTCGAAGCTCGGCGATTCGCGCGTGTCACCAACGTTCGCCTTGTAGGCCAGCCCGATCACCAGCACCCGGGAGCCGCGCACGGGCTTGCCCTGGTCGTTCAAGCCCTCGGCGAGCCGATCCACCACGTAGCGGGGCATGCGGTGGTTCACCAACCCGGCCAGTTCGATGAACTCGACCGGACGCCCCACCTCCTTCGCTTTCCACGTGAGGTAGAAGGGATCGATCGGGATGCAGTGCCCACCGAGCCCCGGGCCCGGGTAGAACGGCATGAACCCGAACGGCTTGGTTGCGGCCGCATCGATCACCTCCCACACGTCCACCCCGAGATCGGTGAGCACCACCTTCATCTCGTTCACCAGCGCGATGTTCACCGCCCGGAAGATGTTCTCGAGCAGCTTCGCCGCCTCGGCCACCTCGGCGCTCGACACCGGGATCACCTGCTCGAAGGCCAACGCGTAGGCGGCCACCGCCAGATCACGAGACGTGTCGTCGAGACCGCCGACCAGCTTGGGGATGCTCACCGAGTCGATCGGTCGGCCCGGATCCTCCCGTTCCGGGGAATAGGCCACGAACACGTCACGGCCCAGCTCGAGCGGGCGGCCGTGGTGGGCCGCTGCGGCGAGGATCGGGGCGAACTCGTCGCGGGTGGTGCCCGGGTACGTGGTCGATTCGAGCACGACGAGCTGCCCCGGCCGCACCACCCGGGCCAGATCCCGGGCCACCCCGGTGACGAAACGAAGGTCCGGTTCGTAATGCCGCCCGAGCGGGGTGGGCACGGCGACGAGCACCACATCGGGCTCGCCGAGGCGCCCCATCTCGGCGGTGGCGTCGAAGGCCGCGGAATCGGCCAGCTCCCGGAACAGATGCGGCCCGAGATGATCCAGATACGGCCGGCCCGTGGCGAGATCGGCGATCTTGGCCGGATCGACGTCGAACCCGATCACCCGCAGGCCCGCCCGGACGAACGCGTGCGCCAACGGCAGACCCACATAGCCCAGGCCGACCACGCCCACCACCGCCGACCGGTCCGCGAGCTGCGCTACGAGCCGCCCGGACGTCGATGCGCCCGGCTCCGATGTGCCGGTCATGCCGACTCTCCTTGCCGATGCACGCCCCGAGTGTGACCGGCCCGACCCCGGGCCCGCAATCGCTTCCCCAATCGAACGTTTCGTTGGAATTTCGGTACTCGTACTCAGGGTATGTTCGCCGCCGCATGGAGCCGTTGTGATCGCAACCAACGCCGAGCCCGCTGGTCGATTGCGCCCGTATCGAGGCGTGTGATGTGCGGCATCGCCGGCATGAGCGGCACGATCGACGCCGCGATCCTCGCCGCCATGAACCTGGCCCAGGCCCACCGCGGCCCCGACGGCAGCGGGCAGTGGTTCCGGCCGGGTGGCGGCGCCGCCCTCGCCCATCGCCGGCTGGCCATCATCGATCTCACCGCGGCGTCCGATCAGCCCCTCACCGTCGACGAGCTGGGCCTCACGATCGTGTTCAACGGGGAGATCTACAACTTCCGTGAACTCCGCACCGTGCTCGAACAGCGCGGCCACCGATTCCGCAGCGCCGGCGACACCGAAGTGCTCGTTCGTCACGTCGCCGAATTCGGCATCGGCGGGCTCACGAAGCTCCGCGGCATCTTCGCCGCCGCGATCGCCCGCCACGACCGCGACGAGATCACCCTGATCCGTGACCGCTTCGGGGTGAAGCCGCTCTATCTCGCCGAGACGCCGGGCCGGATCAGCTTCGCCAGCGAGCTGAAGGCGATCCTGATGGATCCCGCCGTGCCCCGCAGCCTCGACCTGCAATCGGTCGCCGACACCGTGCGGCACCTGTGGCCCTCGGCGCCGCGCACCATGCTCGCCGGTGTACAGCAGGTGGAACCGGGCCACGCGCTGGTCCTGCGCGCCGGGCGCATCGTCTCGGATCAGCGCTACTGGGATCTCGACGTCGGGCGCGTCGCAACCGTTCGGCGGCGCCCCGCCGAACTGCACGCCGAGATCGCCGAACGGTTCCGCATCGCCGTCGGGCGCCAGCTGGTGAGCGACGTCCCGGTCGGCACGCTGTTCAGCGGGGGGACGGACTCCACTGCGATCACCGCGGCCGCGCTCGAGTCGGGTCGGCTCGATCACGCCTTCACCGCCGACCTCGGCGAGGAGCTCCTCGGCCGGGAAGGCTTCGAGTCGGACACCCCGCACGCCCACGCCGCCGCGAGCCGCCTCGGTATCGACTGGGTGCCGGTGGACGGCAGCGGCGCCGAACCCGGCGAACTCGCCGAGACGGTGTGGTCGCTCGACGAGGTGCACGCCGACCCGGCTGCCATCCTCACCGTCCGCATCGCCCGCGCCGCCCGAGCCCGCGGCTGCATCGTGCTGCTCTCCGGGGCCGGCGGCGACGACGTCTTCACCGGCTACCGGCGCCACCGGGCGCTCTACTTCGATCGGCTCGCCGGGGCGCTTCCGGCACCGTTGCGGCGGGCCGCCGCGTCCGCCGGCCGCCGTCTTCCCGCCGGCCGGGCCGGCACCCGACGGATCGGCAAGCTCCTCGCCACCGTGGACGCCGACCGGGCGGGCCGGATCGTCGGCCTGTTCGACTGGCTCGCACCCGACCTCGTCGCCGGCACGCTCGGCGCCCCGGGCACTGCAGTTTCCCCGGCCATGGCCACCACCCTCGACGAGACCCGGCCCGACGCACACGCCGTGGAAGCCTGCCTCCGGCTCGAACAGCGGCATTTCCTTGCCGACCACAACCTCGCCTACGTCGACCGGATGTCGATGGCCGCCGGCGTGGAGGTGCGGGTGCCGTTCCTCGACGACGACCTCGTCGACTTCGCCGCCACCATCCCGGCAGGCCAACTCATGCCCCGCGGGATCCCGAAGGCGCTACTTGCCGATGCGCTCGGCAGATGGGTGCCCCCCGAAGTCGGCCGCCGCCGCAAGGCCGGGTTCGGGATGCCGTTGCGCTCGCAGCTCAACCGCGAGCTCAAAGCATCCATGGACGAGCTGCTCAGCGAGCGGTCGCTGCGGGAGCGCGGCGTGTTCCGCCCGGCTGCCGTGACCGAGCTGCGGCGGCTCGACGAGCAGGGCCGAGTGGACGCCGCCTACCCGCTGTTCGCCATCGCCCTCATCGAACTGTGGTGCCGCACCTTCCTCGACCGGGCCGACACCAGCCGTCCGCTCAGCTGGTAGCGCCACTCAGCACCGGGCCAGCAACCCTTCCGTGACGGCGAGCTGCACCCGGGCCCGGTCGAGGTTGTGGCCGGGGCGCTCGGCGCCGTAGTAGCGGTCGCCGTCCAAGTGGTCGGCCAGGAACCGCACCGCGTTCTCCACCGCCAGGAACGGGCCGCCGAGGGCCAGCACCGCCCGCTCCGCGTCGCCCAGCACCGCCCCGGCGCCGGCGGCGAACCCCTCCAGCACCGCCGCCACCCGCTCAGGGTCCACCACCACGCCAGCGGGCTCGAGCGCATCCTCGGCCACCCGGCTCGACGCCGTGCGCAGCAACTCCCCCACGTCGGCCAGCACCGTGCCCGCCATCGTCGTGTCGAGATCCACCACCACCGCCGCCGCACCGCTCACGGCGTCGAACCGCACGTTGGCCACCTTGGCGTCGTTGTGGACGGTCCGCACCGGCAACGACCCCACGGCGGCGAGCCGGCGGCCCACCTCCGCCACCACCTCCCCGGCCCGGTCGACCACACCCCGGCAGCCGGCGAGCCGACCGCACCGGTCGGCGTCCACCGCTGCAGCCAGTTGCCCGGCACGGTGCGCCAGGTCGTGGAACCGGGGGATCGTGTCGGCCAGCGCACCCCCCGGCAGGTCGTCGAGCGCCACCACGTACCGCCCGAAGAGCCGGGCCGTGTCGAACGCCTGCGCCGCGTCCGCCGCCACCGTGCCCCCGACGGTCCCCGCCGCGAACCGGCTCACCCGCCACGGCACCCCGTCCGGATCCCGCCAGTGGACCGCACCCCCCACGGTCCGCACCAGCGGCGCCACCAGCCCCCGGCCGGCCAGGTGCCGGTCGATCCGATCGAGGTTCGCCTCGCACGCCGCCACGTCCGCGAACACCGCCGTGTTGATCCGCTGCGCCACCACGTCCCCGCCGGCGCACGGCACCCGCCACGTCCCGTGGATGTGCCCGTCCCCCAACGGGATCGCGGGCCCGCTCACCGTCACCCCGAACGCGTCCGCCCATCCGGGCGGGATCATCCGGCGGCCTCGGCCCGCAGCGCCGCCCGCACCACCTCCACGTCCCCGGGCCAGGTCACCCCGTGCCACGGCGAGTCGGTCGACACCACGTCCACCGTCACCGCCCCCGCCGCCACCAACGCCCCCACCGCATCGGGCAGCCCGAGCTCGGCCCCCGGGTCGTCGCCGGCCGCCGCCACGAACGCCTCCACCGCCGCCACGAACCGGGGACGCATCCCCGCCCGCAGCCCGAACAGGTTCAACGACACCACCGTGTCCGGTGCAAGTTCCGCCGCCTGGTCCGAACGGATCCGCCCCGACCCGTCGCGGCGCACGTCCCGGTGCTCCACCAACGACACCAACCGGCCCCCCTCACCCACCACCGCCACCGCCCGCGACACCCCGCCCTCGGTGGCCAGCGTGCGGCCCACCGGATACCCCACGATCACTGCGTCCGCCGCCGACGGCCCCGTCGACCACTCGAACGCCGCCCGCAACCCCGCCACCCCGTACAGGTCGTCGCCGTTCACCACCACCACGTCGCCGTCCACGCCGGCGGCCAACGTCGCCGCCACCGTCCCCCACGGCTTGGCCCGGGGCGGCCCCACCGACTCCTGGCGTGCCGTGCGCACCCGCATCGGCGCCGCCGCCAACGCCGCCGTGATCGGCTCGGCCGTCGCCCCGGCCAGCACCACCACCGCCTCCGTGAACCCCGCCGCCGCCGCCTGCGCCAACGACACCAGCACCAGCGGCTCGCCCTCGGGCCCCACGGGGGCAAGCGGTTTCGGGCCCCCGAACCGGGTGCCGAGCCCCGCGGCGAGCAGGACGAGCGTGGGTGGGGTGCGGGAGGATGCGCCCATGGCGCCCGATTCTGCCCGGCTCGACGACCTGCGCATCGCCGTCATCGGCCTCGGGCTGCGCGGATCGATCGTCGAGGCCGCCCACCGCCCCGGCCGCGGCGCCCACGTCGTCGCCCTGTGCGACCTCGACCCCACCCGCCTCGCCCACTGGGCCAGCCGTGTCGCCCCCACCCCGTGGACCACCGCCCGCTACCAGGACCTGCTCGACGCCCCCGACGTCGACGCCGTCGTCGTCGCCACCCCCGACCACACCCACGAAGCCCTCGTCGTCGACTGCCTCCGCGCCGGCAAGGTCACCTTCGCCGAGAAGCCGCTCGCGATCACCACCGCCGGCTGCGACCGCATCCTCGCCACCGCCCGGCGCACCGGCACCCGCCTCTACGTCGGCCACAACATGCGCCACTTCCCGATGGTCCGCCTGCTCAAGCGCCTGATCGACGACGGCGCCGTCGGCGAACCCAAGGCGATCTGGTGCCGGCACTTCGTCGGCCACGGCGGCGACTTCTACTTCAAGGACTGGCACGCCGAGCGGGCCAACACCACGAGCCTGTTGCTGCAGAAAGGCGCCCACGACCTCGACGTCATCCACTGGCTCGCCGGCGGCGTGAGCCGGCTCGTGCAGGGGATGGGCACGCTCGCCGTCTACGGCACGAACCCCCACCGCCACGACGGCACCACCCCGGCCGGCTGGTTCGACCCGGCCCGCTGGTGGCCCCCGTCGGCCCAGCGCGGCCTCAACCCGGTCATCGACGTCGAGGACCTCTCGCTCGTCAACGCCCGCCTCGACAACGGGGTCCTCGCCGCCTACCAGCAGTGCCACTTCAGCCCCGACTACTGGCGCAACTACACCGTCATCGGCACCGAGGGCCGCCTCGAGAACCACGGCGACGTCGACGGGGTCGTGCGCCTCTGGAACCGCCGGCAGGGCTTCACCGAACACGGCGACCACGAGTTCCCGTTCTCCCCCGGCGACGGCGGCCACGGCGGCGCCGACGAGGCCCTGCTCGCCGAGTTCACCCGCTTCGCCCGCATCGGCGGCCCCACCGACACGAGCCCCGTCGGCGCCCGGGAGGCCGTCGCGGCCGGCTGCGCCGCCACCGAGAGCCTCCGCAACGGCGGCGTCCCCGTCGCCGTGGCACCCCCGGATCCGGCCGACGTCGCCTGGTTCACCGGAGGCCAGCAGTGACCGGGCCGGCCGCGGGCGGGCCGGGCGTAGGCGGCCCGGGCGGGACCGGCCCGGTGCTCGTCACCGCCGCCGAGGCCG
>JBILVB010000155.1:0-8769 GCA_044370695.1 Acidimicrobiales bacterium | reverse complement strand
GGATGGGCGGCCCCGCGATGATCGAAGGCGGCGGCCTGGGGGTGTTCCGCCCCGAGGAGGTGGGCCCGATGGCGGTCCAGGTACCCAACGGGGTGGTCGACATCGTCGCTGCCGACGAGGCCGAGGCGGTGGCGATCGCCAAGCAGTACCTGTCGTACTTCCACGGTCCCGAGCCCGACTGGTCCTGCGCCGACCAGCGCCTGCTGCGCCACGCGATCCCCGAGAACCGTCTGCGCACCTATGACGTGCGCCAGGTCATCGCGACGATGTTCGACGAGGGGTCGGTGCTCGAGTTGCGCCGGCACTTCGGCGTCGGGATGGTGACGGCGCTCGCCAAGATCGAGGGCCGCCCGGTCGGCGTGGTGTCCAACAATCCCAACCACCTCGCCGGCGCCATCGACTCCGACGGAGCCGACAAGGCCGCCCGGTTCCTCCAGTTGTGCGACGCGTTCGACCTGCCCGTGGTGTTCCTGTGCGACACCCCGGGGATGATGGTCGGGCCCGAGGTGGAGAAGACCGCGCTCGTGCGGCACTGCTCGCGGCTGTTCGTCACCGGGGCCAACCTGTCCGTGCCGTTCGTGACGATCGTGCTGCGCAAGGGCTACGGCCTGGGCGCCCAGGCGATGGCCGGCGGGAGCTTCCGGGCGCCGCTGTTCACCGTCGGCTGGCCGACCAGCGAGTTCGGCGGGATGGGGCTCGAAGGCGCGGTGAAGCTCGGGTTCCGCAACGAACTCGCCGCCATCGAGGACCCGGTGGCCCGAAAGAAGGAATTCGACGATCGGGTCGCCCGGATGTACGAGAACGGCAAGGGCGTGTCGATGGCGTCCCACTTGGAGATCGACGACGTGATCGACCCGGCCGACAGCCGCCGCTGGATCCTCTCGGCGTTCGCCGCCGCCCCGGCCCCTGCGGCGCGAACCGGGAAGAAGCGCCCCAACATCGACACCTGGTGACGCCGGACGGGTGACGCCGGGCGGGTCGCGTCCGCTGGGCGCCCGCCTGCTCAGGCGGAGGCTGCGCCGGCGACCGGCAGGCGCACTCGGCCAGCCCGACCCATCATGAGCCCGAACGGCACGGAGGCGACGGCCACGGCGCCGGCGACGGCGAACGCTGCGGCGTACCGCCCGGCGCTGTCGCCGTCGCCGAGCACGGCGAACATCGCCTGGATGCCCGACAGCATCCCGAGGTTGACCAGGGTCGAGGACATGCCGTTGGCGACGCCGAGATCGCCGGGGTCGACCGACCGGGCGACCGCGGTGCCGTAGGAGGGCTGCGCCAGGCCGACCGCACCGCCGGACAGCACGAGTGCGATGGGCACGAGCCAGGTCTGCTCCGTGAGCGCAGCCGCCACGAGCACGGCGCACCCGGCGGCCAGTCCGGCGGCGCCGACGAGCACCATCGGGCGCTCGCCGAACCGTTGCCCGAGGCGCCCCCCGATCGGCGAGCACACGCTCATCGAGGCCGGCCGGGCGAGCAACAGCAGCGCGGACGCACCGACGCTCAATCCGAAGCGCTCCTGCAGCAGCAGCGGGGCGACCACGAACCCACCGATGTAGGCGAACTGCGCCATCCCGTTCGCGCAGATGGATCCGGTGAACTCGGGGATCCGGAAGTAGTCGAGCGCGATCAACGGCACGGCGATCCGGCGCTCCACCCGCACGAACCCGGCGATGCTCACCGCGGCCAGTGCCAGCAGGCCGCCGCCGACGGCGGCACCGAGCCCCCGGGAGAAGGCCTCGAGCCCGAGCAGCGCAGCCAGCACCCCGAGCCCGAGCAGGGCCGCTCCCAGCCAGTCGATGCGCACGCCGGCTTGACGGGCCCCGGGGCGCACGACGACCAGCGACGCCACCAGGCCGGTCGCCGCGACGGGTGCGAGCAGCGCGAAGACCGAGCGCCAACCGAATGCGTCGACCATCGGGCCGCCGGCGATCAGCGCCAGCGTCGGCACGCCGACCATGACCATCTGGAACCAACCGAGGATGCGGGGGCGCGCCGACGGTTCGACCGAAGCGAGCACCAGCGCCATGCCGTTCGGCATCGCAGCCGCCATCCCCGCTCCGACCACCACGCGCGCGGCGACGAAGCTCGCAGGGCTCCACGCCAGGCCGCACGCCACGGTGCCGGTCACGATGACCGCAGCCCCGAGGAGGAACACCGGGCGGTGCCCCCTCACGTCGCCGAGCTTGCCCAGCACCGGCGTCCCGATCCCCATGGCGAGGAACAGCCCGCTGACGCCCCACGACAGCGTCGACGCGCTCGAGTCGAGGTCCTCGGCGATACGGCCGAGCGCAGTGGTCACGATCGTCATCGACGACGAGAACGACACGACCGAGAGCAGCACCACCGCGAGCAACCGCCGGGCGTACGGGTCGACGGCGGGCACCGTCCGATCGTACGGGGGTGTCCCCGCACCGCCCCGACCGGACCGTCAGCGGTCGAAGAACGCCCGCATCTGCTCGACGCCCTGTTGCTGGGGCGTCCACAACCGACCCTGGATGAGCCCGCCGTCGACGACGAGGTCGATCCCGTTGACGAACGCAGCATCCTCGGAGGCGAGGAACACCGCCGCACCGGCGATGTCGTCGGGCCGGCCCGCACGTGGGATGGGCTGGCCCGCGGCGAGGACCTTGGCCGCGCGCTCGGCCATGCGATCGGCGTCGTCGGCGTCCATCCGGTTGATGGCCTTGGCGAAGATGCCGGTCGCGATCCCGCCCGGGCTGATCGAGTTCACCCGCACGAAGTGCTCGCCGAGTTCCATCGCGATCGACCGGGTGAGCTGGATCACCGCAGCCTTGGTGGCCGAGTACACGACCGAGGACGAGAACCCGGCCCGGCTGCCGGCCACCGAGGCGTTGTTGATGATCGAACCGGACCGCTGCGCTTTCATGATCGGCGCCACGTGCTTCATGCCGAGCATCACCGACCGCACGTTCGTCGCGAACGCGGCGTCGAACGCGTCGGCCTCGAGCCCTTCGATCCCGCCGGTCTGGCCCGGGCCGCCCGCGTTGTTGAACAGCACGTCGATCCGGCCCCACCGCTCGACCGTGGTCGCCACCAGCGCCTCGACGTCGGCCTCGAGCGCGACGTCGGTGCGCACGAACACCGCCGCGTCCCCGAGCGCCGCGGCGAGCGCGTCACCCAGCTCGGTGCGCCGCCCGGCGAGGGCCACCCGGGCCCCCTCGGCGACGAACCGCTCGGCCGTCGCTCGCCCGATGCCGCTCGTCGCCCCGGTGACGATCGCGACCTTGCCGTCCAGTCTTCCCATGGTCGTCCTCCCCGGCGCAGGCTAGGCGCCGGACCCGCGATGACGGAGGTCCCTGGACCGCGCGGCCCGGTGCGGCCCATGCTGTGGGTATGGGTGACGCCCGCGCCGAGGTCCTCGACCGTGAGCAGTGCCTGCGCCTTCTGGCCCAGGTGCCCGTCGGGCGCGTGGCCGTCGTCGACGACGGTGGGCCGGTCGTGCTCCCCGTCAACCACCGCCTCGTGCGGACCGTCGGGCCCGAGGCGCGCGAGGCGGTCTGGGTGCTGATGCGCACGGCTGTGGGCAGCACGCTCGACCGTCAGGGGCTCACACCGGCTGCGTTCCAGGCCGACGGGATCGACGAGTACCACCGTCGCGGCTGGTCCGTGCTCGCCCGAGGCGTGCTCCACCACCTCGACACACCGAGCGCCGCCTGGCTCGCCGAGCACTGCCGGCCCGAACCCTGGCTCGTCGGACCGCTCGAACGCTGGATCGGCCTCGAGGTCACGGCGATCAGCGGCCGGCGTCTCGTCGACGCCGAGCAGACGTGGGTGTTCCACGTCCGCGGCTACCTCTGAGCGGTGGTGGGACCCACCCGGGTCGACGACGACCCGTGGGGCGGGGCACCCCGGCGCCACGGCCGCCGGTTGCCCGGCCTCCTCGCCCAGGCCACGGCGCTCGGTGGTCCGGCGATCGTCGCTTCGGGACCGATCGGGGTTGCGGTCGCGGCGCTCGGTTCCCCCGGTCTGCGCCAACTCCTGCGTCCGCCTGCGACGCACGCCGGCGGCGCACGGCTGCGGCTGCGGTCGTGGAACGTCGAGGCGTCCAACGACCCGGCGGCCGTCGTCGCCGGGGTCGCCGCCGAGCCGGCCGACGTGACCGCGCTGTTCGAGCCGACGGCGGCGATGCTCGAGGCGCTCCGGACCGCGGGCATCCCCGCCGCGGTGTCCCTGACCGGTCGGTCGGCCCGGGGCCGCTGGCCGCCCGACTACTTCGGCGTCGCCGTGCTGGGCCCCGTGGCGGGGGTGGTGCACCGGATCGAGGCGACGTGCGCCGTCCGGGTCGAGCTCCCGATCGCCGGAGCCGACGGTCGGCCGGCGGTGCTGTGGGCGATCCGGCCGACGGCGCCGATCTGCTCGTGGCGGGTCGCCTCCTGGCGGGCGTTCTGGACGGCGTTCGACCGGCGGCTCCGGGCCGAGGACCCGGCCCGGGCGCTCGTGGTGTGCGGCGATCTCAACACCACCATCTGGCACCGGCCCCTCCAGGACCTCGCCCTCCGGCACGGGCTGCGATCGGCGCGCCGCGGTGCGCTCGGCGGCACGTGGCGGCACCCCGTGCTCGGCTGGCGGGCAACGCTCGACCACGTTCTCGTGCGTGGCCTCGCGGTGCGCGACGCCCGGCTGGCGGCGGCCCACGGCAGCGACCACCGACCGATCGTGGTCGACCTCGAGGGGTGGCCGCTGGCATGATCGACGGCGATCGTCGATGGCCGTCGACGATCGCCGAGGACCGTCGAAGAGGGGACCCATGGCCATCGATCGCTTCCCCGTGGAAGCCAGCCACATCCTGATGTTCGCCCGCGCGATCGGGGAGACGAACCCGATCTACAGCGACCCGGACCACGCCGCAGCGTCCGAGGTGGGCGGGATCATCGCCCCGCCCACGTTCGTGCA
Organism: Acidimicrobiales bacterium; assembly: GCA_044370695.1. Classification (GTDB taxonomy): domain Bacteria; phylum Actinomycetota; class Acidimicrobiia; order Acidimicrobiales; family Ilumatobacteraceae; genus JBEIFW01. The sequence continues at coordinate 3,855 of JBILVB010000155.1, read as the reverse complement.
GGCGTCGGCCCAGTTCGACCCGGACTACTTCCTGCGGCCCAAGCCGGGACAGGTGTGGTTCGGTTCGGGCAAGGAGCCCACCGGCATCGTGCGGCAGAAGTCCGAGGGCGAGGGGTCGGGGGCCGCGGCCGGCGGCCTGCACGCCGAGCAGCACTACGTGTACCACCGCACCCCGCGCGCCGGCGACGTGCTCACCGGCACCACCTTCCCGGGCAAGTCCTGGACCAAGGAAGGCAAGCGCGGCGGCCGACTCCATTTCTCGGAGTCGGTCACCGAGTACCGGGACCAGAACGGCGAGCTGGTGGTCACCGCAACCGGCGTCGGGGTCCGCACCGAGAAGGTCATCGAGAGCTGAGGGACACCGACATGACACTGAACGCATCCACGTTGCAGGTCGGCGACAAGCGCACCGAGGTGCTCGTCGAGAACCTGAGCCGTACCCAGATCGTCATGTACGCCGGGGCGTCGGGCGACTACAACCCGGTGCACACCGACGAGGTGTTCGTCACCAAGGTGGCGGGGTACCCCACCGTGTTCGCCCACGGCATGCTCTCCATGGGCATGACCGGCCGGGTGCTCACGAACTGGGTCGGCGACGGCCGCCTCACCCGCTACGGCGTCCGTTTCGTCCGCCAGGTCTGGCCCGGCGACAGCCTGACGGCGACCGCCACCGTCACCGCCGTGCGCACCGAGGACGGTGTCCCGCTCGCCGACTTCGAGGTCGTCACCGTCAACCAGGACGGCGACGCAGTGGTGTCGGGCTACGCCACGGCCCGTCTCGACCCCTGACGCGCTGACGGAGCGCTGGCCCGGGCCGGTCCCGGGTCAGCGCCAGTCGTAGTCGGCCGGGTCCGCCGCCCGGGTGCGCTGCCAGTATTCGAGCAGCGTGAACGGCCAGTTCTGAGTGATCGTCCCGGTGTCGTTCTTGTACCAGGTGTTCACGCCGGACACACCCCAGGCCATCCGACGGTTCTCGGCGGCCACCGCCTCGTTGTACGCGTCGTGCACGTCCGGTCGCACCGTGAGCGAGCGGTGGCCGCCGGCGAGCAACACCCGCAGACAGTCGACGAGGTACCGGGTCTCGCACTCCGAGAAGTAGATGATCGAGCCGTTGATCACGATGTTGGTGTTCGGGCCGTACATGCAGAAGAAGTTCGGCATGTTCGGCACCGTCACCCCGAGGTAGGCGCGCGCCGTACCGTCCCACTGGGTGTGCAGGTCGACGCCGTCACGCCCGACGACCCGCATCGGGGTCAGGAACTTCGATGCGCTGAACCCGGTGCCGTAGACGATGACGTCGGCACCGTGCGCGACCCCGTCGGCGGTGACCACTGCGTCCTCGGTGATCTCGGAGATCTTCTCGGTGACGAGCCGCACGTTGGGGCGCTTCAACGTCCGGGCCCAGATGCCGTTGTCGCGCAGGGCGCGTTTGGCGGCGACCGGGTAGTCCGGGATCACGTGGGCCAGCAGGTCGGGCCGGTCGGCGAACTCGGCGGTGAGGTAGTCGGTGAGCAGCTGGCGGGCCGCCTCCGACGCCTCGCTGACAGCGCGGTCCTTCGGCTCCCAGGCCGGGTCGACCGTGACGGTGGCGAGCACCCCGTCGGACGTGCGCCAGAAGATCCACACTCGGTTCCACTGGCTGTAGAACGGGACGTGGTCGTAGAGCCAGCGCAGTCCGGCGGGCACCTCGTCGTGGTACTCCGGCGTGGGCCCGTACCAGTTCGGGGTGCGCTGGAACACCACCACCTCGCCGGCGGTCTCGGCGATCACCGGGATGAACTGCGACGCGCTCGCCCCGGTGCCGATCACCGCCACCCGCTCGCCCGCCAGCGACACCGAGTGGTCCCACCGGGCCGAGTGGAACGCCGGGCCGGCGAAGCGGTCGCGACCGGCGATGTCGGGGTACTTGGGCCGGTTCAACTGGCCGACCGCCGAGATCACTGCGTCGGCCTGCACCGACTCGGAGCCTCCGTCGGGCCCGCGCACGACGAGCGTCCAGCGAGCGTCGTCGTCGGACCACGACATCGACTCGACCTCGGTGGAGAACCGGACGTGGGGCCGCAGGCCGAACGCGTCCACGCACTCACGGAAGTACTCGGCCAGCACGGGCTGTGGCGAGTAGTGGTACGGCCAGTCGTGCTTCTGGGCGAACGAGTAGCTGTAGTTGTGGTTGGGGTTGTCGACCCGGCACCCCGGGTAGGTGTTCTCCCACCAGGTGCCACCCACGTCGGCGTTCTTCTCGTAGATCGTGTAGGGGATCCCGACCTGCGACAGCCGGTACGCGGCCACGATCCCCGACATGCCGGCACCGACGATCGCGACCGAGAACGGCCGGCCCGGCGCGAGCTCGGCGACGTGCCACCCCGGGGCGCGAAGGTCCTCGCCGGTCACGGCGAGCTCCTCCTCGAGCAGCGGGACGTAGGCGCCCACGTCGACGCCGGGCCCGACGGCGAAGGCGAGGATCGCCGAGAGCATCTCCTGCGTGGGCACCGGCGGCACCGGACAGCCGGCGTCCCGGTAGCGGCACAGCACGTCGAGCGCGATCGCCCGGATCTCGGCCTGCTGGTCGGGCGTGAAGCCGGCCTGGGGCTCGGCGATCAACAGCGGATCGGGGCGCAGGTGGTCCCGCAGCAACGACAGGTCGCCCGTGAGATGGGCGAGGGCCGGCAGCAGCGCCGGCAGCTCGGCTTCGGCCAACGCCTCGGCCAGCTCGGCGTCGGAAGCGGTGATCGGACGGACGGGCGAGGCGAAGGCCACGGACGGCTCCCTTCAGGGCGACGCGAGCACGAGGTCGAGGATCGGCAGGAGGTGGGCGACGAAGCGGTCCGGGTCCTCGCTCATCGGGAAGTGGCCGAGACCGGGCATCTCGGTGAACGTGGAGCCGCGGATCGCTGCGTGCGCAGCACGTCCATGCTCGAGGGTGGCGCTCGCGTCGTACTCGCCGGTGAGCAGGTGCACCTGGACGCGGCCGGTGTCGATGTTCGCCGCTTCCACGGTGAGGTCGTGGTCGACGAGGTAGTAGTGCAGGTCGCCGAGGAACGCCGGCGGCCAGCCCGAGGCGTAGGCGAACTCGGTCTCCCGCCGGTAGGCCTCGGGCGCCGTCGGCGACATCAGGGCCCGCATCACACGGGCCTTGAACTCGTTGCCGACCTGCGGGTGCCAGAACCCGTGCAGCGAATCGATGTCGGTGGTGACCTTGAGCGACGGCTCCAGCGCGACGACGGCGCGGAACACCTCGGGGTGGTACCGAGCCAGGTCGAGCGCCAGCAGCCCGCCGACCGAACAGCCCATGAACACCGGGCGGTCCAGGCCGAGCAGTCCGGCGAGCGCTACCGGGAGCGCCATCGCCCGGTCGCGCGTGAGCCGGTACGGCTCGGCCCACCACTCGACGCCGGCCGGCGGAAGCGACTTGCCGTGGAACGGCAGGTCGTAGGCGATCAGGCGGAACCGGTCGGTGATCTCGGGGCGCTCGAACAGGTGCCGCCACTGCACCCCGTGCGAACCGGCCGTGTGCTGCAACAACATCGGCACCCCGGTGCCAGCCTGCTCGACGTAGATCCGATGGTCGACGCCGTCGAGGGGCACGTGCACGTAGCCCCCCACCGGCGAGTCGAGCGCACCGGGCGCCCGGCCCGGCTCTGCGGTCGACCCCTGCGCCGATGCACCTGCGACCATGCCCCGCAGGATCTCGACGACCCGCGACACCGCCGGGTACCGCTGCCACCACGACAGCTCGTCGCCCTGGCGCACCAACCCGAGCGACACGGCGGTGGACAGCTCGGTGAAGAACCGGCGCGGGGTGGGCGCGAGGACCAACTCCCACACCGACATCGGTCCTTCCACCCCGATCACGTC
>JBILVB010000033.1:0-28006 GCA_044370695.1 Acidimicrobiales bacterium | reverse complement strand
ACGCTAGGCAGGCGACCGACCGAACGCAACATCGGCGTTGCGTCGGGTGTGCTCGGCCACGACCTCGACGGCCTCCCCGCGGGCCTCGGCCAGGGCGGCGCCGACGGCGGGGAGCAGCGCCGGTTCGTTGCGCCGCCCCCGATGCGGCACCGGCGCCAGGTACGGGCTGTCGGTCTCGACGAGCAGGCGGTCGGCCGGGCACAGCCGGGCGGCGTCGCGCACGTCCTCGGCCGTGCGGAACGACACGATCCCCGAGAACGAGAGGTACGCCCCGAGCTCGAGGCAGCGTCGGGCCTCGTCGGGGCCGCCGGTGAAGCAGTGGAAGATCGTGACCGACGGGACACCCACGACCGCGAACACCTCGAACGTGTCGTCCCATGCCTCGCGGGTGTGGACCACGAGCGGGAGGCCGCGGCCGCGCGCCTCGGCGACCTGTTCGGCGAACACCTCCCGCTGCACGTCGCGGGGCGAATGGTCGTAGTGGTAGTCGAGGCCGCACTCGCCGACGGCGACGAGCCCCGGCGTGTCCCACAGGTCGCGAACCGTGGCGAGTCCGTGGCGGGCGTCGTGGGGATGGAGCCCGACGGTGGCGCGCACGTCGGCATGGGCAGCGGCGGCAGCGATCGCCGCCAGGCTCGAGGCCCGGTCGCATCCGACCGTGACGAACGCACCCACGCCGGCCGCCCGCGCCCGAGCCAGCGCGCCCTCGACGCCGCCGTCGTAGCCGTAGGCGTCGTCGAGATGACAATGGCTGTCGGTCCACACGGCGCTCAGGCCTGCAGGCGAGGGAACAGCGGCTCGCCCTTCGTCACCGGCGACCCGGCCGGATACCCACCCCAGGCCACGTCGTCGGGGACCCGGCAGTCTTCCACGCGGCCACCGAGCCCGAGCCGGGACCAGATCGCCTGCGCAGTCGCCGGGATGGCGGGCGAGGCGAGCACCGCCACGATGCGCAGCGCTTCGAGCGCATCGCCCATCACCGTGTCGAGCGCCGGGCCCGGTTCGGCCTTCCACGGCTCGTGGGTCTCCAGATAGGCGTTGGTGGCCCGCACGATCGACCACGTGGCCTCGAGCGCTTCGTGGGACGCGACGTCGTCCCAGGCAGCTCGCGCCCGAGCCACCGCGTCGGCGGCGATCGCGGCGAGTGGGCTGTCGAGCGCCGGAGCGGTACCGACCCCACCGCACTTGCGGGCGACCACCGTCGCCACCCGGGACAGCAGATTGCCGAGGTTGTTGGCCAGGTCCGCGTTGTAGCGGGCGACCATCCCTTCGTGGGTGAAGTCGCTGTCGGGGCCGAACGGCAGGTCGCGCAGGAGGTGGTATCGGACGCCGTCGACGCCGAAGGTGTTCACCAGCAACTGCGGGCTGATCTGTCCGAACCCGGTCTTGGACATCTTCTCGCCCCCGACGAGCAGGAACCCGTGGACGTGCACCCGGGGCGGCAGCAGCCCGGCCGACAGCAACATCGCGGGCCAGTAGACGCAATGGAACCGCAGGATGTCCTTGCCGACGAGGTGGTGAACGTGGGGCCACCAGTGTTCGAAGCGTTCGGGGTCCGCGCCGTAGCCCGCTGCGGTGCAGTAGTTCGTGAGCGCGTCGAACCAGACGTAGGTGACGTGCGCCGGATCCCACGGGATCGGGATGCCCCAGGTGAGCGAGGTGCGGGAGATCGAGAAATCCCGGAGGCCCTGGCGGATGAAGCCGATCGCCTCGTTGCGCTTCGACGCCGGGGTGATCGCATCGGGGTTGGCCTCGAGCCAGTCGAGCAGACGCTGCTCGTAGCGGGACAGCGCGAAGAAGTAGTTGGGCTCGCGCACCGCCTCGACCGGCCGTTTGTGGATCGGGCAACGGTCGCCGTCGAGCAGATCGGCCGGCTCGTAGTAGGCCTCGCAGGACACGCAGTACAAGCCCTCGTAGGTGCCCTCGTAGATGTCGCCGTTGGCCCGGCACGCCTCGAGCAACGTCTGTACCGCGACGTGGTGGCGGGGTTCGGTGGTGCGGATGAAGTCGTCGTTGGAGATGCCGAGCAGCGACCACGCCGCCTTGAACGTCTCGGCGACCTCGCCGGCCCACGCCTCGGGGGCCTTGCCTTCGGCCTCGGCGGCCCGCTGGATCTTGAGGCCGTGCTCGTCGGTGCCGGTGAGGAACAGCACCTCGTCACCGATCAGCCGGTGCCAGCGGGCGAGGGCGTCCGCGTGCACGGTGGTGTACGTGTGGCCGACGTGCGGCGCCGCGTTCACGTAGTAGATCGGGGTGGTGACGTAGAAGCGGCCCACGGCGGGCGAGGGTAGCGGCGCCGGGTCCGTGCACACCGGCCGATCGCCGATCCACCCCGCGCGAGGACGACCGTGCTCACACGCCGGCGGCGGCCTCCAGGGTGGCGACCGTGACACCCCAACGGTCGCGCCCCCACGGCAACGGCATCAGCACGGGCACGACCCCGGCGGCTCGATACGCGGCGACGAACGACCGCACGTGGGCGGCGTCGCCGATGGTGTCGATCTCGTCGACCATACGGTCGCTGATGGCAGCGACCGTCGCGTCCGCTTTGTCCCCGGCCGCGATCCGAGCCTCCAGCTCGGCCATCTCCTCGGCGTAACCGGCCCGGGCGAACTGGCGCCGGTACCCGTCGGCCATGGCGTAGTTGAGCAGGTCGCGCCGGGCCGGACCCTCGCCCTCGGCGCGGTCGCCCACGCAGGCGTGGGCATAGGCGAACACCGTGGGCCCGCCGTCGGTACGCCCGGACCGGGCCACGCCCTCGGCGATCCGCTCGGCGCAGTAGGCGACGTGACGGGCCGGCAGGTAGTTGAGCAGCACCCCGTCGGCCACCTCGCCCGCGAGGCGCAGCATCCCGTCGTTGAGCGCGGCGAGCGCGATCTTGGGTCGCCGTTCGCCGAGGCGCACCCCGAGGCGGAACCCGCCGATCCGGTAGGCGTCGCCGCGGTGATCGACCCGCTCGCCCGACAGGCAGGCCTGCAGCACCTCCACGTACTCGCGGATGCGCGCCAGCGGCCGTTCGCCGTACGGCACGCCGTGCCAGCGGCCGGTGATCACCGGCGAGGACATGCCGATCCCGAGCCAGACGTCGCGCTCGGGGTGCAGGGCCTGCAGCGTCGCTGCGGCCATCGCGGCGAGCGGTGCCGACCGCACCTGCACCGGCACGATGCCCGTCGCCAACGCGAGCGAGTCCGGGGTCACGGCGCCGACAGCGCCCAACAGCGAGAACGACTCCGTTCCGTTGGCCTCGGCCGTCCAGTACGAGCCGTAGCCGAGTTCGGCCGCGACGCCGGCGACCTCGACGAGGCGGGGCACGCCGAGCACGGCGAGGGATCCGGACGTGAGCCCGGCGAGGGTCGCAGCTGCCACGGATGCGACCGTACCCAACGGGGTGGAATCATGCCGCCGTCGTCGAGGAGGGGACCGATGGACGAAGTCGTGCACTACGAGGTGGTCGGGGGCGTAGCCACCGTGACGCTCAACCGGCCCGAGCACCTGAACACCATGAGCCCGGACCTGATCGAAGGTGCACTCGAGGCCTTCGAGCGCGCCGCGTCCGACGAGGAGGTGCGGGCCCTGATCCTCACCGGTGCGGGCCGGGGGTTCTGCGCCGGCGGCGACCTCGGCGGCATGGCGTCCCGGGCACCGGATCCGGCCAGCGGCCGCCCGCGCCCGGTCGAATCCGACATCGCTCGGTTGCGGAGCCGCATGCGCACCTCGCAGCTGCTGCGCGACATGCCGAAGGTGACCATCGCCGCGATCAACGGCCCGTGCGCCGGCGCCGGCCTGGCCTGGGCATGCGCCTGCGACCTCCGCTACGCCGCCCGGTCGGCGGTGTTCAACACGGCGTTCATGACCGCGGGGCTGTCGGGCGACTTCGGAGGCACCTGGACCCTTCCGCGCATCGTCGGGCCGGCCAAGGCCCGGGAGCTGTACTTGATGGCCGAGAAGTTCACGGCCGCCGAGGCCGAGCGCATCGGGTTGGTCACCGCGGTCGTCGACGACGCCGATCTGCTGGACGTGGTCCGGGCTCGGGCCGCGCGCGCCGCAGGCTTCGCGCCGCTGACGCTCGCAGCGATCAAGGCCAACCTCAACGACGCCCAGCACCTCGACTTCGCGTCGCTGCTCGACCGAGAAGCCGAGCGCCACATCCGCGTCGGCCGCACCGCCGACGCGAAGGAAGCTGCGGCAGCGTTCCTGCAGAAGCGTCCCGCCGTGTTCCAGGGGCGCTGAGCGATGCCCGCCGGCTTCACCGTCACCCGTCACGAGCCGGGCATCGCGCTCGTCACCTTCGAGCGCCCCGAACGGCTCAACGCCATGACCCAGGCCATGAAGCGCGACCTGGTCGAGTTCCTCACGGCTGCGCAACTCGACGACTCGATCCGGGTCGTGGTGTTCACCGGGACCGGACGGGCCTTCGTCGCCGGGGACGACCTCGTCGACTACCACCACGACGCCCCGGCCACGGTGCCGCGTATCGGCGGTGGGCACGACACGGCCATCGGCACGGCCGAGGCGCTGCGGGTGTACTCGCAGGCCGTCAATCAGGCGATCCGGGCACTCGACAAGATCACCGTTGCCGCGATCAACGGCCCGGCGATCCAGACCGGGTTGTCGCTGGCACTGGCCTGCGATCTGCGGATCGCATCGAGCGCAGCGCGCCTCGGCAGCGCCACGTTGCGCTTCGCGCTGTTGCCCGACGAGGGCGGGCATTGGTTGCTCGTACAACAACTTGGCACGGCCCGAGCCATGGAGTTCCTGCTGCGCAAGCGGATCGTCGATGCCGACGAGGCGCTCGCTTTGGGATTGGTGTCCGAGGTGTGCGCGCCCGACGAGCTGCTCGAGCGCGCCCTCGCCCTCGCAACCGAGCTGGCCGAGGGGCCGCAGGTGGCGATGCGGTTGCTGAAGCGAGCGATCTACGTGGCGGCCGAGAGCGACTTCGCCCACGCCTGCGAGGACATCGCCCTTCGCACGGGGATCACCGACCACCATCCCGACGCCCGCGAGGGCGCACGGTCGTTCCGGGAAAAGCGCGCCCCGCGCTTCAACGCCGGCCTCGAAGGCCGGCCTCCGGACTGAGCCGGCGGGCCCCCAACTTCACCCCGGCGGCGAAGGCGGCGCCGGTGAGGGCGGCGGCGCCGGCGCCGGCGGTGGTGCGTCGGATGAGCTGCTTGGTGCGCCGGGAGAACACCACGACCGGCCATCCTCGCTCGCTTGCGACGCGGGCGAGCGCACCGTCGGGATTGACTGCGACCGGGTGGCCGACGCATTCGAGCATCGGGAGATCGCTCGCGGAGTCGCTGTAGGCGTAGCAGAGCGCGAGGTCGTACCCCTCCCACTCGGCGAGCTCGCGGATGGCGTCCACCTTGCCCTCGCCGTAGCAGAACGGGCCGACGAGCTCACCGGTGTAGACGCCGTCGGCCACCTCGGCGACGGTGCCGATCCCGCCGGTCATGCCGAGGCCGGTGGCGAGCGGCTCGACGAGCTCGATCGGCGAGGCCGACACGATGAACGTGTCGCGTCCGGCGCGACGGTGGAGATCGAGCAGGGTGCGGGCCTCGGTGCGGACCCGATCGACCAGCTTCGGGATGATGTCGGCGTTCAGGGCGACGAGATCGGCCTGCCGGGTGCCGGCCACGGCCCGCAGCATCCGCTCGCGGACCTTGTCGGTGGTGCCGTCGGTGGAGCCGCTCAGGCGGAAGGCCACGGCGCCGAGGGCGTCCCGTGCGAACCGGCCGGTGGGCACCAGATCGTGTCGCCAGGCGGCAACGCCGAAGGTGAACGCCGACGAACCGGCGATGAGGGTGCGGTCGAGGTCGAAGAACGCGGCCGAGCGGCTCGACCGGTAGAGCTCCATCTCGCTCACGCCCGCACCCTAGGCCCGGGACGTGGGGTCGATGCGGGAGACCAACGCACGCGCGAACCGGTCGGCCGAGCCTGGCGCATGGGCGAAGAACAACGACGGCTCGCACGCTTCGACCTCGAGTACGACCGGGCCGTCGGGCCCGGGCACGACGTCGACGCGCACGTACAGCGGCGCGCCGCCGGGGATCACCTCGACGACGCGGCCGCCCAGGGCCAGTTCGGCCTCCGTCGGCGAGCGGGCCGAGATGTCCTCGGCGGCGTACAGGCCTTCGACGAAGGCCTGGTCGCCGGCGAGGATGGGACCCTTGCGGATCGCGTGGCTGAAGGCCCCGGCGACGTAGACGAGCGCCGTCTCCCCGGCGGTGTCGACCTGGTCCAGGTACGGCTGCACGAGCGCGGTACGCCCGGCGCCGATCAGGCGGGCTACGTGGGCGCGCGCTGCGTGTCGGCCCGCCGGGCCGTAGCGATCGGTGTCGGCCGATCCCGCCGACACCGCCGGCTTCACCACGATCTCCCCGGCGGGGAGGGCGACGGCGACGGCATCGTCACCGGGCTCGACGAACGTCGTGGGGGTGATCGGGATCCCGTGGGTGACGAGATCGGCCAGGTAGTGCTTGTCGCTCGACCACTCGAGCAGCCCCGGCGGGTTCAGCAGGACGGTGCGGCGGGCGACCACGTCGGCCCAGGCCAGGAACTCCGTGCGCCGCGGCACGTAGTCCCACGTCGAGCGCACCACGGCGGCGTCGTAGGCCGACCAGTCCACGGTGGGGTCGTCCCAGACGACGACCTCGACGGCATGGCCGAGCACCCGTAGGGCGACCTCCAGAGGCGGGAGATCCTCGTCGAGGTGGCGGGCGGCGGTCGCGGTGACGAGGGCGATCACGGTATCTCCGGGAGGGGCTGGTACGGGACCTGCCGGGTTCGTACCGGCAGCCGGGTGGCCAGGATCGCCGCGATGGCGGCCACTGCGGCGCCGAGCGCGAACGCCGCCGGGAACCCGCGAGCGGGGTCGCCGCCACCGGCTGCGGTCTGGACGGCGAGCATCGCCTGGGAGCCGATCACGGCCCCGACCTGGTTCATGAGCTGCGAGAGCGCGCCGGCGACGCCGAGGTCGTCGGGGTCGACCGCCGACGCGACCGTCGCCGCCATCGCCGGCGACGACATGCCGAGCCCCACACCGGACAGGGCCAGCGCCAGCGCCGCGAGCCACGGGGCGGATCCCGCCCCGAGCGTGGTGAACACGAGCATCGAACCGGCCACGACCGAGCAGCCCACGATGCCGCTCGCCCGCTCACCGAACCGGATGGTCGCCCGGCTCCCTGCCGGCGCGGCCACGGCGAACGCGAGCGGCCGGCACACGACGAGGTACGCGATCGCGGTGGCCGACAGTCCGAGCGCGCGTTCGAGCAGTTGCGGCGCGAGCAGGAACCCGCCCATGTAGGCGAAGTTGCCGAGCGATTGACTGGCCACGGCCACCAGGAGCGGCCCGCGCCCGAGCCATTCGAGCGGCAGCAGCGGCGCGGCGACGCGCCGCTCGATGACGACGAAGGCGATACCGGCGGCCGGGGTGACCAGCAGCGCCGCGATCACCACCGGATGACCGATGCCGAGCACCGGCATCCGGTTCACCGCGAGCAGCACGCCGGTCACCGCGAGCGCAAGGGTGACCGCACCGGGCACGTCGAAGCGGCTTCGGTTCCCGCGCTCGATCATGGGCATGAGGCGCAGGGCGACGGCGAAGCCGACGGCGCACAGCGGTGCCTGGATGGCGAAGATGGCCCGCCAGCCGATCGCCTCGACCAGCGGCCCGCCGGCGACCACGCCGATCACCGGTGCCCCCGCGCCGACGAGACTCCAGTACCCGAGGGCGCGCATGCGCTCGTCGCCACGGAACAACCGGTTGATCATCGCGAGCGCGCTCGGGCCGGTCGCGGAACCGAAGCTCGCCGACAGCGTGCGGAACGCGACGAGCGACCAGGCGTCCCAGGCGAAGACCGTGGCCCCGGCGAAGACCCCCGCCCCCGCGAGCCCGAAGCAGAACAGGCGCTTGTGGCCCCACAGGTCCCCCGCCTTGCCGAAGGCTGGGCCGAGGATGCCGAAACCGAGCATCGGGGCCACGATCGACCAGTTGAGGGTGGCGACGTCGGAGTCGAGATCGACGGCGATGCGCGACAGCGACACGACGAGCAACGTGATCGTAGAGCCGACGGTGAACAGGCCTGCCAGCGCGACGATCAGGACCGGCCAGCGCCGCGGATCACCGGGGACGCTGGGGGGCACGCTGCGACGATACCGAGCGTGCACCGCGCATCGGGGGTTGCGCCCCTACGCTCGGTGGTCGTGGATGTCCGCGCCCCCCGACGGCAACGGGCCGGCGCCAACGAGACCGGCCCGGGCCACACCCGGACGCGCTCGTTGGGCATGGGCTGGTTCGTGGTGGTGGGCGCCGTGCTCGTGCTGATCGCGCTGGTGAGTCTCGTGGCAGGGTTGTTGTGGTTGGTGTCGTGGCGTCCGTCGGCGTCGCCGCCGCAGGCGCCGCCGCTGTCGCTGCCGGCTCCGGACGCCTTGGGCCCGGCGTCACAGGCGATCGGCCCGGGGCTCGCGAGCGACGGCCAGGTCCAGCAGGTGCAGCAGCTCGCCGACGAGCTGTTCCGAGCGGTGGCCGAGCGGCGATTCGTCGATGCCCGGCTGCTGCTGCCCGCCGGGCGCTACGGCGGCAAGGACGTCGGTGAGCGCTTCGGCGGCGGGGGCCGGGTGCTCTTCGCCCCGGTGGCGTCGTGGAACCTCGGCCGGGATCGCGTCGAGGTGCGCGCCGTCCTGGTGGTGCAGGCCACCGAACGGTCCGAGGTCGCCTGCACGCGTTGGGCGGTCGATCTCGCCGCCCGCAAGGTGACGGTCGTGGGCGAGAAGGTCCTCGGTGACACCGGGGCCGACGCCGACCCCGGCGTGCTCGCACGCCGCGTCGAGCGGGACTGCCGGTCACGGGTGCTGCCGGAGCGGGCGTGATCGAACTTCGCTCGGGCGACGACGTCGTCCGGGTCGACCCCGGTTCGGGCGGGCGGATCGCGTCCGCCGTGCTCGCCGGCGCCGAGCGGCTCGTGACCGCCGGCGACGGACCGCTCGCCTGGGGCTGCTACCCGATGGTGCCGTGGGCCGGTCGGGTCCGGCACGGTCGGTTCTGGTACCGGGGTCGCTCCTACCGACTCGACCCCGGTCTGCTCGGGGTGCACAGCATCCACGGCACCGGCTTCGTCCGACCGTGGGCGGTCGACGCCGTGGGCCCGGCGACGGTGTCGCTGTCGACCGACCTCGGGCCGCACTGGCCCTTCACCGGCACGGCGTACCAGACCCTCGATCTCGCCGCCGGGGAGCTGACCTGCCGGTTGACGGTGGACGCCCGTGACGAGCCGTTCCCTGCGCAGGTCGGTTGGCACCCGTGGTTCGTGCGGCCCGTGGTGCTCGACGTGGCCCCGGCCGTGCTCTACCGGCGCGACCACGACGGCATGCCCGACGGGCGGCTGGTGGCACCGCCGCCCCGACCCTGGGACGACTGCGTGGCCGGGTTGCCGGCGGATCCCGTGCTGCGGTGGCGCGACGGGTGCGCGCTCACGATCTCGTCGAGCTGCGACCACTGGGTGATCTACGACGAACCGGCCCACGCGCTGTGCGTCGAGCCCCAGTCGGGACCGCCGGACGCGCTGACCCTCGCCCCGGTGCTCGCCGAGCCCGGTCGACCCGTGGGTCACACGATGCGTTGGCGTTGGTGAGCAGGCGGCGTCGTGGGGCAGTCGCCGAAGGGCTCACGGGCCCGGCCACCGCGCTCGGTGCTCCCCCTCGACCGGCAGGTACGGGAAGGGCGATTACCCGCCGGTAGGATCTCCGTTTCCTATGTCGCCCGGCCCTGACGACCCGCTGCGCCTCGCCTACCTCACCTACCGGGGCAAGCCCCACGTGGGCGGGCAGGGCGTCTACACCCGGCACCTCACCAAGGCGCTCGTCGATCTCGGCCACCACGTCGAGGTGTTCGGCGGGCAGCCCTACCCGGTGCTCGATCCCCGCGTCACGCTGCACAAGCTCCCCAGCCTGGACATCTTCAACGACCAGTACCCGGGTCGCTTCCCCGCCTACTGGGAGTTCAAGTCGCTCGCCGACCTCGTCGAGGTGGGGCAGTTCTCGCTCGGCACGTTCTCCGAGCCGCTCGCGTTCTCGCTTCGCGTCCGCAAGGTGCTCAAGGCCCGGGCCCGCGAGTTCGACCTCGTCCACGACAACCAGTGCCTGGGCTACGGCGTGCTCGACGTCGAGCGGTTCCTGCCGGTCATCACCACCCTGCACCACCCGATCACCAAGGACCGGGAGCTCGAGATCGCCCATGCCCCGAACTGGCGTAAACGGGTGTCGGTGGGTCGCTGGTACAACTTCGTGAAGATGCAGGGCCGGGTGGCCCGGCGCATGCCGCGCATCGTCGTGGTGTCGGAGAACTCGATCAAGGACATCCACGAGGACTTCGGCGTTGCGCTCGACCGGATGCGCCTGGTTCCCGTCGGCGTCGACGAGGACCTGTTCACCCCGCTGCCGCACGTGGCGCGGATCCCCGGCCGACTCATCACCACTGCGTCGGCCGACGTGGCGCTCAAGGGCCTGCAGTACCTCCTCGAGGCCCTCGCCAAGCTGCGTACCGAGCGCGACGTGACGCTCACCGTCATCGGACGGGCCAAACCGGGCGGGCCGTCGGCCGAGCTGATCGAACGGCTGGGCCTCGGCGGGGCGGTCACCTTCGTCACCGGCGTCCCCGACGAGCGCATCGTCGAGCTCTACGCCGAGGCCGAGCTCGCCGTCGTCCCCAGCCTCTACGAGGGGTTCTCGCTCCCCGCCGTGGAGGCCATGGCCACCGGCACCTGCCTGGTCGCCACCGACGGCGGGGCCCTGCCCGAGGTCACCGGTCGCGACGGCGAGACCGTGCTGTCGTGCCCGGCCGGCGACGCGGACGCGCTGGCCGCCACGCTGCGCCGTGGTCTCGACGACCCGGCGCTGCGGGCCCGGGTCGGCGCGGCCGGGCGGGCCCGGGTCGTCGAGCGGTGGTCGTGGAAGCACTGCGCCAAGCTCACCGTCGAGCAGTACCGGGAGGTGCTGGCCATGCCGGCCAACCGCCGCAAGCTCGCTGCGCTCGGACGATGAGGGCGGCCCCGTGCTGACCGTCCGCTACGACCGCCTCGGGCTGCAGCCCGGCGACCGCGTGCTCGATCTCGGTTGCGGCTTCGGTCGGCACGGATTCGAAGCCGGCCGCCGGGGCGGGCACGTCGTCGCCGTCGACTACGCGCACGCCGAACTCGTGTCGGTGACGGGCACGTTCGGCGCCATGGAGTCGGCCGGGGAGCTCACCGCTACCGCCTACCAGGGTGGCGTCCGGGCCGACGCCACCCGGCTCCCGTTCTCCGACGCGTCCTTCGACCGGGTGATCGCATCGGAGGTGTTCGAGCACATCGTCGACGACGCCTCGGCGTTCGCGGAGCTGGCCCGGGTGCTGCGACCCGGCGGTGTCCTCGCCGTCACCGTGCCCGCCGAAGGACCGGAGAAGCTGTGCTGGCGGCTCTCCGACGACTACCACGCGCCGGCCGTCCCGGGCGGCCACGTCCGGATCTACTCCCGCATCGAGCTCGACGCCCGACTGCGTGCCGCGGGCCTGCGCCCCGAGGGCGCGCACCGTGCGCACGCCCTGCACTCCCCGTACTGGTGGCTGCGCTGTGCGGTGGGCCCGGCTCGCGACGACCATCCCGCCGTCGCCGCCTACCGGAAGTTCCTCGAGTGGGACATCGTGTCCGCTCCCGCGGCCACCCGGGTCGCCGATCGCCTGCTGAACCCGTTGTTGGGCAAGAGCCTCGTCGTCTATGCGAGGAAGCCGGCGTGACCGGTCCCGGCGATCTGCCGCACCTCGATGGGGTGCTCAGCGCATCCGAGCTGGCGGCCACGGCCGAGGCGATCGCAGCGCTGCAACGCCCGAGCGGGATGATCCCGTGGTACCCGGGCGGCCACTGCGATCCGTGGAATCACGTCGAGACCGCGATGGCGCTCACCGTCGCGGGCCGGTACGCCGAGGCCGAACGGGCCTACGACTGGCTCGCCGCGACCCAGCGGGCCGACGGCGCGTGGCACAACTACTACGTCGAGGTCGACGGCAGGCTCGAGGTGGAGGACCCGAAGCTCGACACCAACGTGACGGCGTACGTGGCCACCGGGGTGTGGCAGCACTGGCTCGTCACCGAGGACAAGGGGTTCGTCGAGGAGCTCTGGCCCATGGTCGAGCGGGCCCTCGGCTTCGTCACCTCGATGCAGACCCCCCGCGGTGAGATCGTCTGGGCCCGCCACGCCGACCACGCACCGTGGGACTACGCGCTGCTCACCGGGTCGTCGTCGATCGCGCACTCGCTGCGCAGCGGGCTCGCACTGGCCGACCTGCTGGGCGAGGACCGGCCGCAGTGGGCCGCAGCGGCCGAACGGCTCGAGCACGTGCTCACGACCATGCCGCACGCCTTCGCTCCGAAGGACCGCTGGGCCATGGACTGGTACTACCCGGTGATCGGCGGCGTCCTCACCGGCGACGATGCGCGCGCCCGACTGCGCCAGCACTGGGACACGTTCGTGATCGATGGTCGCGGCGTTCGTTGCGTCAGCGACGAACCGTGGGTGACGGCAGCCGAGACCGCCGAGTGCGCGATCGCCCACGCCGCGATCGGCGACCGCACGACCGCGATCGAACTGCTGCGCACCACGAGGCTGCACCGCTGCGACGACGGCGCATACCTCACGGGCATCGTCTATCCGCACGAGGTCGCCTTCCCGGAGGCGGAGACCACGGCCTACACCGCCGCAGCGGTGATCCTCGCCGTCGATCTCGTGACCGGGACGAGCCCGGCCGCCGAGCTCTTCGCCCACTGACCATGCCGGCCATCACACCTGCGATGCTCGCCGCCGGCCGGGAGCTGTCCGAACCACGCCTCACCCCCGACGGCACGGCGGCGGTGGCCGTCGTCGGCTGGCACGGCCGTGCGGCGCTCGTGCGGTTCGACCTCGACGGCGGCCCCGAGACGCTGCTGACGAGCGAGCCGGCACCGCGGTCCGGGCGGCCCTTCGGCGGCGGGCAGTGGGCGTGGGTGCCCGACGGCTCGGCGCTCGTGCTCGTCTCCGGCGGCGACCTGTGGCTCCAACCCGTCGACGGCTCGCCGGCCCGGCGCCTCACCGCCCAACCCGCCGGGTCGCCGGCATCGGCGCCGGCCGTGTCCGCGGCCGGCCGGATCGCCTACGTCGTCGACCAGCACCACGTGGAACTGCGCTCGCTCGACGACGACCCGGCGACGGCGGGGGTGGTGCTCCCCCACGGGGAGTTCGCCTTCGATCCGGCGTGGTCACCCGACGGGCGCACCCTGGCCTGGCACGAGTGGTCCACGCCGGCCATGCCGTGGGACCGCTCCGAGATCGTCGTCGCCGATGCGACGACGATCTCGATCGCTGCCCGCCACGGCGGACCCGGGATCGCCACCCAACAACCCCGGTTCGCCGCCGACGGTCGGCTCGGGTGGCTCGACGACCGCTCCGGCTGGCTGGTCCTGCACACGCTCGATCCCGGCACCGGCGCCACCGAGGCAGTGCTCGACGAGCACCGCGAGCACGGCACGGCGGCGTGGGGTCCGGGTCAGCGGTCGTGGTGCTGGTCCCCCGACGGGACGGCAGTCGCGTTCTGCCGCAACGAGGACGGACACGGCCGACTCTGTGTCGCCGACGTCGCCACCGCAGCGGTGACCGAACTCGGACGGGGTTGGCACGGCGGTCTCGACTGGCGGGGCACCACCCTCGTGGCCGTGCGCTCCGGCGCCCGAACCCCGACGCAACTCGTGGCGTACGACGGCCGCGACCGCCGAGTGCTCGCCCGCGGTCCGGTCGCCGGCTTCGACGCCGCAGGCCTCGTCGAGCCCGAGCTCGTGGCGTGGGCCGCCGACGACGGCACGACGATCCCGGGCCGCCTCTACCGACCGGCCGGCGGCGGGGACGGGCGGCTGCTGCTCTGGGTGCACGGCGGCCCGACCGGCCAGTGGCCCGTCGAGTGGAACGCCCGCGTGGCGTTCTGGGTGGCCCGGGGCTGGTCGGTGCTGCTGGCGGACCACCGCGGCTCGACCGGGTGGGGGCGCCGGTTCCAGCAGGCGCTCGACGGCCGGTGGGGGATCGACGACGCCGACGACGTCGCCGCCGGGGCGCGGGCCGCCGTCGCTCGTGGTTGGGGCCGGGCGGGCGCGATCGTCGGGATGGGCGGCTCCGCCGGCGGGTTCACCGTGCTGAACGTGGCCGTGCGCCACCCCGGGCTGCTGGCCGCCGCAGTCGTGGCCTATCCGGTGGTCGACCTCACGACACTCGCGGCCGGCACCCACCGGTTCGAGGCACACTCGATCGACCGACTCGTGGGTCCCGCCGACGGTCGGCACCACGCCCGATCGCCGCTCACCGGCGCCGGCACGCTCGCGTTGCCGCTGCTGGTGTTCCACGGCACGGCCGACGAGGTGGTGCCCTTCCGCCAGTCCGAGGCGCTGGTCGCCGCCGTGTCCGCCGCCGGTGGCCGAGCGACGCTCGTCGCCTACGACGGCGAGGGACACGGCTGGTCACGCCCGGCGCTCACCGCCGACGAACTCGAGCGGACCGACGCCTTCCTGTCCACCGTGGTGTGACCGTCGTCTCGGATGCCCGGACGCAGGTACGCCCGTGCGGCGGCCGGTGACGTCCGGGTGAACAGGGCGAACCCCGGAAGGCTCACGGGTTGCTCACAGGTTGCCGATCCATAGTGCTGTCATGACGGCGTTGACCTCTCCTCGGACCGGCGCACACGGCGCCGGGGCGCGACCGGGTGGCAGCGCGGGTCGCGACGGGTTCCTCGACACGGTGCGGGCGATCTCGATCCTGCGGGTGGTGCTGTGGCACGCCTTCGGCTACGCCGCGATCACCTACGTCGTGTCGGCGGTGCCGGCGATGTTCTTCGTCACCGGGAGCTTGTTGGCCCAGTCGATCGACCGCAAGGGCGCCGGCGCCACCGTTCGCGACCGGATGCGCCGGCTCCTGATCCCGTTCTGGGCCTTCGGCCTGTTCGCCGTGGGCGTCATGGTCGCCGCCGACGTGTTCCTGAGCGGTCCCGACACGGTGGTGCCGTGGTCGCGGATGATCTGGTGGCTCGTCCCGCTCGCCGACCCGGCCGGCTCGCAGTGGCAGGCCGGGTGGCTCGCCGACCCGCTGTGGTACCTGCGAGCGATGGTCTGGGTGCTGCTGGCCGCACCCGTGCTGGTCGCCTTCGCGCGCCGCTTCCGCCGGGCGTCGATCGTGGTGCCGATCCTGACCGTGGTGGTGCTCGACGTCGTCGGTCGCGATCCGTCCTGGCTGCCCGCCGGCGCGACGCGCCTGCCGTGGCTGCTCGGTGACTTCGCCCTCTACGGAGGGTTCGCCATGCTCGGTGTCGCCCATCGGGACGGCGTGCTCGACGGGGTGAGCCGACGGCTGTGGTGCAACCTCGCCGTGCTCTGCGGCGGGACCGCCGCCTGGTGGGTGCTGAGCCAGCCGGTGCCGGACTACGTCGTCAACAACTCGCACCCCGCCCACCTGTTCGTCGGCGGCGCGTGGTTGTGTCTCGCGTTCGTGGCCCGGGGCTGGCTGGCCGGGCTGCCGTCCCGACCGCGGCTGGGCCGGGTCGTCGCCGTCGTGAACCAACGGTCGCTGACGATCTACCTGTGGCACTCGGCCACGATCATCACGGCGTACCAGTTGCTGTGGCGGGTCACCGATCCCGGACTGTCGGAGATCCTGTTCGATCTGCTCGTGCTCGCCCTCGTGGCGACGACGACCACGACCGCCGTGCTCTGCTTCGGCTGGATCGAGGACGTCGCCGGCCGGCGCCGCCCCCAGCTCTGGCCGGCGGGACGGGCCGCCACGGCGCAAGCCCGCCGGCCCCCGGTCGTGGTCGGGGCCGCCGGGATCGCGGCACTCGTGATCGCCGGGTACGCCGTCACGATCCCCGAACGGCTGAGCACCCTCGCCACTGCCGCCACGGCCGCCACCACCGCCACGGCTGCCGACACCGCGGCGCGAGCGACCACGGCCGGCGACGTCTCGGTCGCTCCCGAGCCCGCAGTGGCGACGAGCGCGGCCCGGCGCAGGCCCCCTGCTCCCTCCCAACAACCGCCGACGCCGAGCTTCGCCACGTCGGCCAGCACGGTGGCCCGTACGGTCGCTGGCCGCGCCCCCGCCGTCGTCACCACCGCCGCGGTCACCACCGGCGCCGGCACCACGGGCGCGCTCACGACGGGCATCGCGGCGTCGAACCCCGCCCCGACGGCGGCTCCGACGCCCTCCGGACCGAACCCGGCCTCGCTGCCGGCGCTCGCCGCCGACGCCGTGCTGGCGCCGACCGCGGGCGGGGTGCTCGCCCGCTCCTTGGACGACGCCCTCGCCGCGTGGGTCGAATCCCTCGAGCTCCCCGGGGCGTCGCTGGGCCTGTTGCGGCCCGGACAGTTCCAATGGGTGGGTGCGGTCGGCACCGATCTCGACGATCGCCCGCTGTCGTCGAGTTCGACGTTCGACATCAACTCCATCACCAAGACCTTCACCAGTGCCCTGGTGATGCGGCAGGTTTCGGCCGGTCGTCTCGCGCTCGACGCGCCGCTTCCGCCCCTCGATGCCCTGCCGGGTTTTCCGAACACCGACCTCACCGTGCGCCAACTGCTCGACCACTCGAGCGGCCTGGTCAACTACCGCGAGGCCCCCGGCTATCGCGACGACGTCGTCGTCACCCCGATCGCTGCACTGCGCCTGTCGGTCGCCCAGCCGTTGCTGTTCGCCCCCGGTTCCCGCCACGAGTACTCCTCGAGCAACTACCTCGTCCTCGGCTTCCTCCTCGAACAGGTGACCGGCCGGTCCTACGACGACCTGCTCGGCGAGCTGCTGCGCACCCTCGGCATGTCGACGACGATGCACCTCGAGCCCACCGTGAACGAGCCGAACTTCGCGACGAGCGGGATCGTCACCGACGCCGACGACCTCCTGCGCTGGGGGGCGGTGCACCTCCGGGACCGGGCCGTGGTCCCCGACGCACTCTGGCCGGACTACTACGCCGCGATCGACGCCGACACGCTCCTCGGACCGGTCTGGGGGTTCTGCCCGTGCTCGATCCAGCCGGACGGGTCGCTCCGGCTGAGCGCCATCGGCCACTCCGGCGGCACGACGATGCTCGCCTACTCCGAGGACGACGACCTCGTCGCAGTGCTCCACCTCCCCACCGGCCTCTGGGAGACCGGTGAGCGTTACGCCGAGGCATACCGCTTCATCGACGGGATGCGTACCGTCGTCCACGCCGCCACCGCCGGCTGACCCGCCACCGCTACCGTCCCGGACCATGCTCCTGCTGTGCCCGGCCTGCCGGACCGAGTACCCGTCCTGGACCTCCACCTGCCCGGCGTGCGGGGTGGCGCTCGTGAACGCCGGCGACCCCAACGATCCCCTGCGCCTCCCCGAGGAGCTCCAGGTGGTCTACGAACTCCAGAGCTGGCCGGTGGAACTCCAGGCGCTCGCCGCCGAGACGATGGCCGAATCCGAGATCCCGCACGGATGGGTCGGCACCGAACTCGTGGTCCACGTCGAGCACGAGGCGGCCGCCGACGCCGTGCTCGAAGCGATCGAGGCCGAACACGGTCCGATCTCGCCGATCCCGGTCCAGCTCGCCGACGACCCCGACATCGAGCAGACCGAGTACGACCTGACGACCTGGTCGGCCGCCGATCGGGCCGCTGCGACCGAGCGCATCGTGGTCGCCGGGATCGCCCACCGCTGGGAGGACGCCGTGCTCGTCGTACGCGCCGAGGACGAGGAGCTCGTCGAACCGATCCTCGACGCCGTCGAGTACCCCGACGAGCTCCCGCCCGACGACGGCGACGACGGCGACACCGCCGAGCACCTCTCCGAGCTGTTCCTGGCCGCCGACCGGCTCAAGTCCGACGGCCTCGACCCCGACGGCGTGTCCGGGCTCGCGGCGGTCCTCGACGCCGTCGATCCCGAACGTGCCCCCTACGGCCTCGACCGGCGGACGTGGGCGGCGATCCTCGACGACGCCGAGGCCATCGCCGACGTGCTCGTCGACGACGACCTGCCCGACGGCGAGCGCAGCGAACGGGTCGCCGATCTCGCCACCGCCCTGCGCGCCCGGCTCCGCCCGTACGTCTAGGGCCGAGCGCTCGCCGGCCCCACGGCGGCGACCGTCACGCGCTGCGTCTCCGACCGGCCCGGTCCGACACCCCGGTCAGTAGGGTGCCCGGATGCTCCTGGCCGAGTTGGAGGTGTGGCACTCCCGCCCGCTGGCCCCGACCCGCCGGATCGCTCTCGGTCACCTGCTGCTGCCGGTGGAGCCGCCGCCGGGATTCGGCGGTCTGCTCATCGGTGCCGTCGTCGCCCGGTTCCTGCCCCAGCTCGACGACGACCTGGTGCCCGACCTGGTCCGGCTCGTCAACCAGCTCGACCGGGGCGAGCGGATCGTGCAGCCCCGCCTGCGTCACCGCTACCAGGTGGACCGTCACGGCCTCGGTCGCTCGACCCATCGCCTCGTCGGACAGGGCGAGTCGATCGCGTTCGAGCTCGAAGGTAACGGCACCCCGCTGCAGCAGTTGCTCGGCGCCGTCTATGCGGTCGAACGTCTCGGCCCCGAACCCCGGCGCGCCGTGCTCGCGACGATGCGCCGGGCGATGGCCTGGACCGGGCCCGTGGGTCCGAGCTTCATCGCCTACCTCGCCGGGGTCGGAGGGGCCCGTGCGTCGTCGGTGATGGCCTTCGCCGACCCGGTCACCTGGGCCCTCGAGATCCTGGGCTTCCCGCCCGGCACGGTCACGCCGTCGAAACGGGACGTGATGGCCCGGTTCCGCCAGCGCCTCATGGAGGTGCACCCGGACCACGGCGGGGACGAGAGCACCGCGTCGGGGTCGATCGGCGACCTCGGCGAGGCCCGCGCCATCCTGCTCGCCCGGCGATGAGTACCCGGCGATGAGTCCCCGGCGGGGGCCGGGCGGCCCGGCCGGATTGGTCCTGTTCCCCGGCGCCGGCTCCGACGCCGACCACCCGGCGCTCCGGGCGATCGCGGCCGCGGTGGCACCGATGCCCACCGCCCGGGTGGACTTCCCCTACCGCCGGGCCGGGCGCCGGGCGCCGGACCGGGCCCCGGTCTTGCTCGCCTGCGTCCGGGATTCGGTGACCGCCTTCGCCGCCGAGCACGGGGTCGGGACGGACCGTGTGGTGGTGGGCGGACGCTCGATGGGCGGGCGGATGTGCTCGATGGCCGTCGCCGAGGGGATGGCCGCCGCCGGCCTGGTGCTGATCGGCTACCCGCTCCATCCCCCCGGACGCCCCGAACGGCTGCGGGTCGACCACCTGCCCCACCTCACGGTGCCCTGCCTGTTCGTGCACGGCACCCGGGACCCGTTCGCCACGCCCGACGAACTCACGACCTGGACCGCGACGATTCCCGGTCCGGTGACCCACGTCTGGATCGACAGGGGCCGTCACGACCTCGCCGGGGCCGACGACCGGGTGGCACGGGCCGTCGCCGACTGGTGCGTCACCCTCAGCGGGTGAGCAGCACGAGCGCGAGGTGCGCCGCGTAGACGGCCACGAGCGCCGCTCCCCGCCACCGCGGGATCCGAGCCGACCGGGTCGGCCATGCCAGCACCGTCGCCACGGCAGCGAACGCGAGCGCGAGCAGTGTCGAGCGCACGGGGACCGCCAGCGGCGCCACGAGGCCGGCGGATCCGACGACGACCGACATGTTGAACACGTTCGATCCCACCATCGCTGCAACCCCGAGACGGGCGTGACCTCGCCGAACGGCGACGATCGTGGTGGCGATCTCCGGTGTCGAGGTGGCGACGGCGACGATCACTGCGCCGATCACGAACTCGTCCCAACCCAGCGCCTCGCCGATCCCGACGCCGCCGTGCACGACGGCCTGCGCCCCGACGGTCAAGAGCGCGAGCCCTGCGACCAGCGAGACGATCGGTCGTGCGCCCACCGGTGGGTCGGCTCCCCCGTCGCCGGCGACCGAGCGCGATCCGTCCGAACGCCAGGTGCGGACACTGCGGATCGTCGCGGTGAGCCACACCCCGAACCCGGCGAACAACGCCACGGCATCCACCCGGTCGAGAACGCCGTCGGCGCCGAGCGCCGCCACGGCCACCAGGACGCTCATGGCTGCGACGAGGTCGCGACGGACGTCGTCGCGCGCCGCCTCGACGGTGAGCACGACCACCACCGTCCCGAGGATCACCCCCAGATTGACGAGGTTCGAGCCCGTGGCGTCCCCCAGCGCGACGGCACCGTCGCCCCCCGCTGCGGCGACCAGCCCGACCGCCAGTTCCGGACTCGAGGTCGCGAAGGCGGCGACGGTGGCGCCGACCACCGCAGGTGGGATGCGCCGGGCCGTGGCCACGCCGACGGCCCCGCGCACGAACAGCTCACCGCCGCCGGAGGCGAGCGCGACGCCGACGGCCAGCACCAACGACAGCACCATCACGGACATCGGGCGCGCCTCCGGAGATCTGCCGACCCGTCTTCCCGGCACGCCGACCCCACGCTACCGACCGAAACCCGCCTGCTCAGCGCGACGACGGTGCTCCGCCCGGGTTGAGCTCCTCGAGCTCTCGGTGGGCGGTCTCGGGGAATCGGGTGAGCAGCAACACGATCACGAGCGCCTGTCCGATCGCCGTCGCGCCGATCGCCGGCCCGTACCCCGACCCGGCGTCGACGAGGGCACCGACGCACAACAGGCCGATCCCACCCCCGACGAGGGCCGATGCGGTCACCAGTCCCCCGCCGCCGCTGCGTGCCGTCGTCGGGAACAGCTCCGCCCGGTAGACCGTGAGCGACGGCACGGCGAGACCGCCGAACACCCCGGCGGCGGCTGCGCACGCCCACATCGGCCAACCGCCGACGAAGAACGACGTGACCAGGAGACCGACCCCGCCGGTGATGCCGATCACCCCCACGACCCGCCGACCCCAGGTGTCGGCGAGCCGACCCCCGGCGATCACGCCGAGCCCGGCGGGCGTCGCCGTGGCGAGGGTGAACAGCGAGACCATGCCGGCCGAGAACCCACGCACGTCCTGCAGGTAGCGGTTCTGGAAGAACGATGCCGGCGCGACGAACAGGTTGCCCAGGAACGCCGTCGATGCGAGGAAGAGCAGCCGGCGGCGGTCGATCGGGGAGCGTGACGCCCGTTCCACGAACCGGGTGGTCTCGGGGAGGCGGCGGGCGAGATCGGCCACGACGACGAGCAGGACGAGGGCGAGCACGTACACCAGCCGCCAACCGCCGACCCCGAGATCGCCCAGCGGCAACGCAGCGACGGCCATCCCGGCGCCGAGACCGGTCGCCATCGACAACAGCGACACGGCGTAGGCCCGGCTGTCGCGCGGCATCTCCTCGGCGGCCATCACCGCGATCAGCACGTCGAGCGCGAGCCCGAGCGGGCGGCTCACGGTCTGGCTCGCAGTGAGCACCCAGAACGACGGCGCGAGCGCCCCGAGCGCCGTCAGCACCGGCGCAGCGAAGGCGCAGCCGAGCGCCACCCGCCGCCGGCCGACCCGGTCGGCGAGGAACAGCAGCGGCAGCACGAGCACGATCCCGGCCCGCACGACGGTGCCGGCGACCCCCTGCGCCGCTTCCCCGACGTCGAACTCCTCGGCGGCGAGGGCGACGGTCTGGGTGAACAGCGTGTTCACGTACCCGACGACCAACGACGCCGCGGCGAGCAGGCCCAGCACCCGTACCTGACGACCGTCGAGACGATCCCGGGCGGCCCACCACGGTCGGCGACCGTCGGGCAGAGGCGGCCGGCGCAGGGCCCGCCGCAGCGGCAGTGCGAACACCCAGCCGAACCACGGGATCGCGAGCCGATACGTCACGGTGGACACGATCCGACCGTCCGATGTCCGCTCGACGGTGCGCCGGTAGTCGCGCACCGGTCCGTCGACCCCGACGAACACGCCGGCGCCCGCCGGTTCCTCGGCGACGAGATCGTCCCGTGCCACCAACAGCCGGGCCGCCGCCGGATCGTCCGCGTCGAAGCTCGACGTCAGTCGCGGCATCGGCAGGCACCGTACCGGAGGCTGCGTCGGCAACAATGGGCGCCGCCGTGTCCCCCACCGTGAACGCCCCGACGACCGGCACCGCCGCCGATTCCGCGATCGTCGTGCGGCGCAGCGCGCCGCTCCGAGGCGAGGTCCGCATCGCCGGGGCCAAGAACTCGGTGCTCAAGCTCATGGCCGCGGCCGTGCTCGTCGAGGGGACGACCGACCTGCACGGCGTTCCTGCGATCGGCGACGTCGACACGATGGCCGAGTTGCTCACGGCCCTCGGACTCGTCGTGGAGCGGACCCCGGGCCGGATGCGCATCCACCGGCCCGCCACCGTCCGGCCCGACCCGCCCGGCACCCTCGTCGAGCGGATCCGCGCCTCGATCGTGCTGCTCGGGCCGCTGCTCGCCACCTGCGGGCGGGCCTCGGTGCGCCTCCCCGGCGGTGACGACTTCGGTGGCCGCCCGATCGATCTCCACCTGCGCGGCCTCGAAGCGCTCGGGGCCCGGATCACCCTCGGTGAGGGCGCGCTCGAGGCCACGGCGCCCGCCGGCCTGCACGGCGCCGAGATCGCGCTCGAGTTCCCGAGCGTCGGCGCGACCGAGAACATCCTCCTCGCCGCCGTGGGCGCAGCGGGCACCACCGTGATCGACAACGCGGCGCGCGAACCCGAGATCGGCGACCTGTGCCGGTTCCTGCGCGCGATGGGAGCGCGGATCGACGGGATCGACACCTCGACGCTGCGAATCACCGGCGTGCCGCTCGAGCGCCTGCGGCCGGCGTGTCACGCCGTCGTGCCCGACCGGCTCGAGGCCGCCACCTACGCCGCCGCCGCTGCGGTCACCGGAGGCGACGTCGTGCTGCGCAACGCCCGGGCCGACCACATGGCGCTCCTGCTCGAGAAGTTCGCCGCCATGGGTGTCGGCGTCGACGAGCTCGGTGCCGGTGCCGGGCTTCGGATCGTGGGCCCACCCCGCCTGCACGCCGTCGACGTGGCCACCCTGCCCTATCCGGGCATCGCGACCGATTACAAGCCGCTGCTGATCACGCTGCTGGCCGTGGCCGACGGGGTCGGCATCGTCACCGAGAACCTCTACGCCGGCCGGTTCCGCTACGTCGAGGAGCTGGTCCGGCTCGGGGCCGACATCCGCACCGACGAACACCACGCCGTCGTACGGGGCGTGCCCGAGCTCGCCGGAGCCCACGTGCGCAGCCACGACATCCGGGCCGGGGCCTGCCTCGTGGTCGCCGGACTGGCGGCGCAGGGCACCACCGTCGTCCACGAGTGCCACCACATCGACCGCGGGTACGAGGACCTCACCGGCAAACTCGCCGCGCTCGGCGCCGACGTGAGCCGACGCTGACGGCGCTCACCCCTGCCCGTGCGGTTCGCCCCGGTCGGTACCGGCGGGCGGGCGGTCCCGCCAGCGCCGGGCTCGCCGCCGGGCCAACGCCAGGAGCGCGGCGAGCACGGCGAGCGGCCCCACGACGAGCAGCGCCTCGTCCCAGCCACCCTGATGGGCGACGACGGGAACACCGCCCCCCAGCACCGGCGTTGGCATGGGTGGAAACGCTACGAGCCCACAGGCGAGACTCACCACTCGCCCGTCGGGGCGCAAAGGAGCGAGACGTGCGACAGCAGGTGGAGGAGACGATCGAGGTGATCCGTCCGGCGCTCCAGGCCGACGGCGGTGACATCTTCCTCCGCGACGTCGACGAGGCCACGGGCGTCGTCACCGTCTCCTTGGTCGGTGCATGCGGGACCTGCCCGGCCTCGGGCGCCACGTTGAAGGCCGGCATCGAACGCATCATGCGGGACCGGGTCGCCGGCGTCACCGAAGTGGTCGCAGTCTGATGGTGCTGCGCGCCAGCGATCCCGGCACGTTGCTCGATCGGGCTCGCGAGGGCGACCGGGCCGCGCTCGCCCGTCTGCTGTCGTTCGTCGAACGGGGCGGCGACGAGGCCCGGGTCGTGTCCCGGCTCGCCTATCCGCTCGGCGGACGGGCCTACACCGTCGGGCTGACGGGCGCTCCAGGGGCGGGGAAGTCCACGCTGACGTCGGCACTGATCGGCCATCTGCGGTCCCGCCAGCTCGAGGTCTCGGTGCTCGCCATCGACCCGTCGTCACCGTTCTCCGGCGGCGCCATCCTGGGCGACCGGGTCCGCATGCAGGACCACGCCACGGACCCGGGGGTGTTCATCCGGTCGATGGCGACCCGCGGTCATCTCGGTGGGCTGTCGTTGGCCACGCCCGAGGCGATCCGCCTGCTCGACGCCGTGGGCAAGGAGTGGGTACTCGTCGAGACCGTGGGCGTCGGGCAGGTCGAGGTGGAGATCGCCGGCAAGGCCGACACGACCGTCGTCGTCGTGAACCCGGGCTGGGGCGACTCGGTACAGGCCAACAAGGCCGGCCTCATGGAGATCGCCGACGTGTTCGTCATCAACAAAGCGGACCGTAAGGGGGTCGAGGAGACCCGGCGCGACCTCGAGCTGATGCTCGACCTGTCCGAACTCGACGATTGGCGGCCACCGATCGTGGCGACCGTCGCGCAGTCCGGTGACGGCGTCGCGGAGCTGTGGGAGGCCGTCGAGCGCCACCGTGCCTTCGCCGCCGGGGCCGGCCTGCTCGCCCGCCGCCGGGAACAGCGCCTGCGCGAGGAGCTCCGGGAGATCGTCGCCCGGCGCCTCGAGCGCCGGGCCCGGGAGTTGTGCACCGGTGAACGCTGGGACCAGCTCCAGGTGGAGGTGCTCGAACGCGCCGTCGACCCGTGGACCGCGGCCGACCGGATGCTCGCCGGCGTCGGCGCCTGACGAGCCGATCGCCGGGGGAACCGAGCCGATCGCTGCCGCCGCACGAAATCGACGCGAACGCCACAGGTTTTTTGGTGGACATTTCGAAACGATTGGTTAGAGTGTCTAATGCCGGCCCGGTTGCACCCCACCATCCCGCCGCAGCCGGGCCGGCACCGAACGTCGACAGTCGAGCCCGATGCTCCTGTCGGCGCCCGGCGACACATGCCCGTCGTCGGCCCCGGACGCCCTACGGTTCCGGCCATGAGCGATACGTTGGTGCACCTCGAACGTCGACCGGATGCGGTGGCGGTCCTCCGCCTGGACAATCCCAAAGTGAACGCGCTGTCCGGCGCCATGCGATCGGCGATCCACGCGGCGGTCGCCGACCTGGCCGCTGACCTGCCCGGCGCCGTCGTCGTCACCGGTGGCGAGCGGATCTTCGCGGCCGGGGCCGACATCGCCGAGTTCGGCGGCCCCGACGAGGCCGAACGGATCGGTGCCGGGTTCCACGAGGTGATGGACGCCCTCGCAGCGCTGCCCCGATTCACGATCGCCGCCGTCGCCGGGTACGCCCTCGGCGGCGGCTGCGAGCTGGCGCTGGCCTGCGACTACCGGATCGCGAGCGACAACGCGGTGTTCGGCCAGCCGGAGATCCTGCTCGGCATCATCCCCGGGGGCGGCGGCACCCAGCGGCTCGCCCGGCTCGTCGGGCCGTCGCGCGCCAAGGAGCTGTGCATCACCGGGCGTCAGGTCCGCGCCGAGGAGGCCCTGCGCATCGGACTCGCCGACGAGGTCGTGCCCCGCGAGCAACTCCACGAACGTGCGCTCGCGCTCGCCGCCGAGGTGGCGCGCGGGGCCCTCCAGGCCCAGGCCCTGTGCAAGCAGGCGATCGACGCCGGGCTGTCGAGCTCCCTCGCCGACGGCCTCCTCGGCGAGCGGCGAGCCTTCACCGAGGTGTTCCGCACCGAGGACAGCCAGATCGGCGTGCGCAGCTTCCTCGAGAACGGTCCGGGCAAGGCGGTCTTCACGGGCCGCTGATCACAGGACCCCGGCGAGGGACACCTCGACGCGCCGGTTCCGGAACCGGCCGGCCTCGGTCGCGTTCGATGCGATCGGCTCCGCCGGCCCCTTACCCACGATCCGGATCCGGTTCCGCTCGACCCCCCGACCGACCAGCAGGCTGGCCACCGCCTCGGCACGGCGCCGCGACGCCGCAAGGTTGTCCTCGAGCACCCCCTGGTCGTCGCCGAACCCGGTGAGCGTCAGCGACGAGCCCGGGATCGCCCGGAGGACCTGGGACACGACGTCGAGCAACTGCAGGAACCCTTCCGAGAACGTCGTCGTGCCGCCCACGTAGGTGGCCACCGTCGGCGCACGGACCGGCACCTCGGTCGCCCGGGCGCGCTCGTCGACGATCAGCCGGGCCGAGACCCGGGCGGAGCCGAGCGCGCCGGCCAGGGTCACCATCACCGCCTCGGCCGCGGCCTGGTCGCCGATGGCGCCGGTGAACGACAGCGTCCCGTCGAACCGGAACTCGCGCGTCGCGACCGGTTGGGCCGGATCGGCCGGGGTCGCCGTCACCGGCTGCCGGGGCGGCGCCGTCGTCGTGACCGGGGCGGTCAGCGTCGTGATCGTCGTGCCGACGGTGGTCACCGGTGCGGTGGTCGCCGGTGCGGTGGTCGCCGGTGCGGTGGTCGCCGGTGCGGTGGTCGCCGGTGCGGTCGTCACGGTCGTCGCCGCCGGCGCAGCCGCCTCGTTCCGGGTGAACCAGACGGCGGAACCAGCGGCACCGGCGGTGATCGCCACCACCAGGAACACCACCGGCCAGCGGCGACGCAGGGCCCCCCGCTGCGCCGCTTCGGGGAGGTCCTCCGGCCGAACCCACGCCGGAAACGGCCGCTGCGCTGGGTTCGTGCCACGTGCTGGGTTCGACATCCCCTTGGCCCTGGTTCGACGGCCCGAGGATGGTACCCCCGTCCCTGTCCGCCACGAACTCGGCCTCTAACCTGACCGCGTGCGCAGGCGAGGTGACCGTACCGACGGGCCGGGTGCCGCCGTCGGCGTGCTCATCCTCGAGCAGGCGGTACGGGCGGTACGCGTGGAGCGGCGCGACGGTTTCGTCGTCACCGGGGCCGCCGAGCTGCGGCTCCCCGCCGGTGCCGTGCCCTCCGGCCGGGTGCGCGATGCCGTCGCCGTCGGCGAGTTGGTCCGGCGGCTCGGGGAATCGCTCGGGCTGCGCTTCGAACCGGTGGTCGCCGTCGTGGGCTCGGTCGACGTCGAACTCGTCGACGTCGACACCACCGACGACCACGCGACCGCCGCGCTCGTCGAGCGGGCACGGGCCCTCGCCGACGATCCCGGCGACGCGCTCGTCGTGCTGCACCACGAGGAGTCCGACGGCCACGTGGCGTCGGTGGTCGCACTGCGCTCGACGGTACGGGCTGCTGCTCGCGCCGTCGAAGACGCCGGCACGGCGCGCCCGACCGTCGACGCCGTACCCGTCGGGCTGGCCCGCATCGCCCGGCTGCTCGGGCTCGGGACCGGGCGGATCGCGCTGGTCGACGGTGCGGTGACCTGGCGGGTGCATCTCGACGCCCCCCGGCACAGCGAACGCGAGCAGATCGCCACGGCGGCCGACCCGGCCCCGGCCGTGCTGTTCGTCGACGGCGAACCGTTCGATCCCGGGGACCGCATCGGCGATCTCGCCGTGCCCGAACGAGCCTGCGGCGGGCTCGGCCTCGCCGCGATCGCCGTGCCCGCCGTGCTCGCCCGGCAACGGCTGCTGGGGCTCGACCTGGCGCCTGATCTGCTCGACGCCCACCTCTCCCTCGCGCTCAGCGGCACCGGGGACACCGTCGACGACCTCGGCGTGGCCTGGCGGGCCGAATACGTCGGGGCGAACGACGTCGGCAGCCCACGGCGGCGGCGACGCCGGTGAAGCTCGTCAAGCGGGAGGGCGCAGCGGAGACCGACCTGGAGGTCGAGCTCGTCGGGGCCGAGCTCACGGTGGGCGACCTCGCGCTCGCCCTCGCCCTCGGCGCCCCCGGCCACGACGTCGTCGTCGATGGGCGCCGCCTGCCGGCGAGCACCCCGCTCGATGCCGTACGGCTCGGTCACGGGTCCGTCGTCGAAGCCGCCGAAGACGCCTCCTCCGAGGGGCGCCCGGCGGTGCCCGTCGTCGAGCTGCACCAGGTCGCCGGGCTCGCCGCCGGCGG